>CAYFTI010000031.1:0-19778 GCA_964346065.1 uncultured Hyphomicrobiaceae bacterium
AGGATGTTCTTGCGCGCGTCGAAGTTGCGCGCCTCGACCTTGGACTGCGCGCGCTCCAGCGCCTTGTTGATCCAAGGGTGGACAATCGCCTCGCCCTCTTCCAGGCCGAGCTTCTGCAGCATGCTATCCATGCGGTCGGAGCCGAAGATGCGCATGAGATCATCTTCGAGCGAGAGATAGAACTTCGACGCTCCCGGGTCGCCCTGACGCCCCGAACGGCCGCGTAGCTGGTTGTCGATACGCCGGGACTCGTGGCGCTCGGTGCCCATCACGTAAAGGCCGCCGGCTTCCAGCGCCTTCTGCTTCTTCTCCTCGACGTCCGCGGCAATCTTTTCGCGCTGCGCCTCGATCTGCTCTTCGCTCGGCTCCCGGCCCTTCTCGTGCTGCTCGTTCAGCCACATTTGAATCCGCATGTCGGGGTTACCGCCGAGCTGGATGTCGGTACCGCGGCCGGCCATGTTGGTGGCGATCGTGATGGCGCCGGGCACGCCCGCCTGCGAGATGATGTAAGCCTCTTGCTCGTGATAGCGCGCGTTCAGAACCTGGTGCGGGACCTTCATCTTCTTCAGGCGCGCGGCCAGCATCTCCGACTTTTCGATCGAGGTCGTGCCCACCAGCATCGGCTGGCCGCGCTCGCGGCAGTCCTTGATGTCCTCGATGATCGCGTCGATCTTCTCCTCGAAGCTCCGGTAGACCTCGTCGTGGTGGTCCGCGCGGATCATCGGCTTGTTGGTCGGCACCTCGGTCACGCCCAGCCCGTAGATGTCGGCGAACTCGGCGGCCTCGGTCACCGCCGTACCGGTCATGCCGCTGAGCTTGTCATACAGCCGGAAATAGTTCTGGAAGGTGATCGAGGCGAGCGTAACGTTCTCCGGCTGGATCTTCACGCCTTCCTTGGCTTCCAGCGCCTGGTGCAGCCCTTCGGAATAGCGCCTTCCTTCCATCATGCGGCCGGTGAACTCGTCGATGATGACGACCTGGCCGTTCTTGACGATGTAGTCCCGGTCGCGCAGGAACAGCGTATGGGCCTTGAGCGCCTGGTTGACGTGATGCACGAGCGTGACGTTCTCGACGTCATACATCGAGCCGTCTTCCTTGATCAGCCCTTCCTGCTTCAGCAGCTGCTCGGCGTGCTCGTTGCCCTTCTCGGTCAGCGTGACCTGGCGCATCTTCTCATCGAGTTCGTAGTCATCCTCGTCAAGCTGGGGGATGATGGCGTCGACGGCGGTGTAAAGCTCGGTGCGGTCCTCGACCGGGCCGGAGATAATCAGCGGCGTACGGGCCTCGTCGATCAGGATCGAGTCGACCTCGTCCACGATGGCGAAGTAATGCCCGGCAAGCTCCCACGGCCGTCCGCCGAACTGGACCATCTCCGAGGTCGAGTACTTCATGTTGTCACGGAGATAGTCGAAGCCGAACTCGTTGTTGGTGCCGTAGGTGACGTCGCAGCCGTAGGCCTGCATACGCTGCTCATCGCTCATGTCGTGGGTGATGCAGCCGACCGCGAGCCCCAGAAAACGATAGATCGCGCCCATCCATTCGGCGTCGCGGCTGGCGAGGTAGTCGTTGACGGTCACCACATGCACGCCCCGCCCTGTAAGAGCGTTGAGATAGACCGGCAGCGTGGCGACCAGCGTCTTGCCCTCACCCGTTTTCATCTCGGCGATGTCGCCCTCGTGGAGCACCATGCCGCCGATGAGCTGCACGTCGAAATGGCGCTGATGAAGTGTGCGCTTGGCTGCTTCACGCACGGTCGCGAAGGCGGGCACGAGAAGATCGTCCAGCTTGGCGCCGTTCGAAAGCCGCTCCCGGAAAGCGTCGGTTCGCGCGCGAAGCTCGTCGTCTGAAAGCTGCTCCAGCTCCGGCTCGAGGGCATTGATCGCCTCAACCCGGGGTGTGTATTTCTTCAGCTTGCGATCATTCGCGGTCCCGAACAGCCTGCCGGCGATCGCACCCAACGACACCATAATCTAACGCCTTCCTGTTTGAACGGCAGCACACGTGGCGGCGATGCCGCCCGGGACAACCTTCAGCGCGCCGAGCGCGCGCTCATCCTCGATCGCCTGGGCGGTATGTCAACAGCCGTCGTTGCAACGCGCTACGCTGTCAATGCCGTTATCGATATGCCCTGAGCACTGGCGCACCCTGAGACACTTTTGGAAATAAGCCGGGGGATCGTCCCTGTCAACGCGGAGGCTGGACGTCAATGCCCCGTCCATGCCGGTTCTTTCGCGGGCTTTGCATCCTGCTTGTCAAAGCGATACAAGGCGTGTTCGCCGGGGTCATCCCCGGAGGCAGTTCATGCATCGCACGCGGCGAGCCAGGTTGACGCCCATGGCTGATCCGCCCATCTCCCGCGAAACGCTTGCGCTTGGAACACCCTTGAAATCGAGGTGGAGTCAGTGACTGATCGTTTATTGTCTTTCTTGTTCGGTGCCGCTCTGACCGTCGTGATCGGCGGCGCCGTGGTCGCTTCGCAGAGCGTGGCCCAGGATCAATCAGCAGGGGCCAGCGAAGATGCCTACCCGGATAAGGTGGTCGCCCGCATCAACGGCGAGCCCGTGACAGCCGCCCAGCTCTCACTCGCAAAAGACGAGCTTGGCCAGTATCTGGCCCAGGTGCCCGAGCGGGCGCATGAGGGCATGGTGTTTCGTCATGTGGTCCAGCTCAACCTGATGGCAGACGCCGCCCGCGAGGCTGGACTGACGGGAACGCAGGATTATCAACAGCTCGCGCGGTATTATGAGATGCGCGCGCTGCGCGACATCTTCTTCCAGCGCGAGATCCGGGGCAACATCACCGACGACGCGGCCAGGAAGCTGTATGACGAGCGCGTCGGCAGCGCCGAGCCGGAAGAGGAAATCAAGGCCCGGCACATCCTCGTGGAAACCGAGGAGGAGGCCAAAGCGGTGATCCAGAAGCTGGCCGATGGGGCCGACTTTGCCGAACTGGCCAAGACCGAATCGACCGGTCCGACCGGCAGCAATGGCGGCGATCTCGGCTATTTCACGCGTGAGCAGATGGTAACGCCGTTTGCCGAGACCGCTTTTGCCATGGAGACAGGTGAGATCTCCGAGCCGGTGCAGACGCAATTCGGCTGGCATGTGATCAAGGTCGAGGACAAGCGCGAAAGCCAGCCACCGAAATTCGCCGACATCAAGGAACGCCTGAAATCCGCTCTCGTCACGCAGCGTCTCCAGACCCGCATGGCGGAACTCCGCGATTCGGCGAATATCGAGATCCTCGATGAAAGCCTGAAGGAAGCGGCCCAGCCGGCCCGGCCCGGTAACATGCAGCCGGCGCCTGACCCGCAGGGCGGCGCTCAGGCCCAATGACCGGATTATCGCCGTTTGCTCCGCCGTCGCTGCCCGCGCTGCCCGAAGTCGGCGGCGTGACACTTGCGGCGGCGGAGGCCGGCATCCGCTACAGGGACCGCAAGGACCTTTTGCTGGTGCGCTTCGCGCAAGGTGCAGAAGTCGGCGGCGCACTGACAACGTCGCGGACGCCTTCGCCGGCCGTCACCTGGTGCCGCGAGCGTCTGGGCGAGGTGCGGAGCGCACGCGCTCTCGTTGTCAACTCGGGAAACGCCAATGCTTTCACAGGTCGGCGGGGCGTGGATGCGGTTCATCTCACCGCGCAGATCGCCGCGGAGAGTGAAGGCTGCGCGCCGGAGGACGTGTTTCTGGCCTCGACCGGCGTGATCGGCGAGCCACTTGAAGTCTCGACCTTCGCGGACACGCTGCGCGGCCTTCATGACGCGGTGCGGCCCGACGCATGGGAAGACGCCGCCCGCGCGATCATGACCACCGACACCTTCCCCAAGCTGGCGTCGCGCACGACCGAGATCGACGGCGTCGAGATCACGATCAACGGCATCGCCAAGGGCTCGGGCATGATCGCGCCGAACATGGCGACGATGCTCGCCTTCGTGTTCACGGACGCCCCCCTGTCCCGCGACACGGTGCAGTCCCTGTGCGCGGATACCGTGGCACAGAGCTTCAACCGCATCACGGTAGACAGCGACACCTCGACCAGCGATACGGTCCTGCTCTTTGCCACTGGTACAGCGGGCAGCCGGGGCGCTGCGCAAATCGCCGATCCGCACGATCCGAAGCTGGACGGCTTCCGTCTCGCGCTCGATGAACTCACGATCGATCTGGCGCACCAGGTCGTCAAGGACGGGGAAGGGCTGACCAAGTTCGTCACGGTCCGTGTGGACGGCACGCATACCGACGCCGACGCGCAGACCATCGCGTTTTCCATCGCCAATTCGCCGCTGGTGAAGACCGCGCTTGCCGGGGAAGACCCGAACTGGGGCCGGATCGTCATGGCGATCGGCAAGGCCGGTGTGGAAGTTGACCCGGATGAACTGGCGATCTGGTTCGGCGAGGTCCCGGTCGCGGCCGGCGGCGAGGTGCATCCTGACTATGACGAAGCCGAGGCGGCGGCCTACATGAAGCGCGACGAGCTTTTGATCCGGGTATATGCCGGGCTCGGCGGCCATGGCGCGGCAACCGTATGGAGCACGGACCTTACGCACGGCTATATCGACATCAACGCGGATTACCGGAGTTGAGCGGGCGAACGACCATGGACACGGCCCCGGCCAAGGAGATTAAGCTGGTCGTTGCTTGTGCGCTGATCGACGAAGACAATCGGGTGCTGCTCGCGCAGCGCCCGGAGGGGCGCAAGATGGCCGGGCTGTGGGAGTTCCCCGGCGGCAAGGTCGAGCCGGACGAGACGCCGGAAGCCGCGCTGATCCGCGAGCTGAAAGAGGAGCTTGGCATCGTGATGCCCAACCGCTGCCTCGCGCCGCTAACCTTCGCCAGCCACACCTATGACGACTTCCACCTGTTGATGCCGCTCTACATCTCCCGCACCTGGGAGGGCGAGCCGGAGCCGCTGGAGTTCCAGGCGCTGAAATGGGTGCGCGCGGCGCGGTTGCGCGACTATGACATGCCCCCGGCGGATTTGCCGCTGATCCCGATCCTCCAGGACTGGCTATGAAGGGGACGTCAAAGGAAGCGGGGTCAACGTGAGCGAACCGGATTTACCCGAATTTTATAATGATCTTGATGCAACCCTGCGCGCAGCCTGGGACCTGCTGGGGCGCGGCGCGAAGGATCGCAAAGCACCGGCGCATACGCCCGTGCTCGCGACGAACGGGGATGGCCCGCCGAACCTGCGCACTGTCGTGCTGCGGGCATCCGACCGTGAGGCGGGGCGGCTGGGGTTTCACACCGACAGGCGCTCGCACAAGGTGGCGGAGATCGAAGCGGACCCGGCCGGGGCCGTTCTGGTCTACGATCCGCGCCAGAAAATCCAGCTGCGGATCGACTGCCGGCTCAGTATCCACATCGAGGATGGACTGGCCCGCGAGGCTTGGGCTGCGACCCGCGATTTCAGCCGGATCTGCTATCAGGTGATGCACGGGCCGGGCGAAACCGTCACCGATCCGCGCGAGGTACCGTTTTCCAGGGAAGACAGCAACGACGGCGCGGACCATTTCGCCGTCATCGTGGCGGAGGTCACGCGCATCGAGTGGCTGTATCTGGCCCATCAGGGCCATCGCCGTGCGGAGTTCGTGTGGCGGGAGGGGGCGTGGCAGGGCCGCTGGCTGGTCCCCTGATTCGTCGCGCGATATTACCGAAAACCGGCAACCACTTTTCGGATCGCGCTTCTAGTAGAGGTACCGCTTGCGAATGCCCTTTCCGGTGATGAGCTGCGACAGCAGCACCGAGGACGACGTCACGAGAAAGCTGAAAATCAGCAGGCCGAAGACGTTCGCGCGGCCGCCTGCCATGCCGTCGAAGACGAAATCCCGCGTCCCGATGAACGACGTATAAAGATCGATCGCGAAACAGACGACCCAGGCAACCTTGAGAAGGATGCTGATGGTATTGTCGGTTTCCGTCCCGCTCCAGATCAGCCGCGTCGCCACCATGAACCCGACGATCGTCACCGCGGCGACTCCGGCGAACACGAAACGCATCGGCTCGCTTTCGCCCATGACGAGGTCGTAGAACTCCGCAATCCCGTAAAAACTGGTATAGCCGTCCCAGAGCGCGCCGAGGCTGACAACAACGATTAGCGCCCGCATGACCCCACTTCCCCGTCTCTAGCCCAGCAGCATCTGAAGCGCCGCCAGCGCCGCGCCCAACAGGAACATGCCCGCCACCAGGATCTCGACGCCGCTCTCGGCGATGAGCCGGCGCGCACGAGACGGTGCCCGCTGTTCCGCAATCCCGACCGGCGGCCTGCCACGCAAGTGAGAAAGAAACGCCGCGCGGTTTCGCCCCGCGAAGGTGACGGCCTCGGCGATCACGCGCTCGCGCGCCAGTCCGGTTGCTTCCTGCATATGATCCAGCGTGTCTTGAACCTCATCCTCACGCAACGCGCGGATTAGCCCCGCGGCCGGTAAGGGATCGTCCCGCTCCTGATCCTCCGGCGTCCGCGCCATCGACAGCCCCTTCGCATCTTCGCTGACAGATTAACCATACTTTAATCAAATGCCGCAGACACGCAGCCCGGATGGTTAACGCCGACACACGGCCCGCCCGCTTGACCTTCCAGTGGCTGGAAGCACCAAATTCACACATAACGGCCACCAGCAAGAGGGCAACTCATGAAACTTCTCACGGCGATGATGATTCTTCTGGCGACAGCGCTGATACCGCTTGCCCCAGTGAAAGCGTCCGATCAGGGCACGCACGCGCGCAGCCTGCCGGTCGTGGAGATGACCAGGCACCCGCAGTGCGGCTGCTGCACGAAGTGGGCAGATCACCTCCGTGAGGCGGGCTTTGAAGTGAAGATCACCGAAACGCGCAAGATGTGGGGCGTCAAGCGGATGGCCGGCGTTCCGAAGGACCTGGACTCCTGCCACACGGCCACCGTCGGAGGCTACGTGGTCGAGGGGCATGTGCCGGCCAGCGACATCAAGCGTTTGCTTTCGCAGCGCCCGGACGTCAAGGGCCTGTCGGTGCCAGGTATGCCGATCGGCTCGCCGGGCATGGAGGTCGGCGACCGGACTGAAGCCTATGACGTGCTCTCCTTCGATGCGGACGGCCGGACCGACGTTTTCCAGTCGTATCGCTAAATATACGGCCTAATCGCGGAAGTGAACCATGCAGGACGTGAAAAATGCGGTGGCAGCGCAAGACTGCCACAGCGAAGATGTTGCGCGTGTTGAAGTCACCGACCCGGTCTGCGGGATGCAGGTCACGCCCGGCCCGGACACAATCAGCACCGACTACGAGGGCGAGACCTATTACTTCTGCAGCGAGGGCTGCCGCGACAAGTTCGCCGCCGATCCCGAGAAATATCTGAGCGAACAGGGCGAGCCGGAACCCGCGCCGCCCGGCACGCTCTACACCTGCCCGATGGACCCGGAAATCGTGCAGGAGGGCCAGGGCACCTGCCCAATCTGCGGCATGGCGCTGGAGCCGATGAGCCCGGCCGCCGCGCCGTCCGGCCCGGACCCGGAACTTGTCGATTTTACCCGTCGGCTGATCGTCGGCGCGGGCTTGAGCGTGCCCGTGCTGATCCTGGCGATGGGGCCGATGCTCGGCCTGCCGGTCAAGCAGTGGATCGGTGAGGACATCGCGCGCTGGGCGGAACTGGCGCTGGCGACGCCGGTGGTGCTCTGGTCGGGCTGGCCGTTCTTCGTACGCTGCGTCGCCTCGTTCCAGAACATGCGCCCCAACATGTGGACGCTGATCGGGCTGGGCGTCGGCGCGGCCTACGGCTACAGCGTCGTCGCGACGATCGCGCCGGGCATCTTCCCGGACACCTTCCGCGCACCTGATGGCTCCGTCGGCGTCTATTTCGAAGCCGCGGCGATGATCGTGGTGCTCGTGCTCGCCGGGCAGGTGATGGAACTGCGCGCGCGAGAGAAGACCGGCTCAGCGGTCCGGCAGTTGCTCGATCTGGCACCGAAGATGGCACGGCGGGTGGCCGAGGACGGCACGGAAGAGGACGTGCCGCTGGAACAGGTGCATGTCGGCGACCGGCTGCGGGTGCGCCCCGGCGAGTCGATCCCCGTAGACGGTGTGGTCGAGGACGGCCGCTCCAGCGTGGACGAGTCGATGCTGACCGGCGAGCCAGTTGCGGTCGAGAAGACGGAGGGCGACGCAGTAACAGGCGGCACGCTCAACGCTACCGGCAGCTTCATCATTCGGGCCGAGCGCGTCGGCAGCGACACGATGCTGTCGAATATCGTCGAGATGGTTGCGCAGGCTCAGCGCAGCCGCGCGCCGATCCAGCGTCTGGTGGACAAGGTCGCGGCGTATTTCGTGCCGGCCGTCGTGGGCGTCGCGATCATCGCCTTCATCGCCTGGTCGATCTTCGGCCCGCCGCCGGCGATGGCCTATGCGCTGGTGGCCGCCGTGTCGGTGCTCATCATCGCCTGCCCCTGCGCGCTGGGGCTGGCCACGCCGATGTCGATCATGGTGGCGACCGGGCGCGGCGCGCAGTCCGGCGTGCTGGTGCGCGAGGCGCAGGCGCTGGAGCGGCTCGCCGCGGTCGATACCCTGATCGTCGACAAGACCGGCACGCTGACAGAGGGCGCGCCGAAGCTGAGCGATCTCGTCACGCTGGGCGATATCGGAGAGGACGAACTGCTGCGCCTTGCCGCCAGCCTGGAGCGCGCGAGCGAGCATCCGTTGGCCGAAGCGTTCGTAGAAGCGGCGAAGGAACGCGACCTGAAACTCGCCGACACCGAGGATTTCGAGGCGCGGACGGGTCAGGGCATCGTCGGCACGGTCGAGGGCCGCGCGGTGGCCGTCGGCACGCCGAGCCTGATGGACGCCGAACACGTGGATGCCGGCCAGGGCGGCAACACCGCCGAAAAACTGCGTTCGGAGGGCAAGACGGTCGTGTTCGTCGCCATCGGCGGCGAACTGGCCGGCCTGCTCGCCGTGGCCGACCCGATCAAGGAGCGCGCCGCCGAAGCCGTGCGCGCGCTGCATGATGCTGGCCTGCGTATCGTCATGGCCACTGGCGATAACAAGGAGACCGCACAGGCGGTCGCCAAGGCGCTGGGCATCGATGAGGTCCACGCCGAACTCATGCCGCAGGACAAGACCGAGCTGGTGCGCAAGATGGCCGAAGGCGAGGCGGTCGTCGCGATGGCCGGCGACGGCATCAACGACGCACCCGCGCTGGCGGCCGCCGATGTCGGCATCGCCATGGGCACCGGCGCGGATGTCAGTATCGAGAGCGCCGGGCTGACGCTCCTGCGCGGCGACCTCAACGCGATCGTCCGGGCGGTGCATCTGGCGCGCACGACCATGCGCAACATCCGGCAGAACCTCGTCTTCGCCTTCGGCTACAATGCGCTGGGCGTGCCGATCGCCGCGGGCGTTCTCTATCCGGTGTTCGGCATCCTGCTTTCGCCAGTTATCGCCGCCGCGGCGATGAGCCTGTCTTCGGTGTCGGTCATCACCAATTCGCTGCGGCTTCGCGGCGTGACGTTGACCGGGGCGCACGAGACAAGATAGAGCTTTCCGTGTCTGATCGGGGCGGGAGGACGGCATGGCCTGGATCAATCGCAGGCAATTCGGGATTGGACTGGCCACTGCAGGGATAGCGAGCGGCGGGCTCACGGCCTGCGGCGTCAGCGACGCTTACGGCGCAGCCGCGCAGAAGACGTGGCGGCACAGCGACACCGGCGAAGTGTCTCCGGAGCGGGCGCGCCGCGAACTCGCGCGCTACGCCACGCTGGCGGCGAACAGCCACAACACCCAGCCATGGACCTTCGCGATCGCCGAGGAGCGCATCGAGATCCGCCCCGACTTTTCGCGCGCCACCCCTGCCGTCGATCCGGACGATCATCACCTGTTCGCCAGCCTGGGCTGCGCGGCGCAGAACATCATTGAGGCCGCCCCGGCCTTTGGCCTGGAAGCCATTCCGGAGGTAACGGCGCGGGATGGCGAGACGCACGTGTCCCTGGCGCTGGCCGCCGGGCCGACGCGCCGCACGCCTGAGTTCGAGGCGATCACCGAGCGTCAGTGCACGCGCAGTGAATACGATGGCCAGCCGCTGTCCGCCGGGGAACTGCGTCAACTCCAGGCGGCAGCCGAAACACCCGGTGTCGATGCGATTATCCTGAATGCCGCGGAGCCGATCGGCGAAGTCGCCGAATTTGTCGCCGCAGGCAGTGATGCGCAGGTGCGCGACCCCGCGTTCGTCGCGGAACTGAAAGAGTGGATCCGGTTCTCCTCCACCGCGGCGCTGGAAAAACGTGACGGGCTGTTCTCGGGCTGTACGGGCAACCCGACCATGCCGTCCTGGCTTGGCCCGGTGGTGTTCGATTCCGTCTTCACGGCAGACTCCGAGCGCGAGAAGTACCTCAAGCAGGTCAACTCGTCCTCCGCCATCATTGTCTTTACGGCCAAACAAAATGACAAGGCGCACTGGGTCGAGGCCGGCCGCGCCTATCAACGGTTCGCGCTTGTCGCGACGGCGCTCGGGCTGAAGCACGCCTTCGTCAATCAGCCGGTCGAGGTGCCCAAGGTCCGGGAACAGTTCGCCTCTTATCTCGGAATCGGCGATCGCCGGCTTGACTTGATCGTGCGCGTTGGCCGCGCGCCGGTCATGCCGCGCTCGCTGCGGCGGGAACTTGATGACGTGATCGCGTGAAGACCGCAACAGGCGGGGTAAGTGTTTCCCGACATTGCTGCGCAGCGGGCACAAGATGACAACCGTTCTTCTTCTGGCTTTCATCACCGTTTCCGAAGCCACGATCGGCGTCTTCGTAAAGCTGACGGACGGGGCCATTCCGATCCAGACGCTGAACTTCTATGCGCTGGTGTTCGCCGCGGTTTTTCTGGGCCTCGCGCTGCCGCTCGCCACGAAGGAGCGCCTTTTCTTCCCGTGGGACAATCTGACCGATACCGTGTTGATCGGCGTGCTGATCGCGACGCAGATCAGCGTGTTCAACTACGCCATGACGCTCGCGCCGATCGCCAACGTCGTCATCTTCTGGAGCGTCGCGCCGTTCTTCGTTTTCATGTTTTCCTGGGCGTTCCTCGGCGAGCCCGCGAAGCGGAGTTACGTGCTCATCTTCATCCTGGCGATTGTGGGACTTGTCGTCGCCAACCCGCTGGCGGAAGGCTACATGCTGGGAAACCTGATCGCGCTGGGTGACGGGGCAATATATGCGGCCATGGTCACCTATATGCGCCACGAGGGCAAAACGGAGACCGGCAACGACATCTTCTGGTCGATGCTGGCCGCCGCGCTCGTTCTTTCGCCGATGCTCTTTATTGCCGGGCCCGGGGAGGTCACGCTCATGATCCCCTACCCCACGATCGGGATGGAACTGCCCGTCCTGCTCTGGGCCGCCTGCCTCGGCGTTGTTTCGACCGGCTTTTCCTATTTCGGGATCTCGATCGTGCTGAAGCGGGTCAGCGCGAATGGCTACGCACTCGTTGACATCATCGTCTCGCCGATCGTCGCGGCGGTCCTTGGTTACCTGGTGTTCGGCGAGGTGCCGGCGATGAGCATGGTCTATGGCGGCGCGCTCCTGCTGGCATCGGGCTTCTGGCTAACCCGGGAGATGAGCAAGGGGCGCGAGGCGCAAGTTGCCCATCCAGCACAGCGCCGTGTCTCGGCCTGAGCCGTACCCGTTCCGATTAAACCGGCATACGTCTCCATCTGATTGAGTCTACGCGCGATTATTCCGAAAACCGGTTCCCACTTTTCGGATCGCGCTTTAGGTCGCGAAGCGGAAATGCATCACGTCGCCGTCATGGACGACGTACTCCTTGCCTTCGAGACGCATCTTGCCGGCTTCCTTCGCGCGCGCCTCGCCGCCGCATGCGACGAAATCCTCGTATGAGGTCGTCTCCGCGCGGATGAAGCCCTTTTCAAAATCGGTATGGATCGTGCCCGCCGCCTTTGGTGCGGTCGTGCCGCGCGGCACCGTCCAGGCGCGCGCCTCCTTCGGCCCGACGGTGAAAAAGGTGATGAGCCCCAGCAGGTCGTAGCCAGCGCGGATCAGCCGGTTCAGCCCCGGCTCATCCAGCCCAAGCTCATCCAGGTATTCGGCCTGCTCGTCATCGTCGAGCTGGGCCAGTTCGGCTTCGATCTTCGCGGAGATCACGACCACGCCTGCGCCCTCCTTCGCGGCATGGGCCTCGACATCGCGCGACAGCGCATTGCCGGTCGCCGCCGACTCCTCGTCGACGTTGCAGACATACAGAACCGGCTTGGCCGTCAGGAGCTGCAGCATACGAAAGCCGGGCCGCTCCTCGGCGGTGATGTCGGCCAGGCGCGCCGGCTGTCCCTCGGCCAAAACCGCCGCCACCTTGTCGATCAGCGCGAGCGTGGCCTTGGCCTCCTTGCCCTCGGGCCCCTGCGCCTTCGCCTTCTTTTCCAGCGCAGGCTTGCGCCGCTCCAGGCTTTCCAGGTCCGCGAGCATCAGCTCGGTCTCGACCGTCTCGGCATCGGCGATCGGGTCGACCCGGCCTTCGACATGGCCGATATCGTCATCCTCGAAGCAGCGAAGTACATAGGCGATCGCGTCCATCTCGCGGATGTTCGCCAGAAACTGGTTGCCAAGCCCCTCGCCTTTCGACGCGCCGCGCACCAACCCGGCGATGTCGACGAAGTTCAGCCGCGTCGGGATCACCTGCGCCGACTTGCCGAGCCGCGCGAGTTCCTCGAGGCGCGGATCAGGCACAGGTACCTCGCCGACATTGGGCTCAATCGTGCAGAAGGGATAGTTCGCCGATTCGGCCGCCGCCGTGCGGGTGAGCGCATTGAAAAGCGTCGACTTGCCAACATTGGGCAGACCGACGATGCCGCATTTGAAACCCATCTTCGTGCGTCCTGTCGCGTGTTTGAAAGGTTGGGAATCAGCCCGTCAGCCAGCGGCGCAGCTTCTCGCCGAGCGCGGTGGGCGCGGAGGGCTGCTGCGTATTGGCGGCGCTGGCCGCCGCCGGTTTCTCGGCCTTGGGCGGCTTTTGCCCGGATGCCTGGTCGACGTCGCGCATAGCCTGTGCAACATCGCTGGTGAATTTGTCGGCGCGACCATCGATCAGCGCCGGCGCGGCGTCCGCGATGGCATCGAGCAGCGGATCGAGCCACTGCGCGTCCGCCTTTGCGAAATCACCGAGAACATGGGCTGTCACCTTCGTCTTGTCGCCTGGGTGCCCGATCCCGAGACGCACGCGCCAGAAGTCCGCGCCGCAATGCGCTGTAAGCGATTTCAAGCCATTGTGCCCGGCATGGCCGCCGCCCTGCTTGACCTTCACCTTGCCGGGCGCGAGATCCAGTTCGTCGTGAAAGACGATCATGTCGTCGGTGCCAAGCTTGAAGAAACGCGCCGCATCCCCGGCAGCCCGGCCCGACTCGTTCATGTAGGTCTGCGGCTTGAGGATCAGCACCTTTTGCTCACCGATCCGCCCTTCCACAGCCTCGCCCTGAAAGCGGCGCTTCCACGGGCCGAGGCCGTGGCGCTCGGCGATCGCCTCCACGGCGCGAAAGCCGATGTTGTGACGGTTGGCGGCGTAGCGCGCGCCCGGATTGCCCAGCCCGATGAGCAGCTTCATCGTTTCGTCCCTCAGCCGCTGCCCCTGAGGCCGACAGCACCGCGCGCTCAGTCTTCTTCGGATCCGGCTTCTGGCTCGGCTTCTGTTTCGGCTTCAGCTTCACCCTCGGCTTCGCCCTCTTCCTCGGGCCCGGCAGCCGCTGCGCCGACAACGGTCAGGATGGTGAAGTCCCGGTCGGTAATGGTCGGCGTGACTCTTTCCGGCAGCGTGATTCCCGAAACATGAACCGAATCGCCGATATCGAGGCCGGTCACGTCGACATCGATCGAGTCGGGGATCGCATCGGCCGGGCAGCTTACTTCGATGGCGTGGCGCACCAAGTTCAGCATACCGCCACGGCTCAGACCGGGCGAGTCATCTTCGTTGAGCACGTTCACGGGAATCTCGACCTCGACCACCGCATCTTTCGCCAACCGCACGAAGTCGACATGCTCGAGGAAATCGCGGACCGGGTCGAACTGGACATCCTTCGGCAGAACTCGAGTCTTCTTGCCGTTGACATTCAGCATATAGACCGTGCTGAGGAAAGACCCTGTTTCGACCTGCTTCCAGACTTCCTTGTAGTTCAGTGTCACCTTCTCCGGGCCTGCGCGGCCGCCATATACGATTGCGGGCACGCCGCCATTCTTGCGGATCACACGCGCCGCGTCCGTGCCTGTCTTGTCGCGCGGTTCCGCGCTGAGTTCAGAGATATCGGCCATTGCTTTCTCCTGATTGCCGGACCGGCGCCATGATCCTCGCGTGCCCTGCAAACCGCACGCACGCCTGAGCCAAAACGGGCGCTGGTCGTTCAGTTTGTGCTAAAAGAAAAACCCGATGAGCCCGACGCACGGCTGCGCCCGTTGCTGTCTGCTCGTCGTTGCGATTTGCCGAAGGTATATCGCCCGTGCGACATCAAGACAACGGCCAATTTCAAGCCGGTTGCCGGATACGCCGGGGGGCTCAACGTTAGGAGGATTGGCGGCGGATCGGTCGCATGAGGAAGGCCGGCACCTGATCACTCATACCGAACGCCGTATTATCGTCGCTGGCCTCGGCATCCGCCATTTCGCGCTTGCGGCCGCGCTTGCGCCGTTGGGGCTTGCTCTTTTCGCCGCTATCGCGCTGCTCAGGGGTCCCATACTCTGGCGCCTTGCCGTTGGCTGCCTCAGATGCTTCACGCTTGCCGTTGCGTCTGCCCAGGCGACGCCCACCGCCGCCCTGGTCGGCCTTGGCGTCTGGCTCGGCCTTTTGCTGCGCTCGCGCTTTTGCCGGTGCCTTGCTCTTTCGCTTCGTCTCGGCTTCGGCCTGATCCGTGTTCCGCGCCATGTCCTCGGCCTTGGACGTTTCTTCGGCGCCGTCTTTCGCCTTGGATTTGGCCTCGCCTTGCGCCCTGGTCTCGGACGCCGGCTCTTGCGCGGCTTCCTGGGCAGGCTTGCGCCCGCGTTTGCGGCCGGAGCCGCCGCGCTTGCGCTGTTTGCCCTCGCCCGCGTCGGCTTCCTGGTCCGGCTTATCGCTGATCCACTCGATCTGCGATCCGCACAATGCCTCAATATCCTTGACGGCGGGCATATCCTTCTTCGTCACCAGCATCGCCGCGGACCCCTCGCGCCCCGCGCGCCCGGTCCGGCCAATCCGGTGGATGTAGTCCTCGGCGTGACTGGGGACATCATAATTAAAGATATGGCTGACCTCGGGGATATCGAGGCCGCGCGCGGCGACGTCGCTGGCGACGAGAAAAGTGATCTCGCCGTTACGGAAGGCCTCGAGGGTCTGCATCCGCTGGCGCTGATCCATGTCGCCATGCAGTTCGCCCGCGTTGAAGCCGTGTCTCTTAAGCGAACGATGGACGATGGCGACGTCGCGCTTGCGGTTGCAGAAGATGATCGCGTTCCTGACGTTCTCCGCGCGCATGAGCTCGCGCAGCGCGGCGCGCTTGGCCTTGGGCTCAGGGTCGGTGGCCTTGAGACGCTGAGTGATGGTCGGCGCGGCCATCGCCTGGCGATCGACGCTGACCCGCTCGGGCGCATTCAGGAACTTGTGGGTGAGTTTTTCGATCTCCGGGGGCATGGTCGCGGAGAAGAAAAGCGTCTGGCGGGCCGGCGAGAGAAGGCCGCAGATACGCTCGATATCGGGGATGAAGCCCATGTCGAGCATGCGGTCCGCTTCGTCGATGACGAACAGTTCGACAGCCGTCAGCAGCAGCTTGCCGCGCCCGAAATGGTCCAGCAGCCGGCCTGGCGTCGCGATCAGCACGTCCGCGCCGCGATCCAGCTTGCGGTATTGTTCGTCGAAGGAGACCCCGCCGATAAGAAGAGCCACGGTCAACTTGTGTTTGTGGCCGAGTTCTTCGAAGCTCTGCGCGACCTGGGCGGCGAGTTCGCGCGTGGGCTCAAGAATGAGGGAACGCGGCATCCGTGCCCGCGCGCGGCCCCGTTCCAGCCTCGTGAGCATCGGCAGGACGAACGACGCGGTCTTGCCCGTTCCTGTCTGCGCAATTCCGACAACATCGCGGCCTTGGAGCGCGATCGGGATGGCCTTTTGCTGGATCGGGGTCGGCTCTTGGTAACCCGCCTCCTGGACGGCTTCCAGAACCTTCTTGCTTAAGCCGAGGTCTGTAAATGTCATATTCTGAACGGCGGGCGGGCCTTGATTGGCCGGCTCCAAAGAGTCCTGATTCTGGCGGTTCCCACGCATCTGAGGATTGCGGCGGACGATAACCTGCTGCTATCCGAAATCAAATGCACCCGAAAGCCGAATTTGGCGCTTTCTTGGGCACTGGGGCTAAATCACCACGGTTTCCACTGGTTTCCCTTTCGAAATGGCCCAAAACCGCCAGATTGCAAGGGGAACGCCGCCGACAAGCTGCCATGAGCCTGTGCGCAAATGCGCCCGCGCGGCTCAAGGCCGCACCACGATTTTGCCGACCGCCTTGCGCGAATCGATCAGCTTGAGCGCATCAGCGGTCTCCTCAAGCGGGAAGACCTGCTGGATGTGTGGCCTGACCCGTCCTTGCGCGCACCATTGCAGCACCTGGCGCATGTTCTCCTGCTGGGCTTGCGGGAACAGCTCGGTGAACCGCCCCAGCATCACCCCCACGATCGAACAGCCTTTCAGGAGCGGCAGATTGAGGGGGACGTGCGGGATCTCGCCGGACGCGAAACCGACGACGAGCAACCGCCCGTCCCAGGCGAGGGCTCTCAGTGCGCGCTCCGTCTGCGGACCGCCCACGCAGTCGTAAACGATGTCAACGCCTCGACCGCCCGTCGCCGCCTTGAGCTGATCGCGCAGATCGCCACTGCTGTAGTCGATCAGGTCATCCGCTCCGTGTGCGCGGCAGACGTCCAGCTTAGCCGGAGACGACGCAACTGCGATCACCCGCGCCTCGAAGGCCTTGGCAATCTCGACCGCGGCAAGCCCGGCACCACCGGACGCGCCAAGGACAGCCACGGTCTCCCCCGGCGAGATGCGCCCCCTGTCCTTCAGCCCATGCATGGCGGTGCCGTAAGTGATGGTGACGCAGGCCGCCACCTCGTCGCTGACCTCCGCCGGTATCGGGAGAACACTGCTCGCGTCGGCAATCGTCTTCTCGCGGCAGCCGTTCCAGCGCAGGTGCGCCGTCACCCGGTCGCCTGTCTCCAGGCCAGTGACGCCTGCGCCCAGTGCTTCCACCTCTCCGGCAACTTCGCCGCCGGGCGAGAATGGCATGTCAGGCTTGTGCTGATACTTGCCACGAATGATCAGCGAGTCGAAAAAGTTCAGCGCGGCGGCGCGCACACGCAGCAGCACTTCGCCCTCGCCCGGCTCCGGCTCGGCGATATCTTCGAATGACAGGTCCTCGGGCCCGCCGAGGGAATGACAAACAACGGCCTTCATGGCAGCCTCCCCATCGAATCTCCTTGCGCCGGGTCCCAACACGATTATCTCTCGCACGTTAATATGACGCGGCTATCTCGGGACGAAGACCAACACCTCACCTCATCAGGTCATGACGACAAGAGGCTATTTCGCCATTGGCGTGGAACGCATTTCGAAGTCGATGAATCTCGGCAATCTGGTTCGCTCGGCTCATGGATTCGGTGCGAGCTTCGCATTCACCATCAACGCGGACAGCCGGGCCTTCGAGGCGAAGTCTGACACGTCGAAGGCTGCCGGGCATCTTCCGGTTTACAACTGGGCGAATGCGGCTGAAATGCAGCTCCCGCTTCACTGCCGGCTCGTCGGTGTGGAGTTGCTGGATGAAGCGGTGGATCTGCCCAGTTTCCGCCATCCGGCGCGCGCTGCCTATGTTCTGGGCCCTGAGCGCGGCTCGCTAAGCGATGAATTGATCGAACGCTGCGACTATATCGTCAAAATCCCGACCGCGTTCTGCGTCAACGTCGCGATGGCAGGCGCGATCGTGATGTATGACCGCGCGCGCAGTCTTGGACGCTTTTCGCCGCGGCCGATTACAGAAGGCGGTGCGCAGCCCCTTCAAGAGCACGTTCATGGGGCCCCGCGCAGCCGGGTTGCGGGCCGGTAGTTTTTTGCGGCTGGGTGCTGGTCAAAGAGCGTGGGAAGCTGTATACGAGGCGGGAATCTTGATCAACGTTGTGCAAGAAAGAGAAGCTTCATGAGAATCGGTCTTTTCTCATTGCTGCTGATCGGGCTGATGACCGCTCCGGCGGCGGCGCAGAATACCGTGAAGGTCGCCGAAAACCGTGACTGGGCCGTTTACGTCCACGAAGGCGAAGACGGCAACAAGATCTGTTTCGCCGCAAGCGAACCGACGGACAGTTCACCCGAAGACGTGGACCGCAGCGGCGTGTATTTTTATGTGACCAATTGGGTCGGGGACGACATCAATAACGAGTTGAGCGTCCGCAGCGGCTATGAATTCAAGGACGGCGGCGCTCCCACGGTGGAGGTTGGCGGCAACTCCTTTGAAATGTTCACGAGGGGAATCAACGCCTTTCTGCGGGATCCGGAAGACGAGAAGAGGTTGCTGAGGCTCATGAAGGCCGGCGCAAAGATGACGGTTTCGGCTGAATCCGCCGAGGGCACGCAGACAACCGACACATACTCGCTGTTCGGATTGACCGCCTCGGTCAACACACTCAATAAAGAGTGTTCATAATCGCTCAAGTAAAGACTGCGGAGCCCAAGATTGTCCGCCCCGGTTCGTATTCCGCTTCGCGCCGAAACGCCTGATGCGGCGCGTCGCGATGACGCGACAACTCCAAAACCAAGCCTGATCGGCCTGAGCCGCCAGGAAATGGCGGGCTTTCTGGGCGGGATCGGTGTGCCCGAACGCCAGCAGCGCATGCGCGTCAGCCAGCTCTGGCGCTGGATCTACACCCAGGGCGTGCGTGACTTCGACGCCATGACCAATGTGTCGAAGGCGCTGCGCCGCGACCTGAGCGAAACGGCGAGCCTTGCGCGCCCGGAGATCGTTTCCGAACAGATTTCAAGCGACGGCACGCGGAAATGGCTCTCGCGGCTGGCCCCCACGAAACCTGGTCTTCCCGGACCAGAAGTTGAAAGCGTCTACATCCCCGACGCCGACCGCGCCACGCTGTGCATTTCCAGCCAGGTCGGATGCACGCTCAATTGCAGCTTCTGCCATACCGGCACGCAGCCGCTGGTGCGCAACCTCACCGCCGGCGAGATCGTCGGGCAGATCATGCTGGCGCGCGACCGGATCGGGGACTGGCCGGGGTTGGACGCCGAGAACCCGACCGCCTTGCCCGAATCGGAGCGCAAGATCAGCAATATCGTGCTGATGGGCATGGGCGAGCCTCTGTATAACTTCGACAACGTCAAGACGGCGATGGAAATCGCCAATGACGGCGACGGGCTGGCCATCTCGAAGCGGCGCATCACGCTTTCGACCTCCGGCGTCGTGCCGATGATCCCGCGCACCGGCCACGAGATGGGCGTGATGCTGGCGATCTCGCTGCACGCCGTGCACGACGAGCTGCGCAACGAACTGGTGCCTCTCAACAAGAAATACCCCATCGCCGAACTGCTCGAAGCCTGCCGGAACTATCCGGGGCTGGCGAACAACCGTCGCATCACGTTTGAATATGTCATGCTCAAGGGCGTGAACGACTCGCTGGCCGAGGCGCGGGAACTGGTGCGGCTCCTCGCGCGCATCCCGGCGAAGATCAACCTGATCCCGTTCAACCCGTGGCCGGGCGCGCCTTATGACTGTTCGGACTGGGAGCAGATCGAAAACTTCGCCGCCGTGATCCAGCGCGCGGGCTA
>CAYFTI010000032.1:0-19414 GCA_964346065.1 uncultured Hyphomicrobiaceae bacterium
AGCTCCTCGTTGATGCGCTGCTTCGCTTCGTGAAGGGTGAGCCCGCGAATGCGTGCGTTGAGGTAGTTTCCGGCCTCGACGAGCGCGGATGGCGGAAGCCCCTCCGGCAAATGCACGATCCGGTTTTCAACCGCGCCATCCTCCCCGACCAGAACCAGCAATGCCCGGCCCTTATCGAGGTTCACGAATTCGATGTGCTTGATGCGGTAGATCTGTTTCTCCGCGACGACCAAACCGGCACAGCGCGAGAGCCCGGAAAGCATGCCGCTTGCCTCGGCGAGAACATCGTCCACGCCCTGATTGGCATACTCGCTTGTCATTTGTCGCTGGATCTGCTCGCGCTCACGCGCGCTCAGGTCGCCGAGTTCGAGGAGACAATCAACAAACATGCGCAGCCCGGCTTGCGTCGGCATCCGCCCCGCGCTGGCGTGCGGCGCATAGACGAGCCCCATCGTCTCAAGGTCTGACATGACGTTGCGAACCGATGCCGGCGACAGCGTCATCGGAAGTTGGCGGCTCAGGTTGCGCGAGCCGACGGGCGCGCCCGTGTCCAGATATGTCTCGACGATATGTTTGAAAATTTCCCGCGAGCGGTCGTTGAGATCCTTCAAGCCACTCAGAGGTTCGCTCATCTCTGCCACCGAAACGAAAAAGTTATCACCCTCGTTGGTTCGTCCGAGAAAATGCGCTTCAGTAGCTTATAACATAAGCGCGGCCCATGAGAGCGTCAATTCAGCCGGAGCGCCTTCCCACCACATGCTGGATTGCGAAGCGTATGCAACAGCGGTTCCCCAGCCGGGCCTTGCGTGCGGTTTCGAGCGGGACACAAATCGGTTTGCCGGACGCGGGCGATGGTCTAGGGTGCGCGCCAATTCATACGGCGCGGCCCCGGTAACAGCGAGGGCTGCGAGATGACGGCACAGTCGGGGGAACGCACATGAGACCGTCAAACCGCGAAGCGAATGCTCTCCGCCGGGTCAGCTTCGAGCGCGCCGTTTCGCGCCACGCCGAAGGATCGTGTCTCGTCAAGTTCGGGCATACGCATGTCCTGTGCACCGCCTCGCTGGAAGAGCGCATTCCCCCCTGGCTGAAAGGTCAGGGGAAGGGCTGGGTTACGGCGGAGTACGGGATGCTGCCCCGCGCCACCACCGAGCGCACCCGGCGCGAGGCAGCCAACGGGCGCCAGTCGGGCCGCACGCAGGAAATACAGCGGCTCATCGGACGGTCGTTGCGCGCGGTGATGAACCTGCCTGCGCTCGGCGAACGGCAGATCCTCATCGATTGCGACGTGTTGCAGGCCGATGGCGGTACGCGAACCGCTGCGATCACAGGTGCGTGGGTCGCGGTCAAGGATGCGGTGGACTGGATGCAGGCCCGCGATATGGTGAGCGCCAATCCCCTGACCGACCAGGTGGCCGCCGTATCGTGCGGCCTTTATCGCGGCGCAGCGATCCTCGACCTCGATTACGAGGAAGATTCCGAGGCCGACGCGGACGCCAATTTCGTCATGACCGGCGCGAGCGGGATCGTCGAGATCCAGTGCACGGCCGAGACCAGCGCGTTCAGCGAAGACGAATTCTCCAAGCTGATGAGCCTGGCGAAGAAGGGGATCGCCGAGTTGATCGAATTACAGAAGCTTGCGGTGACGTAGCGCCATGACCGCGGATCAGGCAGGCCGTCAGCTGGTGATCGCCAGCCACAACCCCGGCAAGGTTCGTGAGATTCATGACCTGCTTGGGCCGCTCGGCTACGAGGTCATGTCGGCTGGCGAGGCCGGGGCGCCCGAGCCTGAAGAGACCGGCCAGACCTTTGTACAAAACGCCCTGATCAAGGCGGAAGCCTGCATGGTGGCGACCGGCCTGCCGGCACTGGCGGATGACTCCGGCCTCGAAGTGGACGCGCTGAACGGTGCGCCAGGCATCTACGCCGCGCGCTGGGCTGGCCCCGGCAAGGATTTTCGCGTTGCGATGGAGCGGGTCGAGCGTGAGCTGCAGGATGCCGGCGCGACAACCGCGGAAAACCGGCGCGCGAATTTCGCCTGCGCGCTGGCTCTGGCGGGCGCAGACGAATGTTATCATATCTTTATCGGTCGGGTGTTCGGCCACCTCGTCTGGCCGCCGCGGGGCGATCGGGGGTTCGGCTATGACCCGATCTTCGTGCCCGAAGGCCATGACACAACCTTCGGCGAAATGGCGCCTGAAGACAAACACCGGATTTCCCATCGCGCGGCGGCGTTCGCCAAGCTGTTGGAACACCTGCGCCGCGCAGAGAGCGCGTGAACACGGCATGATTGCGAAACACAGGCAAGATGCGGGCTTTGGCATCTACGTCCACTGGCCCTACTGCGCCGCCAAGTGCCCGTATTGCGATTTCAACTCGCACGTGCCGCGCGGGACGGTCGATGAACGCCGTTATGCCGGCGCGATCATCCGCGAGCTTCGCCACGCCGCCGCGCTGGCGCCGGACCAGCGGGTCGACACGGTCTTCTTCGGCGGCGGCACCCCGTCACTGATGCATCCCGATACGGTGAGAGCGGTTCTGGAAGCGATCAACGCACTCTGGCCGGTTTCGCCTGCGGCCGAGATCACTCTGGAAGCGAACCCGTCAAGCGTCGAGGCGGCGCGCTTCGCCGGGTATCGCGCGGCCGGGGTGAACCGGGTCTCGCTTGGCGTCCAGTCATTGCATGACGAGGCGCTGAGGTTTCTTGGCCGCCTGCATTCGGCGGAGCAGGCACGCGCGGCGATAGCGGTCGCCAGAGAGCATTTCGCGCGCGTGTCGATCGACCTCATCTATGCACGACCGGGCCAGACAGTTGAAGCGTGGCGCGATGAGCTGCGTCAGGCCCTGGCGATCGGGGTGCGCCATCTCTCGGCCTATCAGCTGACGATAGAGCCGGGCACGGCGTTCTACCGCCTCCATGAGGCCGGCAAGCTCGAAACACCCCCGGACGAGACGGCGACGGCGCTGTTTGCGGCAACGCGGGAGGTCTGTGATGAGGCCGGGCTAACCGCTTATGAAGTCTCCAACCATGCCGTGCCGGGCGAGGAAAGCCGGCACAACCTCATCTACTGGCGCTACGGCGATTACGTGGGCGTGGGACCGGGCGCACATGGGCGCCTGCGTTTGGCGGACGGAACGCGTTGCGCGACCGAGACGCTGGCGGACCCTGGCGCTTGGCTCGCACAGGTCGAGCGGGATGGCCATGGCATCGAGACGCGGACGGCCCTCGCACCGCTGGAACAGGCCGAGGAGATGCTCTTGATGGGGCTCAGGCTGGCAGAGGGCATCTCGCGAAACCGCTTGCGCCGGATCAGCGGTCATGGAATCGCACCCGATAGGCTGTCGGAATTGCAGGCGCTGGATCTGGTCGAGGTATCAGGTGACAGTGTGCGGGTTACGGAGGCCGGCTGTCTCCTCCTGAATCAGGTGGCCGTGAAGCTGGCGGATGCCCTCAGGCCGGTGGAGATGGGAACCCTGGCAGCGGGATGAGGCGTCAGAACTGCGAGTAGCGAGCGCCCGCAAACGTCCGAGGCGCAGGGTCAACCACCTTGGTTCCAAACCGCTGCACTTCGACTATTGCCAGCCCGCGCTGTGAAAGGCCGTTGTCCCGCAGCCGGAACAACCCGTCCACGCCCGAGAAGCCACTGTCACGTGTCAACCTGGCAGCCGTGTAGCGATTGCCCTTCGACTTCTGCGAGAGTGTCGCTGCGAGGCTCACTGCGTCATAAGCGAGGCTCGCCAGGCGCGGCGGCGCGTCGCCGTAGGTTTCCACATAGCGCTTGGTGAAGTCCTGCCACCCGCTCGGCTCCGGGGCCGGGAACCAGGCGCCGCGCAACGGTTTTTCCCGACCGATCCCGGTGTAGTCCCACCCGTTCGAGCCCAGGATCCGGATCGCTTCGGTATCCACCTCGAAATAGGGAAGGAGAGGCGCAAGGGCTGGCAGTGTATCCGAGCTGCCCGGCATGAAAAGGGCATCGAACTGTGGCGGACCTTCGCCTTTCTTGGCCTTCGCGGCCACTTGCTCAACCGGCTTGAGCATGCTGTTCGCATCGGGCTTGTAGGTCTGCATGGCGACGATCTGACCGCCGGTCTCGCGCACGGCCGTCTCGAACTCCTGTTTGATGATAGAGCCGAATTCGTTTTTCGGGATCAGCGCAGCGAAGCGGCGACGCCCCTGGCTCATGGCGTACGAGACGATGCGGCGGACTTCGCTGCCAGCCAGGAAGCTGAGCAGATAAACGCCATCACCAGCGACATTTCGATTGCTTGAAAACGCGATGACCGGCACGCCGGCTTTCCGCGCGACCGGTGCGGCGCCCCTGACAGCCTCGGCGAACAGGGGGCCGATGATAAGCTCCGCTCCGTCCTGCACGGCCTGCTGAGCGGCCGCCTTTGCACCCTCGGCGCTGCCGCGCGTATCCTTGGCCATCAGTTGCAGTTCGGGATTCTTGAACTCGAACAGCGCGAGTTCGCCCGCGCGCTTCATGGCTTTGGCGACCTTCGCGGTGTTGCCATCGGCGGACAAGGGCAACAAAACCGCGACCTTTATCGACGGGCGTTTCCTGCCCGGCCCGCCCCTCTCCGCCTGGTCGCCGGCCGCCTGACCACCCGGCGTGGCGCGCGGACCGCCAACCGTGCAGCCAGCCAGCGCAAGGGCTGCGATCAGCAATGTTGCAAGGACAAGAAAACGGCTTGTAAAGGGGCGCAACGGGGGACGCTGAGTCAGCCCAAACTGCGGCGCCGTCCTCAAATTTGCCCGAGCGGTTGCTGGCATCAAGGTCCTTGCAGTGAAAACGGATGGCAAAGCACGTGGCGCTGGTGTCCCGCGGCGCCAACTCGGCCATTTTGAACATCACACGCGAATCATGCCGCAACGGCACCAGACAGCTATGGCCCATTTGTGGCGCGTACCGGAGAAGTTGCCGGTGACTCGTATCAATGTGGGCGTCGAGGGTGCGGTTTCCATGCGAAACCATGCCGTGATACCGAATGTGCATGAAAGAGAGCAACAAAGGCGGGACCGGCACCGCGCCGGATCGAGAGCGAATTGGTGCGCGCGCTGCCGCGCAGCTGGACAGCATGCTTGCCCGGGAGCTTCAACCCGGCTTGCACATCGTCGCAACCCCGATTGGCAATCTTGGCGATATCAGCCTGCGGGCTATCGCGGCGCTCGCTTGTGCCGATGTCCTTCTTTGCGAAGACACACGTCGCGCGCGTGCGCTCCTCACCCATTTCGGCATCAGCCGGCACCTCGAAGTCTACGAGGAGCACAGCGCCCGGCGCATCCGCCCGCAAGTCATAGCACGGCTCATGGCGGGAAGCTCCGTGGCCCTGATCTCGGATGCCGGAACGCCGCTGATATCAGATCCGGGCTACAAGCTCGTGCGCGAAGCGGTGGACGCTGGCATTGCGGTGTTCGCGGTGCCCGGACCCGTGGCGGCCGTTGCCGCACTCGGCGTCAGCGGCCTGCCAACCGACCGCTTTTTCTTCGCCGGCTTCCTGCCATCGAAATCGGGGGCCAGACGCCAGCGTCTTGAGGCGTTGTCAGACATCGATGCTACCCTCGTCTTTTATGAAAGTCCGGCGCGATTGAACGCCGTTCTGAGAGACATTGCCGAGGTGCTGGGCCCCCGTCATCTTGCGGTGATGCGCGAGCTGACCAAACGCTTCGAAACACATTACCGTGGCACGCCACGGGATCTGCTCGAACAGGTCGAGACCCAGCAACTGAAAGGCGAAATCGTGTTGGTGATCGAGCCGCCGCCACCGGCGGAAGTTACCGATGAGATGATTTTGCAACAGCTGGACGTGGCGGTATCCACAATGAGCCCGCGCGATGCTGCGCGCGAGGTTGCAGATGTGCTAAAGGTTCAACGAAAGCGTGTTTATGATTTGATGGTCCGCTGGAAAGACCGCGGCTAGGGAGTGGGATCTGAGTCGCCCCCTCGGATCCGGATGAAGTTGGCGGTCGGTCGCGTCCGAGGCAGCCGGGCGATTGAAAGAGCCGCGGCCCAAGCCAGGTCACTGGCTGGTCTGCTGCAACCGGTCAGTGGCGGCCAGGTCGATACGTTGCGCGTAATTTGGGCAGGAAACTTGGGAGGCGCGAATGCCATGTTCCCTTGCAGAAGAGTTGTCAGGGCAGGATGCCGCTAAACCAACCGGCTCGTCGCGCCCTTTGAACATGCGCCGGACACACGAACGTAAAAATCGGGATACCACGGCTTACGAAAAAGGCGTGAGTGCCGAAAGAATTGCCGTGGAAACGCTGGAAAGAAATGGCTTTCGCGTCCTGGACCGCCGTTATCGAACCTCATCAGGAGAAGTCGACCTGGTCATCGCGGGCGGTCGCGGCCTCGCCTTCGTCGAAGTCAAGCGGCGTCGTTCTGCGGTACAGGCTGTCGAAGCCATCACGACGCGCCAGCAGGCGCGCATTGTCGGCGCGGCTGAAATCTGGCTCCAGGCTCATCCGGAATACGCTGATCGGGACATCACCTTTGATGCCGTTCTGGTTTCCCCGGACAGCCCGCCTCAGCATCTGCGCGATGCTTTCCGTCCTTCAGCCTGACGTGCCGGCCATCCGGGTCGGCGAAGGCAGCGCTTTTCAGCGCGGGATATCGCCAGGCAAGCGTCAGGGCGCGGGTCACGAACAGGATCATCAGCGCCGCCCAGAGCCCGTGGTTGCCCAATGAAGGCGTCAGTACGGCCCAGGCCAGCAAGTAAATCGCCAGGCTCACCAGCATCATGTTGCGCATGTCGCGTGTCCGGGTCGCCCCGATGAAGATCCCGTCGAGCTGAAAGCAGGCCACACCGACGACAGGCGCCAGCGCCGCCCACACCAGATACTCTCGCGCCAACGCCCGCACGGCGTCGTTAACGGTCATGGCGTCGATGACAGCGCCGCCGGCCAGCCAGAACATGGCCCCCGCGAGACAGCTCAGCAGTCCCGCCCAGATCGACGACAGCCTGACAGCCTCGCTGAAACGCACGGGATTGCGCGCGCCGATTGCCTTGCCGGTCAGCGCCTCGGTCGCATAGGCGACGCCGTCGAGGAAATACGCCGAGACAGAGAGAAAATGCATCAGGACTGCGTTGGCGGCCAGGATCATGTCGCTGGCGCGCGCGCCCTGCGCGGTGAAGAAGGAGAAGGCGAACAAGAGGCTGAGCGTGCGGATCATGATGTCGCCGTTGACAGACACCATGCGCCGGAGCTTGCCGGCGTTGAATATCCGCCAGAGCTTCAGCCTCAGCCCGCTGGCCGCGCGGAGCGCCACCGCAAGGCCGACGAGGGCCGCTCCGGTTTCGGCGATCAGAGTGCCCGCAGCGACGCCGGCGACACCCCATCCGAAGGCGAGCACAAATAGCGTATCCAGCCCGATATTCGTGAGATTGAGCAGCAGCTGGAGCCTGAATGCCATCCCGGCCCGGCCAAGGCCGATGAACCAGCCGACAAGAGCATAATTCGCCAGCGCCGCGGGCGCACTCCAGATGCGGATGGCAAAATATGTGCGCGCCGCGTCGTCGACATCGGGCGAAGCGGCCATAAGGGCGAAGGCGGCCTCGGCGATGGGCCATTGAAGCGCGATGATGGCGAGGCCGGCCGCGCCGGCTACCAGCAGCGCGCGGTAAAGCGTTGCGAGCACTTCGCGGTTGCGCTCGGCGCCGCTGGCCTGAGCGGTGAGGCCCGTCGTCCCCATCCTCAGGAACCCGAAAGCCCAATAGAAGAAAGTGAAGATGGTCGCGCCCACGGCGACCGCGCCGATCAGATGCGCCGCGCCAAGCTGGCCGATCACGGCGGTATCCACCGCGCCGATCAGCGGGGTCGTGACGTTGGAGAAGATCATTGGCGCCGCGATCGCCAGAACGTCGCGATGGCGCAGTCGCGTTTCCGGATGATCGCTGCTGAACGTGGCTAAATCAGTCTCCCTTCAATGCGCGGGGCACACCGCTATCGGCGTTGACTGGCTTGGCAAATCCGGATCACGAACGTCTCTGCTCTCCGTGCATGGCGCCTCGGCTTTGGCTGCACATCCTTAGTTGCGCGCGCGAAAGCGCGCTTGCGGCAAAACGCCAATGAGGCACGGGTGCTACCGAGCATAGATGGGGCGTGGTGCCGCATGGCGGACTCGAACCACCGACCCACGCATTACGAATGCGTTGCTCTACCGACTGAGCTAATGCGGCCACCTACGTTGGAGATACTCGCAATGTCTGCGCCATGCAAGCCCGCGATCGATGTCACGGCGGTCACTGGCATGGCCTCGCTACCGGGTTGCCTTTGCACAGGGTCGCATGAATCCCTTTTGCCATCGCTACGCCAGGATTTAGATAACCGTGCCTGTACCGAGCAATTTTCGCGAAGGAGTTGATTTATGCCCTTGCGTCTCACCTCAGTCCTCTTGCTTGTCACTGCCACCGCGCTTGCGCCGGCTTCAGCGGGAGCCTCCAATGAGCTTCCGGATCTGGTCATCCGCTCGGTCGAACTCGAGCCGACGGGCAAATGCGACCCGTTTCAGCCGATTGTCACGGGCACGCTTGTCATCAAGAACGTCTCGGATGTCCGTGCGCCGCTGGTGGTCGATGCGCCGTTATTCGAAGTCTTCGACGTCGATGACAACAGCTTCTTCGACAAGGACTTCCGCCCGCTGGAATCGCTGGCGCCGGGTGAGACGGCAACCGCGCGTGTCCGGGTCGGCGCGTTCCGTAACAAGGCCGGGATGACCGGGGTGCGCCGGTTCGTCGCGATCGCCGACCCGGAAGACCGGATCGAGGAACGCAACGAGCGGAACAACTCCTACTTCGTGCGGGTTCGCGTCGACTGCCCGTGACAGGTTATCACCCTTGTTGGGCGGTGCGCCGGAGGGTCGTGCTCCGGCGCAGTTCTTTTGCCCGCGACAGGCACCGCCGCCTTGTGAGACGACCGGGACGGTCTCACGTAACCGATGCGCCAAGGCCTATCATCCCGTGCCGTCACCGCCCGCAAGGTCACTTGTTTCATGGCCCACGACAGCTCGTTCTCGCCGACACGAACACCGCCCCCCGTATCCGGGCCGCCACAGCCCGGGCGCGGCAAGTTCACCACCGGCTCGACCATGCGGCATATCCTCGTCATGAGCGGGTCCTCCGGGATCGGCCTGATGGCGGTGTTTCTGGTCGATTTCGCCGATCTCTATTTCCTCGGGCTGCTGGGCGAGATCGAGGTGGCCGCCGCGATCGGCTACGCAGGCTCCGTGCTCTTCCTGACAGTCGCGCTGGGCGTGGCCCTGTCGATCGCTGCGACGGCGATCGTCTCGCCCGCCCTTGGCGCAGGAAAGAAGCCGCGCGCGCGCCGCCGCGCCGTCGATGCATTGTTATTCGCGGTCATTGCGGCTTCGGTGTTGTCCGTGGGCCTCTGGCTCAGCGTGCCGGTGCTGCTCGACTGGCTTGGCGCTGAGGGCCGCGCCGACACCCTCGCAACCTCCTACCTGCGTATCGTGTTGCTCTCGACGCCCTTTCTGGGGGTCGGCATGACCAGCGCGGCACTTTTGCGCTCCGTGGGCGACGCGAAGCGCGCGATGTATGTCACGCTGTCGGGCGCGATCGTGAACGGGCTGCTTGACCCTCTTTTCATCTTCGCGCTGGGACTTGGCGTGGACGGCGCCGCCATTGCCTCCGCACTCGCGAGGATGACAATGGCGATCGCAGGCCTCTATGGCGTCGTCTGGGTGCATGGGCTGCTCGCCTCGCCAAAACCCAAGCAGTTCTGGCGTGACGCCGTGGCGATCGCCGGGGTCGCCGCGCCTGTCGCGCTGACCAATCTCGCCACACCCATCGCGCATGCCTATGTCACGGCGTCGATGGCGCCGTTCGGCGTGAGCGCGGTTGCCGGATGGGCCGTGCTCAGCCGGCTGATCCCGGTGTCCTTCGCGGGCATTTTCGCCCTGTCTGGCGCGATCGGCCCGGTTCTCGGGCAAAATCTGGGCGCGCGGGAATATGCCCGGCTGCGCCACGCCTTCCTGAACGGGATTACAGTCGTGCTCGTTTATGCGGTTTTCGTCTGGACCATTCTCGCCAGTTTTCATGACGTGATCGCCCATGCCTTCAACGCGCGCGGCGACGCCGCCGAGGTGATAGCGTTCTTCTGCGTCTGGCTCAGCCCCGGTTTCGGAATCCTCGGGCTGCTTTTCATGTCGAACGCAGCCTTCAACAATCTTGGCCGGCCCCAATACGCCACGATTTTCAACTGGGGACGCGCGACTCTCGGCACGATCCTGCCAGTAACGCTCGCCAGTCAGTATTTCGGCCCCTATGGCGTGTTGGCCGGCCAGGTGCTTGGCGGAATGAGCTTCGGGATCATGGCCGCGACGGCATGTTACCTCTACATCGCGCGGCTGGAGCACAGGGCAGGAGCACTCAAGACAGCGAAGCCGGCCCCCGCTGAATAGCAGGCGGCCTGATGTTGCATCTGCGCCACATACCCGTTGCTTTCGATCATTGGTTGTTCACGATTTGGCAAGGTTTATCACAACCGCGCCGCGAAGCATTACCATCCTGCCCTAAGATGTGATTCGCATCTCCCAAGTTTCCTGAGTCGATGCGGCGTTCCCGAGTGCGCGTTTTCCGATGCCGCGCAAACATGCGCGGCTGCGTTATCTATTGCGACATAACGGGAAGCGAACCCATGAAGCTGTTTCGAATTATCGCGAGTGCACAGAACGGACAGGTTTTCGCAAATCTGGGCGGCCTGGTCGGTCTGTCCGAGGAAACAACCGCTAAGTGCGTGGAATGCCTCTCGCAGCCGCTGGTCGACGCGTTGAGCCGGCGCACGGGCGACCGCGAAGGGGTCATCGACCTTCTCGACCTCTTCTCCGCGCGCCGCTACGACCGGTTCCTGACCAGCACGCAGATTTTCGGTCATCCACGCTCGGCGGGCGAGGGTGAGAGGATCCTCGACTTCCTCATCGGGGACCGCGAGACGCTGGACCATATCATCGCCCAGCAGCAGGACAAGTTCGAGCTTGAGCGCACGACCGTCGAGGCGCTGCTGCCCTACACCGCGATCATGGTGATGGGCGCGATGGAGCATCGCCTGCGCGAACCGTTCTTCGAGATCGTCAAGAAGCTCGAAGATCCGGAACTCGTGCAGCAGGCCGAGCGCAATCCGTTCGTCACCCTGGCCGAACTGTTGCGCTCGCGTACCGGCACCGGCGCGGAGGAAACTGCGGACGGCGAAAATGCGGCAGAGTCTGGCGAGATCAGCACGCAGCGCACAAGCGAGCCGGGCGATCTTATCCAGAAGCTGGTGTCCCGGAGCAATTCGCAGCACGCGGCTTGAGCTGTACGGCGGCCGCTAATAGGCGATCTCGGCGAACAGGTGGTCGATGTCGCCGTTCCATTCGCCGTGATATTTTGCCAGCAGCCACTCTGCGGGCGTGCGGTTTTCCGCGACGATGCGTTCAACGGGCTCGAGATAGGATGTCTCGTCCTGATCGTGTTTGTCGCGGAAAGCCCGCGTCTGCAGACCGTGGCGGGCGATGGTCAGCATCTCCTTGGCAAGAGTGCCGGCCGAATGTCGCCCGAGGCGGGCGTTCAACCCGTGCCGTGGGACCTCCGTGCGCAGTGCTTCGCGCTGTTCGTGCGTCCAGCGCTTGGCGAGGTCCCACGCGGCATCGAGGCAGGTCTGGTCATACATCAGCCCGACCCATAGCGCAGGCAGGGCACACAGCCTCGGCTGGGGCCCGCTATCAGCGCCGCGCATCTCAAGGAAGTGCTTGAGCCGCACTTCCGGGAACAGGGTCGTGAGGTGATCCGTCCAGTCGCTCATCATCGGGCGCTCGCCCGGCAACGCCGGAAGCTGGCCGGCCATGAAATCGCGGAAGGATTGGCCCGCGGCGTCGATCTGCCGGTCGCCGCGCTTCACCAGATACATAGGCACATCCAGCGCGTAATCGACGTAACGCTCGAAGCCCATGCCATCCTCGAAGGCTAAGGGCAGCATCCCCGTGCGGTGCGGGTCGGTATCGCGCCAAATTTCGCTGCGATAGGACAGGAAGCCGTTGGGCCTGCCGTCCGTGAAGGGGGAATTGGCGAAGATTGCGGTGGCCAGCGGCTGAAGGGCGAGTCCGACCCGCATTTTCTGGACCATGTCGGCTTCGCTGGCGAAGTCCAGATTGACCTGAACGGTCGCGGAGCGGAACATCATATCCCGGCCGAGACGCCCGACCTTCGGCATGTAATCGCGCATGATCCGATACCGCCGCTTTGGCATGATGGGCGTTTCGTCCAGCGTCCATTTCGGCGAAAACCCGATGGCGATAAAACCGATATCGAGCGCGTCGGCAACTTCGCGGACCTGCCTGAGATGGGTCGACACCTCCCGGCAGGTCTCGTGGATGTTGGTCAATGGCGCGCCCGAGAGTTCGAACTGCCCGCCCGGTTCCAGCGTGATGCTGCCACCATGCTCGCAGCACGGATCCTTCAGCGCGACGATGTTGCCGGATTCGGTGACCGGCTCCCAGCCGAAGCGCTCGGCCACGCCTTCGAGAAGCGCGCGGATGCTACGCGTGTCGTCATAAGAAACCGGGCTGAGGTCGCGGCGGTCGAAACCGATCTTTTCGTGCTCGGTGCCAATGCGCCAGTCCTCGCGGGGCTTGCAGCCGGCCTCCAGATACGCGACCAGTTCGTCGCGGCTTTCGATGGGCCGCGCGATGGCGTCCTCGTCTTGAGCCAACATGGATGCTTGTCTCCCGGTTGCGTTCCGGCGATGCGGCGACCGCCATCCTTGGTGTTTTCATCAGACCGGCCGTCGCCTCTTGGCCAGTTGAAAGCCTGCGCGCATGGCGCATCACGCCGTTTTGACGCTCAACGCAGCACTATACAAGATCGGAGTGCCTCATCGCCAGTCACCGAGAACCGCGTTGACGAGCGCGAGGGCGGCGACTGCGGCGGTATCCGCGCGCATCACACGAGGCCCGAGCGAGATCGGCACGGCGCATTCAGCCTCGCGCAAAAGCGTGCGTTCATCGGCGTTGAAGCCGCCTTCCGGCCCGATCAGCACGGCGAGCGGACCAGGCTCAACCGCTGACAGCGCCGCGACCGGATCGGCCACAGGCGCGGCCTCATCACAAAAAATTAATTGCCGCTCGGGTGGCCAATCGGCCAGCGCAGCGCGCAGCGGGCGCGGCGAATTAACCTCCGGCACCCACAGGATGTTGCACTGCTCGGCCGCCTCGATGGCGTTGGCGCGCATCCGCTCCAGATTGACGCGGTCCACCACAGTGTAGGCCGTCATCACAGGAGTGAGAGTGGCCACACCCATCTCGGTGGCTTTCTGCACCATGTAGTCCAGCCGGGCTTTTTTCAGCGGCGCGAACAGATATTCGATGTCAGGCGGCGCGGTCTGCTCGAACACCTGCTCGCAGGCCCGCAGCGAGCATTTGCCGCGCCCGGCCGCCGTGATCTCGGCCAGCCACTCGCCGTCTCTTCCGTTGAAAACGCGGACCGCCGCGCCCGCGCGCAAGCGCATCACGTTCACCAGGTAATTGGCCTGGCCCGCCTCAGACGTCACCGTGGCGCCAGCCGCGAGGTCGGCATCCACGAACAGGCGCGGCGCTTTTGCACAGCGGTTTTGTCGGTTCGTCCGGGTCACGTCACGGTGTCACGCTAGTGTCTGTCAGTCTTGCTCGCAGGGCTTGCCCATTCGCGTCGCGGACGCCACTATCCGCATCAGACGAAGCAGCCTGCGGGCTGCCCGTCCCGTGAACCCCTGACCGAACGACGCTCATGACGCAAGCCAATAGCGATGCAGTGGCCGACGCGCCACGCGGTAACTGGGTCGATTCCTGGGCGCCTGCGCCAACACGCCCCTATCTGCGCATGATACGGGCCGACCGGCCCATCGGCACATGGCTGCTTCTGTGGCCGTGCTGGTGGTCCACCGCGCTGGCAGCCGTGGCGGCGGGCGATTCCGTGCCGAATGTCTGGTATCTCGCGCTGTTCGCGATCGGCGCGTTCGTCATGCGCGGGGCCGGCTGCGTCTACAATGACATCGTGGACAAGGACGTGGATGCAGCCGTTGCGCGCACCCGTTCTCGCCCGCTGCCGAGCGGCCAGGTAAGCGAGCGCGCGGCCAAGATCTTCATGCTGGCGCTTTGCTTTACCGGCTTCCTGGTCCTTATCCAGTTCAACCCGTTCACGATCGCACTGGGCATCGCATCGCTGGCTATCGTGGCAATCTATCCCTTCATGAAGCGCATAACGTATTGGCCGCAGGCATTCCTGGGGCTGGCGTTTTCGTGGGGGGCGCTGATGGGCTGGGCGGCCGTATTCGGCCGGCTCGATCTCGCGCCAGGGCTTCTCTATGTTGCCTGCATGGCCTGGATCATCGGCTATGACACAATCTACGCGCATCAGGACAAGGAAGACGACGCGCTTATCGGCCTGAAATCAACCGCGCTGCGTTTCGGCGAGCGCACGAAGCCCTGGATGGTGCTATTCTACGGTGTGGCGATCGCCGGGATCGGGGCGGCGGGCCTGCTGGCCGGGGCGGGCCCGGTATTCCTCGCCGGGCTGGCGCTGGGGGCTGCGCAATTGGGATGGCAGATCGCCACGCTGGACGTTAACGACGGCGACAACTGCTTGAAACGCTTCCGGTCGAACCGGGATTTTGGCGCGATCATCTTCATTGCGCTGGTGGCTGAGGCGGCGCTGGGCGTAACATGACGCGCGGCGCCAGAGCGCGAAGGACGAACCTTCAGCGATGACCTACTCGAAAGATGCCCGGGGCGACACCCTGCCAGACCTTCGCGACGACTACGACCTGCTCCGCAAGGCGATCAAGGATGCCGGCGCAACGGCGTTGAGCTATTTCCAGAGCAGTACGCCCGTTTATCATAAGCGCGACGGCAGCGAGGTGACCGACGCCGACCTCGCCGTCGATGCGCAATTACACGCGGAACTTTATACGCCCCGCCCAGCTTATGGCTGGCTTTCCGAGGAGACGCTGGACGATCCCGAGCGCCTGGAGGCGCGCCGCGTCTGGATCGTGGACCCTATCGATGGCACCCGCGCATTCATCCTCGACAAGCATCAATGGGTGATTTCCGTGGCCTTGGTCGAGGATGGCGAGCCTGTCGCCGCCGCCGTCTACAATCCGGTGAAAGATGAACTGTTCGCTGCCTGCCGGGGACGTGGCGCGAACCTCAACGGCAAGCCCGCGCGTGTATCCGGTACGAGCGATCTTCACGGCGCGCATATCCTGACGCCGAGAAGCGTCGCCAAGCGCGCCGGATGGCACGAACCCGGAGATCCGGAGGTGGAGACCTCGTTCGTCTATTCCATCGCCTATCGCATGGCGCTTGTCGGGGCGGGACGCGCGGACGGCCTCATTTCGCCCGGGCGCAAAAGCGAATGGGACGTTGCGGCGGGTACTCTGATCGTGCAAGAAGCTGGGGGGCAGGTATCGTCTAGCGACGGCTCCGCGTATCGCTTCAACAAGCGCGAGCCCACCTGCGATGGCACCATCGCCGGGGCAGCGGGGATTCATGGCGAATTGCTGGCCGCTGCACGATAAATCTCTGTTTGGAAATGCGAAGCGGAAACGACCCGATGCCGGAGCAGCAGAAAGAGGAACCGCAAAAGCAGCTTCTTCATCTTGTCTTTGGCGGCGAGTTGAAGACGCTCGACAGCGTCGAGTTCAGCGACGTCTCAAAGCTCGATATCGTCGGCATTTATCCCAACTACGCCATGGCCTACGATGCCTGGAAGGACGCGGCCCAACGCACGGTCGATGACGCGCACATGCGCTATTTCATCGTGCATATCCACAGGCTTCTCGACCCTGAAAGCGGTGAGATCTCTTACAGCGAATAATCCAGCGCGCACACGTTTTTGCCGCGCAATTCCGGCATCTTGTTCTCGTTATGGCGCAGTCAGGTTCCATGCAGCAGACGATCAAGGGCGCGTTGGGGTGGCTGGCAGCGCGGTACATCGCGCTCGTGCGCGACACCTCGACCGTTACGCGTGTCCCCGAGAACATGGACGAACGGATCGATGAGCTTGCGCCCGCGATCTTCACGTCATGGCATGGCCAGTTCCTGATGTCGCCCGTGATGAAGCCGGCCAGTCAGCCGGCAAAGATGATGATCGCCCGCCACGGTGATGCCGAGGTGATCGCACGGGCCGTCCGCCATTTCGATATCGAACTTATCCGCGGCGCGGGCGCAGGCGGGCGCCGCAAGGATCGCGGCGGGGCGAGCGCATTCCGATCCGCCCTGAACAGCCTGCGCGACGGCGTAAATATCGCAATGACCGCGGATATCCCGCCTGGTCCGGCGCGTCGGGCGGGCATGGGCCTCACCATGCTGGCAAACGCATCCGGGCGTCCGATCATTCCAATGGGCTTCGCGACCCGGCGCAGCATTGCCTTCAAGACCTGGAGCCGGTTCACGCTCAACTTGCCATTCTCCAGGTTCGCCATGGTCATGGGCGATCCGGTCTACGTTCCGGACGATGCCGACGGGGCGACGCTCGAAGCGCGGCGCAAGCAGGTGGAAGCGCGGCTCAATGCCGCCACCCGCAAGGCCTACGAAATCGTGGGCGGCGATCCGCACCTCGCCCAGCCAATCAGCGCCACCAACCCGGAGCGGCCCGGCATCGCGCTGAAAACCTACCGGCTGTTGACCCGTCTCGCCCGCCCGGCAGCGGGAACGCTGCTTCGTCGGCGTGTCTCGAAAGGCAAGGAGATCGGCGAGCGGCTCGGCGAACGCTACGGCATCGCGGGGCGGACGCGCCCACCGGGGCGGCTCTGGTGGTTTCATGCGGCAAGCGTGGGCGAGACGAACGCGATCCTGCCGCTCATGCATGCCCTGCGCGAGCGTTACCCGCAGATCCGCCTTCTTCTGACCACCTTCACCGTGACCTCGGCGCGCATAGCCAGCAACCGCCTGCCGGAAGGCTCCGTGCACCAGTTCGCGCCGCTCGACTCGCAGCGCTTCATAGCCCGGTTTCTCGACTATTGGCAGCCGGAACTGGCGCTCTTCACGGAATCGGAAATCTGGCCGAACCTGATCCTCGACACCCACGCGCGCGGCACGCCGCTCGTGCTGGTCAACGCGCGAATGTCCCCGCGCTCCTTCAAGCGCTGGCGCAAGCAGCCCGGCATGAGCCGCCCGCTGTTCTCGCGCTTCGACCTCGTGCTGGCGCAGGACCAGACGCTGGCGCGGCGGTTCGCGCAATCCGGTGCGCACACGGTGCAAGCCGTCGGCAACCTGAAAGCCGATGCCCCTGCTCCGCCGGTCGATGAGCGCCTGCGTAGCGAGCTGGAGACCGCGCTTGCGGGCCGGCAGATCCTACTCGCCGCGAGCACCCATCCCGGCGAGGACGAGATCATTGCCGAGGCGGCCGAGCAATTGCGTGGGCGCATCCCGGGTTTGCTGACGGTCATCGTGCCGCGCCACCCGGAACGCGGCGCCGCCATCATGGAGACGGCGCGCGGACGCGGCCTCTCGGTCGCGCGGCGCTCGCGGACGCTGCTGCCCGAAGAGGGGGGCGAATTGTTCATCTCCGACACGCTCGGCGAACTCGGGACATGGTACGCAATTTCGCGCCTTGCGCTTATCGGCGGCTCGCTCGTGCCCCATGGCGGACAGAACCCCATCGAGGCGGTGAAGCTCGATACCGCCGTGCTGACCGGCCCGCATCACGCCAATTTCGAGCAGAGCTTCACGGCCCTTGCCGAGGCCGGTGGATGCCGCGAGGTCGCAGATGCTGAGGACTTGGCCGATACGGTTGCCGAATTGCTGGGCGATGAAAATGCGCTCAACGACCTGCGCGCCCGTGCGCGGACGGCGGCAGCGGAGTTGGAAGGCGCTCTGGAACGTACGCTCGCGGCGCTGGGGACCTATGCCGACGACCGTGTGGGCCAATCCATGAACCGCGTCCTGGCCGGCGAGTCGGTCGCGGCAGCATCCGGGCCAAGCGCGGGCGCGCCCGAAGCACCGGCCGAAGAGCGCGCGGACACGCGCCATGCCTCGTGATACGCCGGCGTGGTGGTCTGGTCACGGCGCCGGTGAGATGCGGTCCTTGCGCGCCACCCTCACGAAAGCCGCGCTGACACCGCTATCCTGGCTCTATGGCGCCGTAACCCGGCTGCGCTTCGCGTTTGCGCGACCACGCTGCGCGCGCATCCCCGTCATCTGCGTCGGCAATTTCACGGCCGGGGGCGCCGGAAAAACACCCGCGGCAATCATGGTCGCCGGGATGCTTCAGGACATGGAAGTTTATCCAAGCTTCCTTAGCCGGGGTTACGGCGGTGCGCTTGCGGGGCCCCATCTCGTCAACCCGGACCGCGATCATGCCGGCGCGGTCGGCGACGAGCCGCTTCTGCTGGCACGCCATGCGCCGACGGTGATCTCGCGCAACCGCAAGACCGGCGCGGCGATGATCGAGCGCCAGGACGCGGGCGCGATCGTCATGGATGACGGCTTCCAGAACCCCCAGCTGGCCAAGGATTTCTCCCTGATTGTCGTGGACGCGGCCACTGGCATCGGCAATGGTGCGGTCATCCCGGCGGGGCCGCTGCGTGCGCCGCTTGGCTTCCAGGTACGCCGGGCGGATGCCCTCCTGCTGATCGGCGACGGCGCCCCCGGCGAAACTCTCGCGGGCCGGCTTGATCTGCCGGTGCTGCAAGGGCGATTGACGGCTGACGCGGACATCCCGTGGCTCGCCCAAGGGCCGGTGATTGCCTATTCGGGCATAGGCCGCCCAGCCAAGTTCTTTGCGACACTGGAACACGTGGGCGCTGAGATTACGGCGCGCTACGCGTTCCCCGACCACCACGAATACACGGCAGAGGACGCGACCGCGCTGCTGAGCCGCGCGAGGGAAGCCGGCGCACAGCTTGTCACCACGCAAAAGGACTGGGTGCGCATGCGCGCCGGCCAGACACCGGTTGGCGTGCTCAAGGAGGTATCGCATATCCTGCCGGTCCGGCTCACACTGGAGCCGGACAGCGAGGACTGGTTGCGCGCCGCCCTGAAACGGGTTGCGACACGCTGACGAAACCTGGCCGGAAGCGTCTGGATTGTTGCGCGCGCGGCTGATACAACGCCGCCAAATACGTGGAGAATCACAAGCGTCAATGGCGCTGAAAGAGCAATCAGACAGATGAAACACATCAACAACCCGACAGCCGCAGCCGAAGCGGAAGCCCCTGCCGAGCGCGACTGGCGCGAGACCCTGTTTCTGCCGAAGACCGACTTCCCGATGAAGGCCGGTCTGCCCAAGCGCGAGCCGGAATTTCTGGCGCGCTGGGAAAAGCTGAACATTTACAAGCGGCTGCGCAAGGACGCGAAAGGCCGCCCGGCCTTCACGCTGCATGACGGCCCGCCCTACGCCAACGGCAACATCCATATCGGCACGGGGATGAACAAGATCCTCA
>CAYFTI010000033.1:0-19300 GCA_964346065.1 uncultured Hyphomicrobiaceae bacterium
AGCGCGTCAATCTCGCGTTTGTCGGACAGCAATTTGACGATGATGATCGTGGAGGAGAAGGTCAGCGCCACAGCCACGTAGAGGCTGGTGATGTGCCCGAGGCCAAGCGCAAGTCCGATGAAGTAGCCGAAGATCGAGGTAAAAGCGACCTGGCCGAGACCGGTCAGGAGCGAGACCGTGCCAAGAGACCGGATCAGCTTGACGTCCAGCTTGATGCCGACAAGGAACAGCAGAACGGCGATGCCGAGCTCTGCCAGCAGATCTATCTGCTGATCAGAGTGGACCACATCCAGCACGGACGGCCCGGCGATCAGGCCCACGGCGATGAAGCTCACAATGAGCGGCTGCCGCAGGATTATCCCAAAGAAACCGATCATAGCGGCCAGAACAAGCAGGGCCGCGACTTCTCCGAAAGGCGATTGAACGAGAGCTTCCATTCGTAACCTTATGTCCTGTTTCGCGCCTCTAAATGGGCAAAGTTCAAGTGTTGCCGTAAACTTCCCGGAGCGGATTCGACATCTCTTGACAGCCAAAGCAAGTAAGCGGGCGAGAAGGAGTAGCCTAGCCTGTCATACTGCGACGTGAGCGCTGAAGGGTGTTGAAATTTTCTGCAAGTATATAGAATGCGAGCGCGCTTCTCCATACCGGGCATGGCGCAATCTCGGGTTGTCAGGCGTATGGCGCGGAGATTGGCTGACGACCGAAACATCCTTAGCAGCCCGAGCCGTGCCTACGATCTTGTTGAATCGCGCGCCACATCCTTTATAAGCGCGGGAGCCTCGATCGAGGCCGAGCACCGCCCAGACCTTTTTCTGGCCACAAGGCGCACGGCGCAAGCTGAATGCCCAAACGGACCGACATCGACTCCATTCTGGTGATAGGCGCCGGACCGATCGTGATCGGCCAGGCGTGCGAGTTCGACTATTCCGGCACGCAGGCCTGCAAGGCGCTCAAGGCCGAGGGCTACCGGATCGTGCTGGTCAACTCGAACCCGGCCACGATCATGACCGATCCGGAACTTGCCGACACCACCTACATCGAGCCGATCAACCCGGACTTCGTGGCAAAGATCATTGCCCGCGAGCGACGTGAGCGCCCGGGCGAGCGCATGGCATTGCTGCCGACCATGGGCGGGCAGACAGCGCTGAACACCGCGCTCGCGCTGCACCGCGACGGCACGCTGGATACGTACGGCATCGAGATGATCGGCGCGAACGCCGCGGCCATCGACATGGCCGAGGACCGCCAATCCTTCCGCGAGGCCATGGACCGCATCGGCATCGCCACGCCGCGCTCGATGCTGGTGCACGACCTGAACGAGGCGCTCGGCGCGCTGGAGCATGTTGGCCTGCCCGCGATCATCCGCCCCAGCTTCACCCTTGGCGGCATGGGCGGCGGCGTCGCCTATAACCGCGAGGAATACCTGCACATCATCGAGCGCGGGCTCGACGCCTCCCCGGCCAATCAGGTGCTGGTCGAAGAGTCGGTGCTTGGCTGGAAGGAGTACGAGATGGAGGTGGTCCGCGACAAGGCGGACAACTGCATCATCGTCTGTTCCATCGAGAACGTGGACCCGATGGGCGTGCACACCGGCGACTCGATCACAGTTGCCCCGGCGCTGACGCTGACCGACAAGGAATATCAGCAGATGCGTAACGCCTCGATCGCGGTGTTGCGCGAGATCGGGGTGGAAACCGGCGGTTCGAACGTGCAGTTCGCGGTGAACCCGGAGACCGGAAAGCTCGTCGTCATCGAGATGAACCCGCGCGTGTCGCGTTCGTCCGCGCTGGCGTCGAAGGCCACCGGCTTCCCGATCGCCAAGGTCGCCGCGCGGCTGGCCATCGGCTACACGCTGGATGAGCTGGACAACGACATCACGCAGGGGGCGACCCCGGCCAGCTTCGAGCCGACAATCGACTACGTCGTCACCAAGATTCCGCGCTTCGCCTTCGAGAAATTCCCCGGCAGCGAGGAAACGCTCACCACCTCCATGAAGGCGGTCGGCGAGGTGCTCGGCCTTGGCCGCAGTTTCCCGGAGAGCCTGCAGAAGGCGCTGCGCTCCATGGAGATCGGCCTGACCGGCATGGACGAGATCACGCTGGAGGGGCTTGGCCGTGGCGACGACAAGAATGTCATCCGCGCGGCGCTGGGTACGCCCGCGCCTGACCGGATCCTGAAGGTCGCGCAGGCGCTGCGCCTCGGCGTCGACCAGGACCAGGTTCACGCGTCTTGCAAGATCGACCCGTGGTTCATCGAACAGCTCCAGGCGATCGTCGACTGGGAAAACTGGGTCCGCGAGAACGGCCTTCCGGATGATGCCGCGTATTTCCGCGCGCTCAAGAGCATGGGCTTTTCCGACGCGCGCCTCGCATCTCTGGCGGCCACCACGTCCACCCAGGTTACGGAGAAGAGGCGCGCGCTCGGCGTCAATCCGGTGTTCAAGCGCATCGATACCTGCGCTGCGGAGTTCGCGTCGCCCACGGCCTACATGTATTCGACCTATGAAAGCGGGCTGTTCGAGGCACCCGTCTGCGAGGCCCAGCCCTCCGATCGCCAGAAGGTCATCATCCTCGGCGGCGGCCCGAACCGGATCGGCCAGGGCATCGAGTTCGACTACTGCTGCTGCCACGCGGCGTATTCCCTGTCGCGCGACGGCTACGAGACCATCATGATCAACTGCAATCCTGAGACGGTCTCGACAGACTACGACACCTCGGACCGGCTTTACTTTGAACCGCTGACGGACGAAGACGTGATGGAGATCATCCGCGTCGAGCAGCAGGCTGGGACACTCAAGGGCGTGATCGTCCAGTTCGGCGGACAGACCCCGCTCAAGCTCGCCCGCGCGATCAAGGAGGCTGGCGCGCCCATCCTCGGCACGCCGCCGGAGGCTATCGACCTTGCCGAGGACCGCGACCACTTCAAGATGCTGGTGGACCGCCTCGACCTTCGCCAGCCGAAGAACGGCATCGCCTCCAGCGTCGAGCAGGCGCGGATCGTCGCCGACGACATCGGCTACCCCCTGGTGATACGCCCCTCCTATGTGCTGGGCGGCCGGGCCATGGCGATCATTTACGACGAGACCGACCTGCAGGATTATATCGGCCAGACGCTGGCCGGGTTCGTGCCGCCGGATCTGCGCCACAAGTTTCAGGATACCAGCGCGCGCGTGAACGCCCTTCTGGCGACGAACGCGCTTCTGTTCGATACCTACCTGCGCGATGCCATCGAGGTCGATGTCGACGCCATCGCGGACGGCGAGGACATCTTCATCTGCGGGATCATGGAGCATATCGAGGAGGCCGGCGTTCATTCCGGTGACTCGGCCTGCTCGCTGCCACCCTATTCGTTGTCCGATGATCTGCGCGAAATGCTCAAGGAGCAGACGCGCAAACTGGCGCAGGCGCTCGATGTCGTCGGCCTGATGAACGTGCAATTCGCCATCAAGGACGGCGAAGTCTATCTGCTGGAGGTGAACCCCCGCGCCAGCCGCACCATTCCCTTCGTCGCCAAGGTCATCGGGCTTCCCATCGCCGGGCTCGCGGCAAGCGTCATGGCCGGCAAGAAGCTGAGCGATCTCAACATCGAGGCGCCGGCGTTCAGGCATATCGGTGTCAAGGAAGCGGTTTTTCCGTTCTCGCGCTTCCCCGGGGTTGATCCGGTGCTCGGCCCGGAAATGCGCTCTACCGGCGAGGTCATGGGTGTCGATGCCGATTACGCCGTCGCCTTCGCCAAGAGCCAGATCGCGGCCGGCAACATGCTCCCAGAAGCGGGGACCGTCTTCATTTCGGTCAAGGACGCCGACAAGGACCGCATCCTCGGTCCTGCGCGGGATCTCGTCGCAATGGGGTTCCGGATTGTCGCCACGCGCGGGACGAAGCGGCATCTGGAGGCGCATGACATCGCATGCGAAAAGATCAACAAGGTGCTAGAAGGTCGCCCCCACATTGTCGATGCGATGAAGAACGGCGAAGTGCATCTCGTCTTCAACACGACCGAGGGCGTTCGTGCCCTGTCTGACAGCGCTTCCATCCGGCGGACGTCATTGCTGTATCACATTCCCTATTACACCACCGTCACGGGTGCCCTCGCGGTGACGCAGGCCATCAAGGCAATGCGGGCCGGCATCCTTGAAGTGGCGCCCTTGCAGCAATATATCGCCGCACAATATTAAGCGGCGGACGTTGCATTCGGACCCCAAACGCTGCTTCAATCACAAATTCATGGAGAGAAGCCCGGGCCTTTACCGGGCCGAGGAGACGGCTTGAGATGTCGCAAGAAAAAGTTCCTATGACCGCTGAAGGTTACGCATCGCTCGAAAAGGAAGTGAGACGCCTGAAATCTGAAGAACGCCCGCGCATTATCCAGGCAATCGCGGAGGCGCGCGAGCATGGGGACCTGTCGGAGAATGCCGAATACCATGCGGCCAAGGAGCAGCAGAGCCTCAACGAGGCGCGCGTCGCCGACCTCGAAGACAAGCTGTCACGGGCGCAAGTCATTGATGTTTCCAAGCTTTCCGGCGATACGGTAAAATTTGGGGCCACTGTCACCATCGTCGATGAGGACACTGACGAAGAACTCACGTATAAAATTGTCGGCGACGATGAAGCGGATGTTAAGCAGGGCCGGATCGCGATCAGCTCTCCGATCGCGCGCGCGCTGATTGGCAAGTCAGAGGGCGACAACGTCGAGGTCGTCACGCCCAAGGGTGGCAAGGATTACGAGATTCTCAAGGTCGCGTATATCTAGGCGCAGGGCGCAGCGACCTCAGATGGAGTACGTAGAATGAATTACGTGCGTACAGCGATGCTTCTGGCATTGCTGACCGCCCTGTTTGTGCTCGTCGGCTACGCCATCGGCGGACAGACCGGCATGGTGATCGCTTTCGTGATCGCCGCCGGCATGAACTTCATCAGCTACTGGAACGCCGACAAGATCGTACTGCGCATGAATAATGCGCAGGAGATCGACGAACGCGAAGCGCCAAAGCTTTATGACATAGTTCGCCAACTCGCGAACAATGCCAACATGCCGATGCCCAAGGTGTTCCTGATCCATGAGGATCAGCCCAATGCTTTCGCGACCGGCCGTAACCCGGAAAACGCCGCCGTCGCCGCGACATCCGGGCTGTTGCAGCGCCTGAGCCGCGAGGAAGTCGCAGGCGTGATGGCGCATGAACTGGCGCATGTGCAAAACCGCGACACGCTCATCATGACGATCGCGGCAACGATCGGCGGTGCTATTTCCATGTTAGCGCAGTTCGGGCTGTTCTTCGGCGGCGCGCGCAACAACGGCAGTCCCGTCGGTTTCATCGGCATTATCCTGATGGTCATTCTCGCGCCGATCGCCGCTGGGCTGATCCAGATGGCCATCAGCCGCTCGCGTGAATACAAGGCCGACGAGCTCGGCGCGGAGATCTGCCAGCGTCCGATGTGGCTGGCCTCCGCGCTGGAGAAGATTGCCGGCGCGGCCAAGCAGATCCAGAACCAGCGCGCCGAGCGCAACCCGGCCACCGCGCACATGTTCATCATCAACCCGCTGGCGGGTCTGCGCATGGACAGCCTGTTCTCCACCCACCCGCCGACCGAGGAGCGCATTTCGCGGCTGCAGGCGATGGCCCGCGAAATGGGACGGGGTGGCGGCGTTAGCGAGGCCGAGGGCGGTCCATGGGGCGCGCGCAGCGAAGGGCCGTGGGGTTAAACGAAATGGCGCCCGACGGGGCGCGACAGCCGTGAGCCAATCGAAAAAGCGGCGACAGCCATCCGCGCCCGGTCAGCCGGCAGCCTCTGTGCCCGACGGCTACACTGCCCGCGACATCTGCACGCGCATCCTCCGCCAGATCCTTTCCAAGCACCAGCCGCTCGAGGACGCGCTCGCCCTGCTCGACAGTGCCGAGCCGCCTCTCGCGCCGAATGATCGCGCCTTCACGCGGGCCATGCTCAGCACGGTCCTCCGGCGCAGGGGGCAACTAACGGACGCGCTTGCCCGCTTCATTAACGCGCCGCTGCCGGACAAACGCGGCCTGCTCGACGAAATCCTGCTGACAGCAGGCGCGCAACTCCTGTTCATGGAAACGCCTGCCCACGCTGTGATCAACATCGCCGTGGAGCAGACCCGGCGTGACCGGGGCGCGCGCCGCTTCGCCTCGCTCGTGAATGCCGTGCTGCGGCGCATGGCGGACAGGCGCGTGGACATCATCGCGTCGCAGGACAGCGCGCGCCTCAACACGCCGGACTGGCTCTGGACGCGCTGGTTGGCGCATTACGGGGAGGATACTGTCCGCGCCTTCGCCGCCCAGCATCTACTGGAGCCGCCGCTTGATCTGACGGTGAAAACCGATGCGCCAGATTGGGCTGATCGCCTCGGGGGCATCGTCCTGCCCACCGGAAGCGTCCGGCTTGCCGCGCGCGGCCGGATCGAGGCGCTCGAGGGATATAGCGAAGGCGCATGGTGGGTGCAGGACGCCGCGGCGGCCCTGCCGGCCCGTGTGCTCGGCGAATTGGCTGGCCAGCGCGTGGCCGATCTGTGCGCGGCGCCGGGCGGCAAGACAGCGCAACTGGCCAACGCCGGGGCCCTCGTCACCGCAGTCGATCAGTCCGCGAAACGCCTGGACCGCCTGAGCGTGAACCTCTCGCGGCTCGGGCTGAGCGCCGAGACGATCGCGGCCGATGCCACGATGTGGCGAACGGACGAGCCTTTCGACGCGGTCCTCCTCGACGCACCGTGCACCGCGACCGGCACGATCCGGCGCCACCCGGATATCCCGCATCTGAAACGCCCCGAGGATCTGGACAAGCTGGCCAGGCTGCAAACGCGTCTGCTGGAAAACGCCATCACCCTGCTGCGCCCGGGCGGACAGCTCGTCTATTGCACATGTTCGCTGGAGCCTGAGGAGGGCAGCGGCCAGATCGACCGGCTCCTCGCCCGGCGCGACGACCTGACGCTTGAGCCCATATCCGCCGAGCCCCTCCACGCGCGCCCGGACTGGGTTCGCCCGCCAGGCGTCCTGCGCACGCTGCCGCACCAGCTCCCGGCGAATGATCCGGCTGTCAGCGGCATCGACGGCTTCTATGTCGCGAAGTTGCGGAAAAGCGGTGCATAATCGGGGGTTGTAGGAGCGCTTCTGTCGATATTCTGCCGCGAATGTCGTGAAAGCTCTTGTCAGATGGCATGAAAGAAAGCTGAAACTGCCGCGTCATGGCCACGAATGATATGACCGAACGGATGCGCCTTGCAGCCATGGCCGCTTCTCATGCCGGACGCGCCGCCATGAAGACCGTGATCGGGTCAGCGCCGTTGCGCTGGATCGCCGGCCCGCCCGCTGCAAACCAGTTCGTGCTGATACCACAGGATCTGCGGACCGCCGACCCGTCGCTGTCCGCCGAGATGTATGATGGCTACTTTGGATTGGCTGGCGATGTCGCCCCGATCGGCTCGGAGTCGCCATTTCGGGTGCTCCCCCCGTCACCGCCCTGGCTGCGCGAACTCCACGCCTTCAGTTGGCTTCGCCATCTTCATGCCGCGCAGGACGATGTGGCCCGCGAGCGAGCGCGTCGCCTGATCCGCGACTGGCTGGCCCTTGGCACGCGAGCGCCGGCAGTCTCATGGGAAACGGATATCGCGGCGCGCCGCCTGATCGCGTGGCTGTCTCATGCCGGGTTCGTCTTGCAGGGCGCGGATGAAGATTTCTACGACGCCTATATGAGCGGCTTGACCCGGCAGTTGCACACGCTCTCGCTGAGCGGTCGTGACGAAGGGCAGAATGTTGCACGGCTACGCGCTACCATCGCGTCGACACTGGCCGGTCTGTGCGTCTCGGAATTCGAGCCGCACCTGTCGTCCTACACGCCGACGCTGGCCTATGAGCTCGACCGCCAAATACTTCCCGGCGGTTGCCACATCTCCCGAAACCCCGGCGCGATCGTCGATATCCTGCTGGACCTGATGCCGCTTCGCCAGTGCTTCATCAGTCTCGGCGTCGAAGTGCCGGAGGCGCTGAACGACGCTATTGCCCGGATGATCCCGATGTTGCGTTTCATGCGGCTGGGCAATGGTACGCTCGCGCGTTTCAACGGCATGGCCGCCTCACGGGTCGACGAAATCGCGAATATTCTCGCCTATGACGAAACGCTGGAGGCGGCGCAGAACCTTACGACCAGGTCCGGGTATGCGCGGATGGCGAAGGGCAGCGCCGTGCTGATCGTCGATGTGGGCGAGCCGCCACCACTCTCGGCCAGCGAAGGCGCCTGCGCAGGCTGCCTGGCTTTCGAATTCAGTTCCGGGGAAAACGAGATCGTCGTCAACTGCGGTGCGCCCGGCGATGAAAAGAGCGAATGGCACATCGTGTCCCGCGCGACGGCGGCGCATTCGACGATGACCATCAATGACGCGTCTTCCGCCCGGCTCATCAAGCGCCAGCTTCTCCAGCCGCCGCGCGAGATTTATCTGTTGTCGAACCCCAAGACTGTACGCGAGGAAATTGCGATCGGCGATGAGGAGGTGAGCCTGCGCTGTGTCCATGACGGATATCGCGACCGCTTCGGTCTCCTGCATCAACGCTTCTTGAAACTCGCGCAGGACGGTGACAGGCTCAATGGCATTGATCAACTCGTCGATCCGCGGGGGCAGGGGAGCAGCGCTGCGTCCGATGCGATGTTTTCGATCCGGTTTCACCTGCATCCGCGCATCAGTGTCAGCTTGATGCAGGACGAACGGGGCGCGGCGCTGACGCTGCCAAGCGGCGAGCGCTGGCAGTTCACGGCAAGCGGCGCTGCGTTGGAAATCGAGGAGAGCATCTTTCTTGCCGATCCGATTTTCCGCCGCCGCTGCCTGCAGATCGTGTTGACAGGGCCTTGCTATCCGTTGCCAAACGTGGAGTGGAGCTTCCGAAAGACCATGTCCGCGCCGGCCAAAGCCAGCCCATTCGCCTAGAAGCAGCACGCCGGCGTCGGCTTTGAACGCTATCTCCGGGACCGCATAATGCCAAACACGACATCCGTCCTCCGCCGCGCGCTGATCTCCGTCTCCGACAAGACGGGCGTTGCCGATCTTGCCAGCGAACTGGCCGGACAACGCGTGGAGCTCATCTCCACCGGCGGGACCTCTTCGCTTTTGCGCGAGGCCGGCCTCGCCGTGCATGACATCGGTGAGGTGACGGGCTTCCCCGAGATCATGGACGGCCGTGTCAAGACGCTGCACCCGCTGGTGCATGGCGCGCTGCTCGCCGACCGGGACAAGCCGCAACACACGCACGCAATGGATACGCACGGCATCCGGCCGATCGACCTGCTGGTCGTCAACCTCTACCCATTCGAGCAGACTGTGGCACAGGGCGGTGACTTCGCAGCCTGCATCGAGAATATCGATATCGGGGGCCCGGCCCTCATCCGCGCGGCGGCAAAAAACCATGCGCACGTGACGGTGGTGGTCGATCCGGCGGACTATCCACTGATCCTTGACCAGATACGCGAGCACGGGCATGTGCAGCCCGATACGCGTCGATCGCTGGCGGCCAAGGCCTATGCGCGTACTGCGGCCTATGATGCCGCCGTGAGCGCCTGGTTCGCCGCGCAGACCGGAGATCCCGAGCCGAAATGGCGAAGCTTCTCGGGCCAACTGAAACAGACGCTGCGCTATGGCGAGAACGCGCATCAGACGGCCGCGTTCTATGTCGGCGGCACCTCGCCGACCCGGCCGGGCGTTGCGACCGCGCGCCAGGTTCAGGGCCGGGAATTGAGCTATAACAATATCAACGACACCGATGCCGCTTACGAGCTTGTCGCCGAATTCGATCCGGCAGTAAGCGCAGCCGTTGCGATCATCAAGCATGCCAACCCATGCGGCGTTGCGCTGGGGAATACGCTGGCCGAAGCCTATGACAAGGCGCTGATGTGCGATCGGGTCAGCGCGTTCGGCGGCATCATCGCGGTAAACCGCACCCTGGACGCCGAAGCCGCCGCGAAAATGATGCAAATCTTCACCGAGGTCATCATTGCGCCGGATGCCAGCGAGGCCGCGCTGGAGGCCATCGCGCAGAAACCGAATGTGCGGCTGCTGCTCGCCGGTGAACTGCCGGCCCCCGCCGCACAAGGTCTCGACCTCAAGACCGTGGCGGGGGGAATGCTGGTGCAGTCGCGTGACAACGGGCGCGTCAGCGAAGCCGATGTCCGCTGCGTGACCAGGCGCGCGCCTACCGAACAGGAATTGACGGACCTGATGTTTGCATTCCGGGTATGCAAACACGTCAAGTCCAATGCCATCGTCTACGCCTGCGACAGCGCGACCGTGGGGATCGGCGCGGGACAGATGAGCCGCGTCGACTCAGCACGCATCGCGGCACACAAGGCGGAAGAGACCGCCAAGGCGAAACGGGAGGCCGGTTTCGACGAACGCCCGAAGACGATGGAACTGCCGCGGCGCATGGTGGCGGCCTCGGACGCGTTTTTCCCGTTCCCGGATGGCTTGATCGAAACCTCCACGGCCGGGGCGACGGCGGTGATCCAGCCCGGCGGCGGAAAACGCGATGATGAGGTGATTGCCGCTGCTGATGAGCGCGATCTGGCGATGGTCTTCACCGGGATGCGCCACTTCCGGCATTAACCTTTCGTTGGCTGCGCCGGCTTGACCCAGAGCATTGCAATGAACCCGGCGACCAGGAACACGCCGATGCTGGCGATGCCGATGCGCTGGCTGTCGCTGAGCGCCGTGACGCCCGCAACCAGTAGCGGCGCGGCGAAGGCCGTGATCTTCCCGGAAAACGCGAATAACCCGAAGAATTCGCCCGACTTGTCAGGCGGCGAAATCCGCGCCATGAAGCTGCGGCTCGCCGACTGGAGCGGGCCTGCGGCCAGCCCGATCAGGATCGCGAAGCCCAAATAGGCCTGCTCGGCGAAGCTGGCCAGCCCGCCGGGTTCGTCGCCGCCGATGATCGGCACAACGAACAGCACGTGATCGCGGTCAATGGACAGCGCGCCGACCGCGCCGGTGATGAGCAGCAGGAGCGCGCCGAGGATGACCGGCTTCGCGCCGATCCGATCATCGAGAACGCCGCCGAAAGCCGCGCCGATCCCGGCGGTGGCGGCCAGAACGATGCCGAACAGACCGAGCGTCGCCGAGCCCCATCCGAACACCGAAACGGCATAGATGCCGCCGAAGGAGAAGATGGCCGTCAGCCCATCGGTATAGAGCAGCCGCGCGAACAGAAAGCGCACCACGTTGCGGTACTGCCAGACGTTGCGCAGCGTGCGCACGAACTCGCGCCAACCGCCGCGCGCGGCCGCGCTGAGCGAGCGCCGCGGGCCGCGGGTATCGGGCGTGAACAGGAACAGCGGCAGCACGAAGACCAGATACCAGACCGCCGAGAACGGCCCGGTCAAGCGCGCGCCTTCCCCGGCCTCCGGGTCGAGCGGCAGCAGCGGCGCGAGGCCGAGCAGCGTCGTTTCCTCCCCCTCCTGAACCAGCAGGAACGCCGCGAAGATCACCAGCGCCAGAAGCCCGCCGGCATACCCCGCCGCCCAGCCGAAGCCGGACAGCCGCCCCTGTGCGCGCGGCCCAACGAGCGAAGGCATCATCGCATTGGTCAGAACGGTCGTGAATTCGGCCGCCAGGATCGCCGCGACGATGGCCGCAATGACCAGGGGCAGCCAACCCATTTCGCCTGGTACGGCGATCCAAAGCGCCGCTTGCGCGGCAATGAACACGATGGACCAGCCGAAAATCCACGGCTTGAGCCGCCCGCTCGCATCGGCCATCGCGCCGAGCACGGGGCTGAGCAGCGCCACCGCTACACCCGCCGCCGCCGTAATGAAGCCCCACAGCGATTGTCCCGCGACCGCATCGTTCATGAACCGGTCGACGAAATACGGGGCGAACAGGAACGTCGTGATGAGCGTGTAGAACGGTTGCGCCGCCCAGTCGAACAGCACCCAACCGCCGATGCCCAGCGGACGAGCGCGCCTGCGCGCTGTGGCCGCCGTTCCGCTCGTGCTGCTCACGAGGCGAGATCACGCAGTTGCGCCACGGCGACAGTCAGCTTGGCCAGCGTCGGCTCGCCACCCTCGATCAACGCGAGGATACCCCCGCGCGTGCGCGTGACAGCCGCATCGGTCTGCTCGTACCACTCGTCGAAATCCGGCGTCGCATGACGCGCCCGCGCCTCGCCGAGAATGCGCAGCGTCAATGCCCGCAACGCCACCGCCGCAAGCTCCATCGTCGTATTGACGGCGAGCCGGTCGTAATAGTCGGATTGCGCAAGCTCTTCGGCAACCCGGCGCAGCGCATCCATCCGGAAAAACGCTGAGAGGTGGTAATAGACGCGGGCGGTCTGCAGCAGATCGTGTTCGCCCTCGCCGGCAGCCAGGATGATGTCCGGTGCGTCCCCCAGCGGAGCGAGCTTGGCGAGCTTGCCCGCCAGGCTTTCCGGCACGCCGTAAGTCAGATATTCGGCCTGAGCCACCTCGATGCGCTGCGTCTGCGATGGCGGCAACACGGCCTGAAGGTGATCCGAGATGCGCGCGATACCGTCCCGGTAGCGCGAAATCACCGGTTCAAGCCCGCCTATGAACCTCCCGTGGCGCAGGAACCAGGCCGTCTGCCGGCGCAATTCATCCTGAAGACGCAGGTACAGATCGAGCTGGTGAAGCCCATCAATGTTGTTATCGATCTGGTCGATCGCGTCATAGACGCGGCGTAGGCCGAAGCTCTGCATCACGGCCGCGAACGCATAGGCGATGTCGTCCGCCGCGTGGCCGGTCTCCTGGATCAGCCGGACCACGAAGGTCGATCCGCCCCGGTTGATGATCGCGTTTGCGAGTTCGGTCGCAATGATTTCCCGGCGCAAAGGGTGGGCCTCGATTTCTTCGGCAAAGCGCTGTTGCAGGGTTTGCGGGAAGTAATCCTGCAGGGCATCGCTCAGGTGCGGGTCGCTGCACACCGGAGAATCAATGAGCACCGTGTAAAGATCAATCTTGGCATAGGCCAGCAGGACGGCCAGTTCCGGGCGGGTCAGCGGCTGGTTCTGCTGGCTTCGCCCGCGAATTTCCGCGTTGCTGGGAAGGTCTTCGACGTCGCGGTTGAGGCCGGTTTGCTCAAGCTGCTCCATCAGTTGCGCCTGAAAGCCCAGATCGGCGAGCCCGCGCCGCGACCCCAGGCTGATCGCGAGCGTCTGAAGATAGTTGTTGCGCAGGCAGTCGTGAGCCACCTCGTTCGTCATGCTTTCGAGGACTTTATTACGCTCGTCGCGCGTGATCTTGCCGGCGCGCTCCGCTTTGCCCAGTGCGATCTTGATGTTGACCTCGAAGTCCGAGGAGTTCACGCCGGCCGAATTGTCGATCGCGTCGGTGTTGACGCGCCCGCCCCGCATCGCGAAGCCAATGCGCCCGCGCTGGGTAATGCCAAGGTTCGCGCCTTCCCCGATCACCCGCACGCCCAGCTCGCTGGCAGCCACCCGCGTTGCATCGTTCGCGCGATCATTCACGTCGGCATTGGTTTCGCCATCCGCGCGGACAAACGTGCCGATGCCCCCGAACCACAAGAGATCGGCCTTCATGCGAAGGATCGCACGGATCAACTCGTTCGGGGTTGCCTGCTCACCTTCCAGACCAGTCAATTCCCGGATTTCCGGGGTGAGCGCAATGGCCTTCGCGCTGCGGCTGAACACGCCGCCGCCCTGCGAGATCAGACTCTGGTCGTAGTCCTGCCAGGTGATGCGCGCGATATCGAACAGACGCTTGCGTTCGGCCCAGCTTGTCGCCGGGTCGGGGTCGGGGTCGATGAAGATGTCGCGGTGGTCGAACGCGGCCAGCAGGCGCGTCTGGCGCGAGAGCAGCATCCCGTTGCCGAACACGTCGCCCGACATGTCGCCCACGCCGATGGCGGTGAACGGCTCGTTCTGGATGTCGTGGTTCATCTCGCGGAAATGGCGCTTGACCGCTTCCCAGGCGCCGCGCGCGGTGATGCCCATCTGCTTGTGGTCATAGCCCGCCGAGCCTCCAGACGCGAAGGCATCGTCAAGCCAAAACCCGTGTTCCTGCGCGATACCGTTCGCGATGTCGGAGAACGTGGCGGTTCCCTTGTCCGCGGCAACGACGAGGTAGGCATCCTCGCCATCACGCCGCACCACGCGCTCGGGCGGGATGACAGTGTCGTCCTTCAGGTTGTCCGTTATGGACAGCAGGCTGGCGATGAACTGCTTGTAGCAGGCCACCCCCTCCTCCATCCGGGCCTCGCGGCCGGCATCTGCCGGAAGGCGGCGCGGATAGAACCCGCCCTTCGCGCCTTGCGGAATGATGACGGCATTTTTCACCTGCTGCGCCTTTGCAAGGCCAAGCACTTCGGTGCGGAAGTCCTGCGCGCGATCCGACCAGCGGATTCCGCCGCGCGCGATGGGCCCGCCGCGCAGATGCACGCCCTCCACGCGCGGCGAATGCACGAAGATCTCCGCGAAGGGATGCGGTAGCGGCAGCGCCTCGACCTGTTTGCTTGCCAGCTTGAACGCGATCGTGGCCGGCGCACCGTCCACCGGGCCGGGGCGATAGAAATTGGTCCGCATCGTCGCCTGAATGACATTCAGGAAGCGGCGCAGGATCCGGTCCTCGTCAAGGCTGGCCACATCGTCCAGCGCCGCCTCGATCCGGCCGGCGATGGCCTCGGCGTCTTCGGCCTCGGCTGGGCTGATGTCGGGATCGAACAGCCTGTGAAACAGCGCGATCAGGTCCTTCGTGATGCCGATATGGCGCTGCAGCGTGGCTGCGAGGTAGGCTTGGCCGAAGGGCGCTACAATCTGGCGGAGATACGAGCCATAGGCCCGGAATACCGCCGCCTCGCGCCATGTCAGGCCGGCACGCAGGACCAGCCCGTTGTAGGAGTCGTTGACCGCGTTGCCGTACCAGGTGCGCAGGAATGCGTTCTCGAGGCGCTCGCGCAGCGCGCCGATCTCGAAGTTCCCGGGCGTACGCGGCTCCAGCATGATGTCGTGCAGATAGACTGTCTGGTGCGATACGCCGGGGGCCGGATCCACGGTAAAGGTCTGCTCCGAACTGGCGGCAAACCCCATGTTCTCGAAGATCGGGACGCGCCGGCTCAGCGAGATCGGCTCATCGAGCTGGTAAAGGCTCACCCGGACCTGCGAAGCGCTGCATTTTTCGTCCTTGCAGAATTCGACGGCAATCGGCGCTTCGGGTGTAAGCTTCTCCAGGTTGACGATGTCCTGCAGAGCCCGGCCGATGGTGTTGTACTCCTCGTAGCCGGCGGAGAATGCCTCGGCGTAGCGTGCGATCATCTCGCCGGCCGTGTCACCATAGGTCTCGCTCAGCCGGTCGCGCAGCACCTCGCGCCAGGAGCGCACGATATCCTCGATCTGATCGTCCAGCTCCGGCGCCGCCGCGGTGATCGGCTGTTTCTCGGTGCGCCAGACGATGACATGGAGGCGCACCAGCGGGGCGTTCGTGAAGAACGGCGTGACCTTGGTGACCTCGCCGCCAAAGACGTCGGCCAGATGCTCGCAAATCTGCACGCGCTTTTCCGTCGAGAAGCGGTCGCGCGCGACATAGACAAGCACTGACGCGAACCGCCCGAAGGTATCGTAGCGCACGAATGCGCGCGTCCTGGGCTTCAGTTCCAGCGAGAGAATTTCCGTGGCGAAGGACAGCAGCGTGTCGACGTCGATCTGGAACAGCTCATCGCGCGGATAGGTGTCGAGCACCGTGCGCAGCGCCCGCCACGAATGGCTCTGCTCGGGGAAGCCGGAGCGCTCCAGCACCAGCTTGGCCTTGCGCCGCAAGAACGGAATATCCTCGACCGAGCGGGTATAGGCCGAGGCCGTGAACAGACCGGCGACACGCACCTCGCCCACGGGGTGATCGGCCTGATCGTACAGCTTCAGGCTGATGGTATCCATGTTCACGCGGCGATGGACGCGCGAGCGCAGGTTTCCCTTGGTGATGATCAGCGGCTCGGGGCGCAGGAAGACGTCGACGGCTTCTGAACGCAGGCTTGAGCCCTCGCCGGGCTGGCGCAGCAATTTCGCGTTCACGTCGCGCAGGATTCCCAATCCGGACTCGCTGTCCGGGCGAAGCTCCGGCGGCGACGCTTCCGGATGAAAGGTGTAGTTGCGCATTCCCAGGAAGACGAAATTGCGGTCGGAAATCCATTCGAGAAAGCGTATCGACTCCTCGCGCTCATCCTCGAGCACGGGCGGATGGCCGGTTTTGTACCGCTCGACGGCCTCCCCGAACCGGGACATCATCGGTCGCCAGTCCTCAACCACGGCCCGCACGTCTTCCAGCGTCTGCGCCAGAGCCTGCCGAAGGACATTGCGCTCGGTCTCCGAGGGAATGTCTTCAAGCTGGATCACGATCACGCTTTCCAACGCGGAGTCGCGCATCTCGCCAGCGCGTTGTTCCTGCGCCCGATGATCGTCGAGATAAAGCATCTCGCAATTCTCATCGCGCCGGACGTGGAGGATCGGGTGCGCGATCCATTCGAGTTTGAGACCGCGGTCTATGATCTCGCCGAGCGCGGAGTCGACGAGAAAGGGCATGTCGTCATTGATGATCTTGACCACCGTGCGGGTGGCGCCATTGAAGCCGGTGGGCGCGCGATCAACCTCGATATTCGCCGTGCGCATCTGGCGGCGGGCAAAAATGGCGAAGGTCTCGCTGGCAAGCGTGGCGAGCGCTTCGGGGTCGGACTGGCGCAGGTCCGTGTCATTGACGTCGGCATAAAGAAGCCGGGTGAATGTCTTGAGGCTGCTATACCCTCCGATGGGCTCGACTGCCGGCTTGGTGGACTCCACGGCGGATACAATGTCATCGATCGGGGAGGTCTGGAGAGGCTCAACGGCGGACGCCATGACGGATCCTGTTGTCTTACGAATGGCGAGGGGTGGCTCGCGGGAATGGAAATTATTGTTGCGACAGTGCGTATATAAAGCAGCGTGACGCATATTTAGGCAGAGAACAAGGCCTTCCACGTGCGCAAGCATTCCCGGAATCGGCTGTTTACGATTTTCATACGATGCCTTTGCCACCGCATCTGGCACCCGCTACGCTACACGCCATGTCAGGTATAGGTGAGTTACTATGAAAAAGTTGGGTTTGCTGGTTTTTATCGGTTTCGTGGCGGGCGGTCTGGCGCTTGCCGCCAATGTCCAATCCGCCCGGGCCTTCGGCGAGTGGTTCGGGCCTGATGGCGCCTGCTCGCAGCCGCACGGGCCCCGCGTGGAGCATCGCACGGTGCGGCGCCACATCGTCGAGCGTCCGGGTGTCTACCAGATCAAGCGGCGCCCCGGCCTGTATGGCTGGAAGAAGGTGCGCGTGCGGACGCCCTCCGGCCGTGTCGTCGTTCGAAAGAAGCGCGTCCTGCTGCGGCCCTACAAGAACGTTGCGGAGTACCACGAGCCTCGCGAACGCTGGGGCCATGAACGCCAGCGTATCACGTCAGCGGCACCGCCGCGGCCGCGCGGCGCATGGCCCGACGGCTGTTGAGATCGCGGTCTTAACCAATATTTCATTGCTAAAACGATTGAATGTTGCGGTGCACTTTTTGTTGCGGCGCAGCATTTTCGTCATTATTCTCACGTTGTGGATGGATATTCAGCTTCTGGAGTGAAAGCGATGTTCTGGTTCTGGCCCTGCATGACGATGGAAAGCGCAACATTCGCGCCGGCAGATGGCGGCGCAGCCAGCGGCGCGTCGCATCAGCAGGCAAGATCTGCCTCTCAGCCCGCTGCCATGCGGCCGGTAGAAACACCCAGGCTTTCCAACGCGATACCGTCATCTTTTGCCAGTTATCGGCATGACGTCGTGCTTCACCTTACGACCACCCTCAGCCGATCGTGGAGCGACTGTAGCCGGTTCTTCGGCCGTTTGCGCGACATGATCGCTTATGAGCGCCTGATGCATGCCAGCTTCGGCTGGGCGCTCTCGCCGATGCAGCGTCTGCTGCCCTCCGGCGCATGGCCAATGGCCTATGCTGCGGCAGCCCCGGCGACGGCGCGAAGCGAGGGAGCCAGTCCATTCGGTCCGTTCGACGTCTTTGGCCTCGGCGCTGCGTGGTGCCGCGGCCTCGCGCAGGGAGCGACCTCGCAGGGGGCACCGTGCTGGCAAGCCCGACGCGCCGCGCCCCAACCCGCGCGCGAGGCAGGTGCTCCCACACCAGGCGACATGTCGGCCTTGCTGTTCGCGCCGCTTCTGGGTGTCGCCGCCGGCCTGCAGAGCTTCGCGCCAACGGCTGGCTTTGGCCTGTTCGGTTAAAGCGACTGGCGAAACAGGGAACAGGTTTTCAGCTAGAATGCGCGTAACCACGCGGTGACGTGCGGCACGATCCTCAGACCCGCTGACGGATCAGCCAGGCGTGGTGCATGGCGATCGCCGCCGCGTTCGATACATTCAGGCTCTGGATCGCACCCGGCGCGGCCAGCGCGCAAACCGCATCGCAGTTCACCCGTGTCAGCCGTCGCAACCCCTTGTCCTCGGCGCCGAGAACAACAGCGAGGTCTGTGCTGAGCGGCATGTCCTCGAAAATCGCATCACGTGCGGAATCCAGGCCGATGCGCATTGCGCCGCGCTCGCGCAGCTCCCCAAGGCCGCGCGCGAGATTGGGGATCAACGCGACAGGCACGTGCTCCAGCCCGCCCGACGCGGCCTTTGCAAGAGCGCCGTCCAGCGGCGGCGAGTGACGCGCCGTCATCACGATCCCGTCCGCGCCGAAGGCCGCGGCGCTGCGCAGAATCGCACCCACATTCTGCGGATCCGTGATCTGGTCCAGCACGATGACGAGATTGACCGCCGCAAAACTCGCGATGTCGCGCGGGGGCAGCGGGTCGGCCTCCAAGACGACCCCCTGGTGCACCGCCCCGGGCCCGACGCGCCCGGCAAGCTCTTCCGGCCTCACGATTTGCGGCGATATCCCGCGGGGGGTCATCACGTCGGCGAGCCGGTCCGCGGCGTTAGTGGTGGCGAGCACGCTGCGAAGCTGCCGCTCAGGATTTGCGATTGCCGCGCGCGCCGCGTGCAGGCCATAGATGAGTACCCTGTCCCGGCTTCCGGCCTCCGAGGGGGCACGACGTCGGTAGGCGCCGCCTTTCGCGGGTTTTGACGTAGGCCTGCGTGATTTCTGTGGTCGAGCCATGAACAAGCGGGCAGCGGTGTGGTTGACAGAAGCGTCTCAGGCTCTCATAAAACCTGCAATCCTTGAAGACGCGGGTTGGCATCCTCTCATTGTGAAGGCAGGCAGACTATTGCGTTTCTGGAGGAGTGCCCGAGTGGCTAAAGGGGGCGGACTGTAAATCCGCTGGCTATGC
>CAYFTI010000034.1:0-19062 GCA_964346065.1 uncultured Hyphomicrobiaceae bacterium
GAGGTCGGCGTGCCGCGCGCCGCCTACGATGCGCTCGTGACCTCGGGTGACGTGGCACGCGCCCAACTTGAGCGGCGCGGCGGCGACAAGGTGTTCCTGCTCGGCCCGGAGCGCGACCGGCCCATGCTCGAAGGGCTCGACATCGAACTGACGGGGCCGGACAAGGCCGAAGTCGTCCTGTGCTCTGGCCTGTTCGACGATGAAACCGAGACACCGGATGATTACACGGAACTTTTCGCCCGCTTGCGCGCGCGCGATCTGCCAATGATCTGCGCGAATCCCGACCTGATGGTCGAACGCGGTGACCGGCTCATCTACTGCGCGGGCGCACTGGCCAAAGCCTACGCCGAGACGGGCGGGAAAGTCGTTTACACCGGAAAACCGCACCCGCCCATCTATGCACTGGCGCGCCAGCGGCTGCGCGCGATCGCCGGAGACATCCCCGACAGCGCGATCCTTGCCATCGGCGATGGTGTCGGGACGGATATCGCGGGGGCCATCGCGCAGGGGCTGGAAAGTATCTTCGTCGCCAGCGGCCTTCATGTCCGGGACATGGGGGGCAGCGAGACGCTAGACCGCAACGCGATCGCCGGTCTGTTTGCCGACAAACCTCATAAACCGCTCGCGGCCATGAAACGCCTGCGGTGGTAGCGTGCCGGGCTCAGTTCGCCCACAATGCCAGAGCTTCAGGGCAGAAGGAGAACCTTGAAAATGGACTGGATACAAGCGAAAGTTCGTCGCGCGCTGCGTGCGAGATCGCGGGTTGAAAGCCCTCCTGACGACCCTGGGGCGCATTCGGTCGTACTGCCGGAGCCGGATCCACAATCCTATGCCTTCGAGGATCTGGCAGAGGGTATGTCGGCGTCGTATACACGCGCCGTGCAGCCCGAGGACGTGGCCGCTTTTGCCGCGTTGTCAGGGGACGTAAACCCTGTGCATCTGGACGCCGATTATGCGGCCGGGACGCGCTTCAGGGTGCGCATTGTTCACGGGCTGCTGACAGCGAGTTATATCTCGACCGTGCTCGGCACGCGGCTGCCGGGCGCCGGCGCGATCTATCTCTCGCAGTCTCTCAACTTTCGCGCCCCTGTCTACCATGGTGATACTGTCACCGCGCGGGTTGAGGTCACGGAGCTGATCGCGGAAAAGGACCGTGCCGTGATGGCCTGCACATGCCATGTCGGGGACCGGCTCGTGCTTGACGGCGAGGCGAAGCTGATGGTGCCCAGACGCAAGCAGAATGATGAAGGGAGCTGAGGCGGCGTGGAGATCTTGCATGAATGGCGGGACCGTCCGGCGGAAACGCGCGGCGCCGTGCTCGCGATCGGAAACTTCGACGGTGTCCATCGCGGTCACCAGGCGCTTCTACACCGCGCCTGCGAAATCGCTCGTGCGCGAGGGAGCAAGGCCGGGGTCATGGTGTTCGAGCCGCATCCACGCGCTTTCTTCCAGCCCGACCGGCCATTCTTCGAGTTGACGCCGCTGCCGCGCAAACTGCGGCTGATGGAGTTGTTCGGGCTCGATATCGCCGCAGTGGTCCGCTTTGACGCCGAACTGGCCAGCCTTACGGCGGAGCAATTCGTTGAACAGGTGCTCGTGCAGGGGCTGCAGATCAGCCATGCCGTCGCCGGATATAACTTCTTCTTCGGCAAGGGCCGTGGCGGCAACCCGGCGGTGCTGGAAGACTCGGGCGCAGAGGCCGGGATCGGCGTGGACATCGTCGAGGCGGTCGGCGGCGCGGGCGAAACGTTCTCTTCGACCCGGGCACGGGAGTCGCTCGCGGAAGGCGACCCGCGCGGGGCGGCGGAGGTGCTCGGTTACTGGTGGCGGGTTGTCGGCGAAGTCACAGGCGGCGCGGGCCGCGGGCGCGGCCTCGGCTTCCCGACGGCGAACATCACGCTCGCCGACAGCCAGGTGCTGCGTCACGGCATCTACGCGGTGCGCGTGCATGTCGACGGGGCAATCCGGCACGGCGCCGCCTATCTGGGCACGCGTCCCACCTTCGACGACGGCCCGGCGGTTCTGGAAACCTTCCTGCTGGATTATGACGGCGATCTCTATGGCAAGACGCTGGAGGTCGAGTTCATCGCGTACATCCGCGACGATGCCCGCTTTCCGGACGCGGATTCGCTGATCGACCAGATGCGCATCGACTGCGAGAAGTCCGGCCAGGTCCTTGCCGAGATCGAGGCGGACGATCCGATGCTGGCCTATCCGCTTGGGCGGGCGATCGCGCGTCACGGCTTTGGCGCCGCGTGAGTCAGGCGCGGCGGGGCTGGAGCGCGCGGTCTTCTACCCGGATGCGATAGGCCAGCAGCGCCAGATTGGCTGCCCCGAAGATGAGCGCCACCTCCTCAAGCCCGAGGAGCAGCGGCACGAGCGGGATCTCCAGCGCGACGACAACGTAATTTGGATGACGCACGAACCGGAACGGACCCCCGTTGATGAGCGGGGCATCCGGCACGGTGATGATCCGCGTGGTCCAGTATCGCCCGAGCGTCGCGATCACCCAAAGGCGGGCCGCCTGAAGCCCCACGAACGCCGCCAGCAACAGCCATGGCACGGGTGGCGACGGCGCCGTGAGAACCGCCATCGTCACCAGCCAGCCTGCATGAAGCAGGACGAACAGCGGATAATGCGCCGCGCCGATTTCCTGCGCGCCGCTCGCGAGCAGCGCGTTGGTGTTTCGCTGGGCGTAGGCGAGCTCACCGAGCCGTTGGACGATCAGCCAGCCGATCAGGATATAAGCCCAGCCAAAGCTCATGCCGCCCCCTCACCCTTCAGCTTGATAAGCTGAAATGCGCCGGTGAAGCCCGGCCCGAGCGCGGTCATCAACATCTGGCCGTGGGTTCCCCGGCGGCGCAGTTCATCAAGTACGAACAAGACAGTCGGCGCCGACATGTTGCCATGGCTGCGCAGCACGTCCCGTTCAGCATCCAGCCCGTCATGCGGGAGCGCGAACACACTTTCCAGGGCGTCCAGCACCTTGACCCCGCCTGGATGACAGCAGGGACGATCGACGTCGGCGCGCGCCACGCGGGCCTGCTCCAGAAAACCGTTCATAGCATCGTTGAAGGCACCGGCCACGATCTGCGGAATGTCGCGATGGAAGATCACGTCAAAGCCCTGATCGTCCACGTCCCATCCCATCACGTTGAGCGTGTCCCGCCAGAGATGCTCGCCACCGGCCCCGAGCGTACCAAGTGCCGAGCCGCGCGCGCCGGCGTCCTCCGTCGACAGAACCGCCGCCGCCGCCCCGTCGCCAAACAGCGCGGTGGCCACCAGGTTGCTTTTCGTCAGCCTGTCATAGCGGAACGCCAGCGTGCACAGCTCCACGACGATCAGCAGGCAGCGCGAGCCCGGCACCGCCTTCGCCATCTGGGCCGCGCGGGTCAGCCCGCTCACGCCCCCGGCGCAGCCCAGCCCGAAGACCGGCAGACGCTGAACATCCGCGCGAAACGGCATCAGGTTCATCAAGCGCGCCTCGATCGAGGGCGTCGCGATGCCCGTCGAGCTCACGAACACGATCGAATCAATCTCCTGCGCCGTCAGGCCGGCATCGGCCAGCGCGCGTTCGCCCGCCTGTTGCGCGAGCTGCGTGGCATGGATCTGGTAGAGCCCGGTCTTGTCGGCGATATCGGCGGGCGCATCAAACCACTTCAGGGGCTGACAGGCATAGCGCGTGTCGATCTTCGCGTTCGTGTAGACGCTCTCCAGCGTCTGGAACAGCCCGGTCCGCTCCCCGAAGATACGCCGCGCGTTGTCGAGAACCGTCGCCTGGTCGAAGCAATGTTCAGGCACGGCGGTGGCAAGGCCGAGCAGTTGGGCCGCCGGGAGGTCATGCGCGCGCGCATCCTCTGCAGCCGCGGCATAATCGGCGATATCGTCGAACATCCGTTACCTCCAGAATTTCTGTGCTCGTGATACGCGGCAGCCGTCGGGAACGGACGATCAACTCATTGTGAACGCCAGGGGCGCTGCCCTTCCCCTAGCGCAAACATATTGACACCCCGGCGCGAAAGTAAGAACGTAAAGTGAACATCGGCGCGGCAGCGCTGTGCGGACCCCGCTAATGTGGAAAATGCGCCCCGCCGGTTGGCTCCGGCGGCATTGGCAGGGTTACACTCCAGGCAATCGCGCGTGGCGCGGCAGGGCAGGAGAAAGGATGAACCATGGCCGGTTCCGTCAATAAAGTCATTCTGGTCGGCAATCTCGGCGCCGATCCGGAAATCCGCCACACGCAGGATGGCCGTCCGATCGCGAATCTGCGCGTTGCCACCTCGGAGAACTGGCGCGACCGGAATACCGGCGAGCGCCGCGAAAAGACCGAGTGGCACAACGTGGTGATCTTCAGCGAGGGGCTTTGCAAGATCGCGGAGCAGTACCTTCGCAAGGGTTCGAAGGTTTATCTGGAAGGCCAGCTCCAGACCCGAAAGTGGCAGGACCGCGAGGGCAATGACCGCTATACCACCGAAGTGGTGCTCCAGGGCTTTAATGCGACGCTGACCATGCTCGACGGACGCAATGGCGGCATGGGCGGCGGCCAGAGCAGCGGGCTGGGCGAGAGCGATCAGGCGAGTTATGGCGGCGGTAGCGGCGGGTCACGCAGCGGCAGCCGCCAGCCGGCCGAGAGTTTCGATCAGGATCTCGACGACGAGATTCCGTTCTAGCCGGCGTCACCAGTTGGCTGCGCCCGCCTCGAGGAACGCGTCTTCCTCAGGCGTTGAGACCCGCCCCAGCGCAGCATTGCGCTGCGGGAAACGGCCAAACCGGTCTATGACCTGCTTATGCTGGCGGGCAAAATCGGTGTATTGCGCATTTCCGAGCGCGCTTATCAGCGCCACCGCCCTTTCCTGGTCGGCTCCGTCTTCGCTGTGTTCGAACGGCAGATAGAGAAACAGCCGTTCGTCAACGCTCAAGGCCTGATCAAGCCCTCGCTCAACCGCGTGTTCGGCCAGCCGGCGGGCCGCGGAATCGGTCGCGAAAGCCCTTGCTGTCCCGCGAAACATGTTGCGCGGAAACTGGTCGAGCACCAAAACCGCCGCCAGGACGCCACGCGGCGTCTCCAGCCACGCGTCCGGCACGCCTGTCTCCAACCGCTCGAACACCTCGCCGAACCGGGAGACGATTTGCTGATCCAGCGTATCGTCACGCCACCACTGCTCGGGCCTGAGTTCGGTGAACCAGAAGTGCAGCACCACCCGCGCTTCTTCCGGCAGGCCGTCACGACCGGGCTCAGAGCTCATAATCGCCTCTGCTCAGAGCTGCAGCGCAGCGAACTGCGCCGCCACGACCGCATTGATATCGAACCGTGTGCCGGCGATCCGCCGGCTTTCCCTGGCATAAAGCGGGATGCGGTCAGGCCGGCGCAAGACATTCTGTAGCGCCGTCTCAAGCCCCGCCACGTCACCGGCAGCGACCCGGAGACCGTTGATGTCATGCTCAACCGCGCGCCATCGTGACGGCACATCGGCGCTGATCACCGGCCTGCCAATCGCCAGACTGTGCGCCACCTCCGCAGGCAGGCACGGCGTTTCATCCGGGAAAACGACCGTGTGCGCGCGCGCAAGCAGCCGATGCATGTCGGGACGCGGGCCAAGGTAGCGCACAATGCCGCGATGCGCCTTCATCAGCCGCAAGAGCTCGGGTGACGGCGTTTCATGCCCAGGCGAAACGACCAGGAAGATCGCGTTACCACGCCTTTCGCCAAGCCCCCTAGCGCTCTGACAATACCGGGCAATCCCCGCCTCGCTGCCCGGATAGGCGATCGCCAGAAACACGACACCGCGCGTCAGCGGCGCGAGCGGCACATGGTTCACCCGCGCGGTGTCGACGCCTGGGCCGGCCACGAACATCGGCTCCAGTCCCGGCGGCATCATGCTGCGCCCCTCCACGACCGGGTCCCGATCCAGACCTGGAATGATGGCCGCGTGGCACCGCGACAAAAGCCCGACGCATTCACGTCTCAGGCGGGTATCCAGCGATACCGGCGCGAGCGCCAGCGCAAGCTCGGGAAAGGCCGCCACGATCCGTTCCACCCCGGCCCTGACCGCTGCCGCGATCCCCACCTTCGCCGATGACCACGACACCGCCATCACCGCATCCGGCGACACGCTGGTGAATGCCAGCGCGAGTTGACGAATGTCGTGTTTCTCACGTCCGCTCGCCGGTAACGCCAGCGGCTCCATGCCCCAAGCGGACATCGTGCGAAACGCTTCCGGATCGTAAGGGGCGACACAGAAAACGTGGTGACCACGCCGGCGCGCCTCGCGGATCAAATGCCCGTGCCCCGCGATGACCGCCTCGGCACTTTCGGCGACAATCACGAGGCGGCGCCCTGTGCCGGCCTGTCGGCCTTCAGCGTGGAGCTTACCCCGGGATTCCGGTTCTCCGCATTGGCTGCCATGCGACATTGCCTGCGCCATGCCGATGCTCTCCCCTGCCGCGAATCACCTGAAGGATGCTAACAGATTGAGGCAACCTGGTGCGCCCGACTATTCGCAGACGCCGCCGCTCCCGATGTCGAAATGAAAGTGGTTGGCGTGCGCTTCGTTTGCGCGCGGCCCCAGAACAGTGTCGAAAATCTGGCACGCACCGGTATGGATGTCGCGCAGAAATGCCGCGCGCGCGTCGTCTCCGGCCCAGTGGTCGAGAACCGTGATGACCTGACCATCCGCGGTTTGAAACGCGGCAATATCGAGCGCCTGCGCGCGGGCATGCTGACTGAGGCGCTTGTCCGGCGCATTATAGCGTCGGCGGCAGCTATAGGAGCCCATCAGCCGGATTTTTGTAACGGCTGCCCCAAGCTGGGCTCGGGCCGTGGGCTGCAAGACCCGATCAACCCATTCACGCACACGCGCCGCCGTCTCGCATGTCAGCGTGGCCGCCGGCATGAACCGAAGGGCGGCTTCACGACCCGGCAGCCCCGTCAACGAAACCGGCGCGGGCGCGCCGCAAACGCCCTCACGGATCGGCTCCAGCGCCTCCAGAAGGTAAGGCTCGCGCGCGAGCGTAGCGATGCACGCGCGCCGGGCCGCGGCGACCTCCTCGGCCGCCCATCGTAAAGGCGCATCTGCCATCTCCGGCTTGCCCCACGCCGCCGGCGGCCGGCGCTTTTCCGGCAATGCGGGCGCAGCCCACGCCCCTGCTCCGCTCACCACCATGCAAAGCCACGCAATTAGACACGCCTTCGCCAAGAAACCCTCCTGCTTTTGGTCAAGCCGTATGGTGTGATAAGCCAAGCAAGGCGCGCAGGGAACCGGAACTCGCCGGCTTCTCTCTAGCGCGAAACCGCATCCAAGGGAGCACCTCAGCCCGCCATGCCCTCGTCATCAGAAGATGCCCATACGCAAGACGTGATCTGCAGGCAGGACAACCGGGCCGGCCTCGTGATCCTCAACCGGCCGAAAGCCCTTAACGCGTTGTCCCTGGACATGATCCGCGAGATGGAGCGGCATTTCCACGGCTGGGCGAAAGATCCGCATGTCTACGGCGTGGTCCAACGCTCTCAGGATGACGGCGTCTTTTGCGCCGGGGCCGACGTCAAGGCGCTTTACGACCTGCGCGAGCGCGACAAGACTCCGGGGATCGCGCTGTTTCGCGAGGAATACCAGCATAACTGGACCCTGCAACGCTTCATAAAGCCGACGGTCTCGCTGATGAACGGGATCGTCATGGGCGGCGGAGTCGGAATCAGCGTGCATGGCACTCATCGCGTCGCGGGCGCGGGCTACAAGTTCGCCATGCCGGAGACCGCGATCGGGCTGTTTCCCGATATCGGGGCGACCCATTTCCTTTCGCAGTTGCCGGGGCGGATCGGTCTCTACCTGGGGCTCACCGGCACTGTCATCGGGCCGGCGGACGGCTATCACCTGGCACTGGCCACGCATTGTATCGATGTGGAACGGTTCGACGAGATCCAGACCGCTGTGAGCGAGGCGGAGCCCATTGACCCGCTCCTGGACGCCATGCATCAAGACCCGGGTGACAGCGAGCTGGCTGCTCTGCGCCCAGCTATCGACAGGTGTTTCGCGCCCGCGGACATCAGCGAGATCATCGAGCGGCTTGAGGACGAAACGGGCGAGTTCTCCGCGTGGGCCCGCGACACGGCGCAAACGCTGCGCGCGCGCTCACCGACATCGCTGAAGCTGACGCTGCGCCTTTACGAGGAAGGCACCCGGCTGGCCAATCTGAAGGATGCGCTCAAGCTGGAGTTCCGATGCGCCGTTCGCAGCCTCTACCGGCATGATCATTACGAAGGGGTACGCGCCAAGATGATCGACCGGGACGACCACCCCCAATGGCAACCGGCCCGCCTCGAAGACGTCTCCGACGCCACGATTGATGCCTATCTCGCACCGTTGGAAGCCATTCCGGAGTTGGAGTTGCACGACCACTGGACGCTGGTGGATTGATCACGACCTGCAACCCATGGCTGTATTTGAAATTATCATCGCGTATTAAGTGCATTTTAGGCGCTCTGCGCTAAACCTTGACTCGTTTCAAGTGGCGTACACCGAACGAGGCAAGCTGATGAATAACACGCTCAATATCTCCCGCGACGATCATGCCCAGGGCGAGCACGCCTACAAATCGTCCTATCTGGTCACGCTGAAGCTGATCGAGCGGCTCCAGCGCCTTTTGCTGGATGTGCTCAAAGATGAACTCGACCGGATCGGCTGTAAGGAAGTGAACAGCGTGCAGGCCCTTCTGCTGTTCAACATCGGCGACATGGAGCTCACGGCTGGCGAAATTCGCAGCCGCGGCTTTTACATGGGCTCCAACGTATCGTACAACCTGAAACGACTGCACGAACTGGGTTGCATCGAGCACCAGCGCTCCGAGAGCGACCGCCGGGCTGTGCGCATCCGACTGACGCAGCGCGGCAAAGAGGTCAGCGGCGTGGTTGATGACCTGGTCGAACGCCAGCTCGGGCTGATCGAAAAGGTTGGCGGCATCTCGCTCAGCGAGCTTGAGGGGATGAACCGTAACCTGCATCGGCTGGAACGCTTCTGGACAGACCAGATCCGCTATCGCCTGTAAGCATCCCGGCACCCGGCAACTTTTTCCCGGGGACGTTCGCCAAGCGGGGCTTGTCCGTTGGCGAAATGCAACGCCGAGCGACAAATTTCGGTCTCAAGGATTTGTCATTTGTATGAAGTACGCGCCCAGCGTAACGTTCCGGATACGGGCAGGCGTCACCAGGGCGTGGGATGGGTGTGGCGTTGCGTTGCTTCGTCTTTGACAAGGTGCGGGATCTATTCAGGTGAGGGGAATGACCAAGCGAGTATCCAATAAGCGGTGGGGCGTGCGTTTTGCAGCGTCGGCGTTGGCCGTGAGCATCGGCGTGCCCGCAATGATGACGGACCGTGCCATTGCCCTCGAAAACTGGCTTCAGTTCGGCAATGACCCTGGCTCCTCGTGGTCCCAGCCCTTTGACCGTTCGTTCATTCGCCGTTGGGAATCTCAGCCCCGGCGCGGCTACGCGACCCTGTCGAAAAACAATATCAAGCCCACGCGCCGCGCCATCGAGACATACCGCAAGATCGTTGCCGATGGCGGCTGGAAACGCATCCCGGACGTCAAGTTGCGTTCCGGCATCAGTGATCCGGCCGTGGCCGTGTTGCGCCGGCGTCTGCAGATCACCGGCGACCTCGAACAGCGCGGCGGCTTCCGCAATACGTTCGACTACTATGTCGAGAAAGCCGTGAAACGCGCCCAGAAGCGCCACGGCCTGTCACCGACAGGGGTGGTGGACAGCGCCACGCGCGCGGCACTCAATGTGTCCGCACGCTCGCGGCTGCGCCAGCTTCGCCGAAACCTCAACCGGCTCGCGAGCCTGTCGCGTCAGACCGCCCGCGATGACCGCTACGTGCTGGTGAACATTCCGGCGGCGCAGATCGAGGCGGTGGAGAACGGAAAGGTCGTGTCTCGTCATTCCGCCGTCGTCGGCAAGCCGAGCCGCCAGACGCCGATCCTGAAGTCGCGGATTCACGAATTGAACTTCAACAAGGAGTGGATCCTGCCGCCGACGGTTATCCGTGAAGACCTCGTGCCCAAGGGACGGTCAATGAGCCGGGAAGGCAAGAGTGTCCTGGAGCGCTATGGTATCGATGCCTATGCCAACTACGACGCCTACCGGCGCGATGATAAGCTCAACCCGCGCTCCATCAACTGGTCGTCATCTCAGCCGCTGAACCTCGTTTATGCGCAGGACCCGGGCAATGACAACCCGCTCGGCTTCGTGAAGCTCAACTTCCACAACCGCCACGCGGTCTATCTTCATGATACGCCGTCTCAATCGCTGTTCGGGCGTAACCGGCGCGCGGAAAGCTCGGGGTGTGTGCGTGTTCAGGGCGTGGAGCAGCTTGTGGCCTGGGTTCTCCGGGATACACCGGGCTGGCGGCTTTCCCGCGTCCGCCAGATGAAGCGGACGGGCGAGACCCTGAACGTCGAGGTGACGAACCCGGTGCCGCTTTACATGAACTACATCACGGCCTGGTCGACACCGGATGGCGTCGTGCATTTCAGGCGTGACATTTACGGCCGTGACGGCGTGGGGGCCACGGCCTCGGCCTACTGAAGGCGCCGGCTGCGCGGTTAGCGAGCCGTTTGATCGACGGTGAGCTCCCACGTCATGGCATGAACTGTCCTCGCGCCCGCGAGGACAGAACCCGCTGTGATTCAGAGCCCGCCAACGACTTCCTCACCGAAGTTGATCAGAAGCGCCCCGATCACCAACGAAATCACAAGCACAACGGCCATGAACCGGCGAAAGCCGGGCGACACAAGCATCACGAGCAGTATGACCAGCACCGCCGCGGCAATCGTCAGCCAAAGGGCCAGCTCGGTATTGGTTTGATAATACAGGGCAACTGCATCACGCAGGTCGTATAAAACTTTCATGGAACCCCCCTCCCCGACCCAAGCGGGATCGACAGCAAAACCCGGGGCCGTCTTGCTTTATAGCGTGATTGCAGCGTTCTGAGAATTGTATGGCGAGGGCGCAGGCGACAGCAGCGCCCTGACCGGCAGCACCTCCCAGATCGGCCCCTCGCTGGATTGGCGCTCCCTAGGGGACTCGAACCCCTGTTTCCGGCGTGAGAGGCCGGCGTCCTGGGCCACTAGACGAAGGGAGCTTTGCGCCGGACGGAAGTGTGTGAACCGCCCCCCATGACGATGACATGGCATGCCTACCGCGCCAGTCAAGAGCCAATGTGTCGAATACGGCTAGGGCGGCGTCAGCCGCAGGCGGGTGATCCTGTTGCCGTGCGCGGTATCGACGATCACGATTTCGTCGCCTGATTTCGCTTGCACATGCAGGATTACGCGGCCCGCATCCGCGACGATACGCGTGATCTCGGCGCCGGCCGGCACTGGCAGATCAATCTCCCCGCCGGCGCTTGCCGCTGCGGCCGCGCGCTGTTGCTCGCTTGCGTCCTTTTCGCCGATCTTCGTCGCCTCGTGGTACAGCCCCGCGATCAGCAAAGCGAACCCGAGAACGAGAAGGATCGTCATGACGATCACGACGATCTTCAGCGTCCGCACCTGGCGGGGATTGAAGACACTACCCGGGATCGGTTCTTCGTCCGACATGAGCTATCCTGGTCTGGGTGCAAACTTCGCTGCCGCGCGTCCCGAGAAAATGATAAGACACGCACCGAGCGGTCGAAATGAGATGCTGAAGAGCGCGCGACCGCGCCCAGTGAATACGCAGTGAGCCCATTGCCCCCATGCAGCATTTGTCATTTACGGCACAAGATCAAGACCGGGGGATGCGGCTTGACAGGTTTCTGGCCATGCGCGCTGAGGAGATCAGCCGGGCGCGCATCCAGGCGCTGATCAAGCAGGGCCACGCGCGCGTCAACGGTTCAGCGGTCGCAGCGCCAGACCATCGCGTCGAAGCCGGGGACGTTGTCCGCCTCGACATGCCCGCGCCGGAGCCGGCCACGCCGCAGCCGGAGGCCATACCCCTCACGGTGGTCCACGAAGACGACGAAATCATCGTCATCGACAAACCGGCCGGCCTCGTCGTACATCCGGCGGCAGGCCACTGGACCGGCACTCTGGTCAATGCTCTGCTCGCGCATTGCGGCGATACCCTTTCCGGCGTCGGGGGTGTTCGCCGGCCCGGAATTGTTCACCGGCTGGACAAGGACACGAGCGGGCTCATGGTCATCGCCAAGACCGACCGCGCCCATCGCCGCCTGGAAGCCCAGTTCGCCGATCACGGGCGCACGGGCGGGCTGTTACGTGAGTACCAGGCGCTGGTGTGGGGCACACCCGTACCGCCCGTCGGCACGATCCGCGCACCGATTGGACGGCACCCGACCAATCGCTTGAAAAATGCCGTTCTGCGCGATCGTGGCCGCGAGGCCATTACCCATTACCGCGCTCTGAAGCGGTTTGGCATGGCAACCCCGCACGACGCGGTGACGAGCGTGGCTTCGCTTGTGGCGTGCCGGTTGGAGACCGGGAGAACCCATCAAATTCGCGTACATATGGCGCATATCGGCCACCCGGTCATCAGCGACCCGTTATACGCGGCGGGCTTCAGAAACCGCATCGCCGCCTTGCCAGAAAAGGCCCGATCTGCAATACTTGAGTTGCACGGTCAGGCGCTGCACGCTGCCAGACTCGGTTTCGATCACCCGGAAACCGGCGTATACGTGTCGCTCGCCTCCGATCTGCCGGACGACATGCGCGATGTTATTGCAGCGTTGAGCGATATCGGCTGATTTTGCCCCCTGAGTGAGCCGGAAACGTGTTAGCGGCCTTCGCCAAGCCTTCTTTATCGTTTCTCGTGAGGACATGCGTGTCGGGCCTTCGGTGGTGAAGGCTGGAGACTGCAAGTTTTTGGCGAGTTGCAATGAATTGGATAATCCGGAACCGCTGATCTTGCGTAAGAACACGGTGATGACACAGGATCGCAGTATGAACAATTTACCCACAGTCTCTGGCAGTGGCGGTCTCAGCCGGTATTTGGACGAGATCCGCAAGTTTCCAATGCTGGAGCCAGAAGAAGAATACATGCTCGCCAAGCGGTGGAAAGAGCATGAAGATACAGAGGCAGCGCATAGGCTCGTGACGTCGCACCTGCGGCTCGTCGCACGTATTGCCATGGGCTACCGCGGTTACGGTCTGCCGATTGGCGAGGTCGTGTCCGAGGGCAATGTCGGCCTCATGCAGGCCGTCAAGCGCTTTGACCCGGACCGCGGCTTCCGGCTGGCGACTTACGCGATGTGGTGGATCCGCGCATCCATCCAGGAATATATCCTGCGCTCGTGGTCACTTGTGAAGATGGGCACAACAGCGAGCCAGAAGAAGCTGTTCTTCAATCTGCGCAAGATGAAGGGGCAGCTTCAGGCCTATGATGAAGGTGATCTGAGGCCCGAACATGTCGCCGAGATCTCCGAGAAGCTCTCGGTGTCCGAAGAGGATGTGGTCTCGATGAACCGGCGCCTGTCCGGCGACAGCTCGCTCAACGCTCCGCTTCGCGCAGATGCTGAAAGCGGGGAGTGGCAGGACTGGCTCGTGAACGAGCAAGACATCAGCCAGGAAGCGGCCCTTGCCGACAGCGAAGAGTTGGAGCATCGCAGAAGCTATCTGCAGGACGCCATCGAAACGCTCAACGAGCGTGAGCGCCGGATCTTCACGGCGCGGCGCCTGACGGACGATCCGTTGACGCTCGAAGAGCTTTCGCATGAGTTCGGGGTCAGCCGTGAGCGTATCCGCCAGATCGAGGTGCGCGCTTTTGAGAAGGTGCAAAAGGCCGTCCAACAGTCCGCGAAAACGACCGAGGCCGTGGCCGGATAGGGGCTTGACCGTGTGCGCCACCGGTTCCTGGTAATCCATAACGCGAATGCCGGCAGTGGCCGCCGCGGGCGCATGCGCCGTGTGCTTGCAGCGCTGGAGGACGCCGGGGCAGCCGTGGTGGTGCAAGATGCGCTTTGCGAAAAGGACAGCACCCTCCTCGCGCGCGAGGCAGCCGGCTCCGGGCATTACGATGCCATCGTCGCCGCCGGAGGGGACGGCACCATATGCGGCGTCGCCGCCGGACTGCGCGGCACAACGGTTCCCGTCGGCCTGCTGCCGCTCGGCACCGGGAATGTAATGGCGCACGAGATCGGCCTCGGCCGCCAGCCCAAAACAATCGCGGACTGCCTGCTGGATGGTGTGGCCGTCCCGGTCATGGGGGCAACGGCAAATGACACGCCATTCTTCCTCATGGCTGGAACCGGGCTGGATGCGGAAGCCGTGGCGGGCCTGGACATCCGCCTCAAACGGTATGTCGGAAAGTGGGCCTATGTCTGGCCGGTCATTCGCGCGATCTTCCGCCCGGCCCCGGTCATCACCGCACAGCTCGATGGGCAGACCTACACTGCGCGCTGGGTGGTCGTGTGCAACGCTCGCAGCTATGCCGGCGGCTTTACCCTTTCGCCAGATAGCAGCATGTTTCGACCCGGCCTCATGGCCATGCTCTGCACCGCGAATAGCCGCCTCGGCCTGATCCTCGACATCCTGATGATCGGGGCCGGCCAGGCCAAGCGCGCGCCTCACGTGCGACTGGTGCCTTTCAGTCGGGGGCATCTGACAGCGGACCGCCCGGTCCCGATCCAGATCGACGGAGAAAGCACCGGGACGCTGCCCGTTGCCATTACGGAGGACGTCCGTCCGGTCCAGGTCCTCGTGCCCGGCAGGGTCGCCGCGCACGCCGTCGCGCAGGCTGAATTCGAAGCCGCCTGAACACGCGCGCGGATTTTCCACCCGCTATCCACAGACCCGCGAATCGCGTTACACTCCCAATCATGACGAAAGCATGGCGCACTGGCGTCGTCTGTGACGGAGTTCGCCTGCTTTCCCACTCCATCGGTTTCCGGAGCCGGGCTCCGGGAAGACGGGGCTGATAGACAACCGCTCCGGCGCGTCCGGGGGCTCACCTGGCAGACCGCCAGACATGCCCGGACAGGTTGTTGATCGGCCTTGAGGGGGAGGGGTGCGAAAGCATCCCTCATATCTGCCTCATGGGCAGGGCGATCTGTCCCATGCGGCCTTACTGAGATGGAGAGACCGATGCGCAACAATCTGCTGAAAACACCGGACGGGCGTGTTTCAGGATACCTAGAGGACCACATCACTCGGCGTCGGCTGGACACTCTCCACGATATTGATCTCATTCGGAAGGCGAAATATCTTCACCCCCCGAGTTGAGGCATTGAACGTAAAGCGTTTTTCCCAACATCGCGATTGCGGAAACCGTGAAGCCGGCCCCTCGGGGCCGGTTTCGTCATGCGTGCCTTTCGCAGGGGCGCCTTTCGCTCGGGGACCTGAAGGGCTATGTTAGCGGCAATGTGGGCAAGCAAGAGGTATCCGATGAGCCAGTCTCAGCCAGACGAGCGGTCCGTGCCCGTCGAGCCGTGCGATCCGATATGGAGCGATGTGCGTGCTCAGGCTCAAGCCATTCTCGCCGAAGAGCCGGCGATGGCGGGGCTCGTTGCAACCACGGTCCTGAACCAGGAGCGGCTTGAGGACGCCATCTGCTTTCGGCTCGCCCAGCGCCTTGAACGCACCGATATGCAAAGCGATCTGATCCGCCAGACCTTTACCCAGATCCTGGCCGATCAGCCCGAGCTTGGCGAAATTTTCCGCGCCGATCTGGCCGCCGTGGTCGACCGTGACCCGGCGTGCCAGCGCGCGATTGAACCGATCCTGTATTTCAAGGGCTTCCATGCGCTTCAGACCTACCGCTTCGCCCACGCCCTGTGGAAAGCCGGCCGCCGCGACATTGCCCTGTACCTGCAGAGCCAGTCCTCGCATGTTTTGGGGACGGATATTCACCCGGCCGCGCAGATCGGGCGCGGCATCATGCTCGACCACGCCACAGGACTGGTTGTGGGCGAGACGGCCGTCGTCGGCGATCAGACCTCGATCCTTCATGCGGTCACGCTTGGTGGCAGCGGCAAGGAATCGGCGGATCGGCATCCGAAGATCGGCTGCGGCGTGATGATCGGGGCCGGGGCGAAAATCCTTGGCAATATTTCAGTGGGCGACTGTGCACGGATCGCTGCCGGAAGCGTGGTCCTGCACGATGTGCCGGTCCGCACCACGGTTGCGGGAGTGCCGGCGAAAGTGGTCGGCCTGGCAGGCTGCCCGGAACCGGCCCGCGCGATGAACCAACTGTTCGGGTCGATCGGATCCGAGACCGAGGAACAACCTCAGGACTAATCCGGCGCGCCGCTTGACCGCCGCTGCCGGCGTTTGTACCGATTGCGGCATCTGAGGTGGCGCACGCCTCGCGCGGGCAACACGCGAACACGCACAGGGAACATGACATGAAGCGCGAAGAAATTACGCGCCTGCAGAGCTATTTGCAGCGGAAATTCGAGCTGCCCAGCCTTGAGGTGCGCCACCGCCAGAAACAGGACGACTCCGCCGAGGTCTATCTCGGGAGCGAATTCATCGGCGTTCTGTATCGCGACGATGACGACGAGGACCTGTCCTACCAGTTCCAGATGGCCATCCTGGAGATCGATCTCGACGAGCAGGGCACTTAAAGGCCCAAAAGCTGCTCCGCGCGGCTCGGCCGGGATCCCGGGATATAGGCATCAAAAGCCGCCCAGAACTGCTCGCGCAGCGCGTTGCGCTCCTGCAGAACCTCGTGACGCGCCCCGGGGACCAGCACATGGCGGCCAAGGCGCAAGCGGCTGGCAAATGTCTCGATCGCGCGCAGCGAGACGATCGGATCATTTCCCGACGCAACGATCAGCGCCGGCACTTTGACCGATGTCGGGAAGGTCGCGCTGTTCAGGAGCGCCATCGACTGGCAGGCCGCGTGATACCACCCGATGGTCGGTGAGCCGAGCGCCAACTCCGGCGCCGCGCGCAGAACCTCCTGCGTGCGGGCGTAGCGCTGCGGGTCGCCCGTCAACGGATTGGTCTCGAAGGGCTGCTCGTCCAACGACATCGCCCCGCCGCCCGGCACGAAAGCGGTTCCAAGCCCGCAAAGCGTGAAAATTTCCGCCAGGCGCTCGGACGCCGGAACACCGGTGTGGCCGGAATGCAGCTCGATCATCGGCGCGGTGAGCACGATGCGATCAAACCAGCACATTCGCGAGCGTGTCGCGCGCAACAGAATATTGGCGCCCATCGAGTGCGCCACCGCGTAGTACGGGGCCGGGCAGTCAGGCAGCACGATTTCGGCCATGAACTGCTCAAGGTCGGCATCGTACTGGGCGAAGTCGTCGACATGGCCTTTTCGCGGATTAGCGAGCGGGCGGCTCGATCCGCCCTGCCCCCGATGATCCATGATGGCCACGGCAAAGCCGCGACGGCGCAGATCGGAGACGGCCTCGAAATACTTTTCAATGAATTCGCCGCGGCCCATCAGGATGCAGACCGTCCCGAGCTTGTTCAGCCCGGTCGGCCCCCACCACGCGAAGCGGATGCGCGCGCCGTCGCTGGCCACAAAGTGGCCACCCGTGACGCCCCCTGGGAGGGGATTTCGCGGCGTTGAAACGAGGACCGCCTCAGAGGCCTGGCCCGACGGGCGAATTGGCTCAACCATCGTCAGCATCAGCGTTCTCCCCGCAAACGGCCCGGCGCGCCAACGCGTCCCCACCGCTGGCCGCAAACCCTCGCCGCCTCAACCCATAGCCTTGTCGCCGCGGCCTCGGCAACTCTCAATCGCGCAACACGAACACAGCGCGCATTGGGACGCATGGAAGCCACCGTCTGGATGTCGGTTTGCCGACTCGCAAGGACTTGACGTCACGGCCGTGCGAACTATCTCAACAAATGCATACGCCGAAGCCGGGTATGCGTCTTCATCTGGCCAAAAGGCAGTGAAAACACATGTCGCTCAAGAAGGAGGATGTGTCATGAGACGTTTTGATTTGACTCCGCTTTACAAGTCGACGGTAGGCTTTGACCACGTTGCTTCTATACTGGAGCAGCTTGCCTCGGCTGAAACGGATAACGGCTATCCGCCCTACAACATCGAACGGGTCGACGAGAACAACTACCGTATCACCATGGCCGTCGCGGGCTTCTCGGAGGCCGATCTCGAGATTGAAGTTCGTGAGGGCACTCTCCGCGTGAGCGGTCAGAAACCGGCGGAAACCGAACAGGAAGACACTGAGCGGGTGTTCCTCCACCGGGGGATTGCATCGCGCAACTTCGAACGCCGTTTCCGCCTTGCCGAACACGTCGAGGTGAGCGGCGCGAAACTGGAAAACGGCCTGCTGCACATCGATCTGCGCCGCGAGCTTCCCGACGCCATGAAGCCGCGCAAGATCGAAATCGCCAACGCCAATGGCCGTCAGCAGGCGACTATCGAGTCTGAGGCCGGTCAGGTAAACTGAGCGGCTTCCTTCACGGCAGCCAATACATGGAGGCGGAGCCTGCCTGGGCTCCGCCTCTTTTTGTCGGGTAATACGCTTACAGGAAAGCCGTACCAGACCCCGATGGCCCGTACGCTATTGACTTTCGGGCGTGCGTGTCAGCTCACCTGCTCGTCGGATGCAGGCGCGATCTCCACGGATTCGCCGCAGCCGCATGCGCTCGTCTGGTTGGGATTGTTGAAGACGAACCCGGACGCCAGCTTACCTTCCTGATAATCCATCTCGGTACCAAGCAGGAAAAGTACCGCCTGTGGCTCGATCAGCAGCTTCACGCCCTTTTCCTCAATCACCTCGTCCATCGGGCCGATTTCGGCGGCATAGTCCATCGTGTATTCCATACCGGCACAGCCGCCCTTCTTGAGGCCGACCCGAACGCCGGCAATCGGCTGATCACTCGCCTCCATGATTTCAGACAGCCGCTGCGCGGCTGCATCGGACAGGCTCATGACTTTGAGAGGTGTCGCGCTTGTCATCAGGTATCGTCCATGCTTTCAAACAGTTGCATCGTTAGGAGTATGGGATAACTTCGCGTCGTTGCCAACCCGTTCCTGGCAAACGCCGGGCAGTTCCCGGCCGATGTTGGTTCCCATCCGGTCCCGCAGAAGAGGCCCAGCCGTGGCGCCTGGGCTGCCAGTCGCCTGGGGCCTGCGCCCTGCCGGCTAGA
>CAYFTI010000035.1:0-18862 GCA_964346065.1 uncultured Hyphomicrobiaceae bacterium
AGCTTTAATCCTCCACGGGCCGTGGGCGCACTACGCCGATCACCGCCGGAAGCGCAATGATGCGGCGTAACCAATGCGGCTGCCGATGCCGCATCCGCCGCTCGCTCGAGACATGGAGCCGGGACAGGGCGCATCCCGGCTCCATCATTCGCGTGTCCCGTTTAGCTGGGGTATTTCACGGAGCAGCCATAGGCGCGGGTCACCTGCTTCGGGATCTCCTCGCCGTTTTCCATCGCGTTGAGGGCTTCGCGCACGTAGTTGCGCGCCCCTTCGATATCTGAGTCCCGCGTGGTCGGGCGGTCATCGATCGCGCCCATATAGACCAACTCGCCGTCCGGATTGATGATATACATGTGCGGCGTGGTCTTCGCCTCGTAGGCGCGACCGACTTTACCCTTCGGGTCGAGAAGCACGGCGGTCGGGTCGGCGTTACGCGCCTGTGTCAGTTCATTCGCGCGCTTGGCACTGACGTGGCCCTGCTTGCCGGGCGCGGACGAGATCACCGACAGCCAGACTGCGCCGTCCTCGGTGGCATCCTTCTGCAGGGCCTGCATGTTCCCGGTGTCGTAATGCTTCTGAACGTAGGGGCAGCCATGGTTGGTCCATTCCAGCACAACCGTTTCGCCGCGAAAATCGCTCAGGGAATGCGTTTTCCCGTTCGTGTCGGTGGCCGTGAAGGGCGGCGCGGGTTCGCCGATCTGCGGCGCGGGCGCGGCCTTGCCGGTCCCGGCGGCAGGTCCGAGCAGCACCACCGCAGCGGCCAACGCCACGGTTGACAGTTTCACTGGCATATCCGGACCCCTTTTCGTCGTCGGCATGATAAGTCAGGTCCACCGCGCGGTCAGTTCCGCGATGTCTGGATCTGGCTGACCGAGCTCAGTTTGCGCTTCACAAGGCTTTCGGTGAGCATTTGCGGCAGAACCTCGGGCGGCTCGCCATTGCCGGAATAGAGCAGGTAAAGCGGCACGCCGGCCCGGCCGTATTTGCTCAGCATCTGCGAGATTTCGGGGTCCTGGTTGGTCCAGTCTCCGATCAGATAGGCAACGTTGCCGCGTTGCAGAGCCATCCGGAAGCCTTCGGACTTCAGCGCCACCTCCTCGTTGACCTTGCAGGTAATACACCAGGCGGCAGTGAAGTTGACGAAGACGGGGCTGCCTTGCGCGCGCAGGTCTTCCAGACGGGCGCGGGAAAACGGCTCGCCCACTTCGCTTGGGGCAGCCGTCTGCTGCTGGTTGGCGCGCGTGTCCGACGCCGGGCCGAGCATGGGGCCCGCCAGCGCGAAGGCGGCAAGCACGACAGCCGCCGCGCCCGTGTAACGGACCGTGCGCCCGGCCTGTGTCATGCCAACGAACCAGGCCGCGAAGCCGATGGCAACCAGCACGGCACCGGCGGCGAGCACGCCGTCCGCGCCCGTCTGAAGGCTGAGCACCCAGACGAGCCACACCGCGGACGCATAAAGCGGAAAGGCGAGAACCTGTTTGAGCGTCTCCATCCACGGCCCCGGCTTGGGCAGCAGCCTGGCGAACGCGCCGGACAAGCTCAGCAGCGTCATCGGTGCGGCAAAGCCGAGGCCGAGCATCATCAGCACGGCCGTCGCCTCAACGGCGGGTTGGGTGACGGCATAGCCGAGCGCGGCGCCCATGAACGGTGCCGTGCAGGGCGTTGCCGCGATACTTGCCAGAATGCCGGTGAAGAACGAACCGGATGCGCCGCCGCGCCGGGTCAGCGAGTCGCCGACCCCCATCATCGCGCCGCCAAAGTTGAATACGCCCGACAGACTGAGGCCCAGCGCGAAGAACAGCGCGGCCATGACGAGCACGAACCACGGCGACTGGAACTGGAAGCCCCAGCCAAAGGCGGCGCCGGTTGCGCGCAGCGCCAGCAGCAACGCAGCAAGGACCGCGAAGCTGAGCATGACACCGCCCAGATAGGCGAGGGCATGACCACGGTGCGTCCGCCTGTCACCGCCGCGGGCCAGGCTCAGGGCCTTCATCGACAAAACGGGGAACACGCAGGGAAAGAAGTTCAGGATCACGCCGCCGATGAAGGCGAATGCGGCCGCCTGCCAGAGGCCAAGGCCGCCGCCCGGCGGCCCTGATGCGGCGGAAGCGGGGGTGATCTCCGCGACGTTTTGAGACGGTTGGACAGCAATCTCGTAAGCCTCGCGCGCTCCATCCGTGCGGCTGAGGGTGATGAGGCCGGTGAGCTTGCTGATCGGCTCGTCTTTCAGCTTGCCGCGTTCGACCACGAGCCGCGGGCCCGAAGCGCCCCATTCGAGGTCTTGGGCTGCGGCATTGCCAATCAGGCCCCATTCGCGCGGGAAAAACCGCATCGAGTCCACGTTTCCCGCGGCGAGCTTGTCAGTCTTGATCGACAGGGCCAGCTTGTCCGGGCCGACGCTCAGGCTGACTGGCCAGGGCGCCTCCTGGGGCAGGTTGCGCAGGGCAGCCGCGATCCTTTCCGCGCCGTCACCCGGCCGCAGCGACTCGCCCTGTCCCGCGACCGCGAGATCGACTCGTGCGCGACCTTTCCCGGGAATACAAATTTCTTCACATACCAGCCATCGCGACTCCGCGCGCAAGGTGACAGTGTCCACCGGCAGACGTTCCGGCGGGGTCATGCGCACGAGGAGGAGCACCTCGTCGCGATAGCCGTAATTCATCAGGCTGGAAACGCGTATCGCCTTCGGCGCGGGCCAGTGGATCGCCGATGCTTCGAACCCCTCGGGCAGGTCCCAGTCAATGCGCGTCGGTTCGCCCGAATCGCCGGGATTTTCCCAGTAGGTGTGCCAGCCCGGCGCGATATCCTGGCGCAGCGCAACCCAGAACGGTTGGCCCGGACGCACGGCTCTGGTCTCCGACAGCAGCTCGATCTCCACCTTACGGTCCGTTTGCTGCGGACCTGCCCCGGCCGAGCCCGGGGTCACGAGTTGCTGCAGGGTATCCTGGCTGGACGGCTGCTGCGCGCGTAATTCGCCCGACGATGCGAGGGCGATCGCGGCCAGCAGGAGGCAGCCGCAGAGGTGTGCCGCGAGGCGTGCGGCTCGAAAGAGCATTGCGCGTCCGATAATGCGGTGTGACATTCGTTTCCCCGGTTTGTGCCACATCAGATAAGGTGGCGACATCAAAAGACGATCTCAAAATAACGTGAACCCGCCCGGGTCATCCCGCCGCAGCCATATTGCCGGGGCGTTTTTGCCTGTTGAAAGCGCGGGGTCGGGTCTTCGACTTTTTGACCGGTCTGTCGATAAAGGCTTGCGTGGCTAGCGATAATCCGGTCGTATGTGGCGGGGACGGTATAATCCGCGCCCTGCGCATGGTTTTTAGCTCGAGCGAAACACATTGCTTCAATACCGTGCGTCCCTCGTCCAGCGCGATCCCCGCGCTGCTTGTTTGAGAGACGGAAAGTCCATAATCGAACGAAAGTCTGGGAGGAACGAATGTCCGAAACAAAGACCGACAAGACCGTATCCCGCCGCAAATTTCTCAAGGGCGGTGCTGTCGCGGCGACTGCCGGTGCGACCGGTGCCGTGGCGATGCCGAACATCTCGCGCGGCGCGCCGGTGACGCTGAAGATGCAGACATCCTGGGGCGCCCAGAACGTCTGGCAGGGTTTCGCGCAGGAGTATGTCGACCGTGTCGAGGCGATGTCGAACGGGCGCATCAAGATCGACCTGCTGCCCGCCGGGGCCGTGGTCAAGGCATTCCAGGTGCAGGATGCGTGCGCTGATGGCGTGCTCGATATGGCCCACACCGTGACCGCGTATTGGTACGGCAAGAACAAGGCGGCCTCGCTGTTCGGCACCGGCCCGGTCTTCGGCGCGAACGCCGCGCAGGTGCTGGCCTGGATTCACGCCGGCGGCGGTAAGGAGCTTTATCGCGAGCTGGTTCAGGACATCCTGGGCCTCGACCTCGTCGGATTTTTCTGCTTCCCGATGCCGACGCAGCCGCTGGGCTGGTTCACCGAACCGATCGAGTCCGCGGAACAGATGCAGGGCCTGAAGTACCGCACGGTCGGTCTGGCCACAGACATCATGCAGGGCATGGGCGTGTCGGTGACGCAGCTTCCGGGCGGTGAAATCGTGCCGGCGCTGGAGCGCGGCGTTATCGACGCCTTCGAGTTCAACAACCCGAGTTCTGACCGGGACTTCGGCGCGCATGACGTGCGCAAGCACTACATGATGGGCTCCTATCACCAGGCTGCCGAATTCTTCGAAATCCCGGTCAACAAGGACCGTTTCGAGAGCCTCGATCCGGACCTGCAGGCGATCATCGAGCACGCGGCCGAGGCGGCGAACACATCCAACTACGCCACCGCTATGGACCAGTACTCCAAGGACCTCCAGTGGCTGCAGGAAGAAGGCGGGGTGACCGTCCACCGCACGCCGCAGAGCGTCATGGAAGCGCAGCTCCAGTCCTGGGACGAGGTCTTGGAAGACCTGCGTCAGGACGACTTCTTCAATCGCGTGGTCGAGAGCCAGAAGGCCTGGTCCGAGCGGGTCGCCTACTACGACCTTCTCAACAAGGCCGACTACAAGCTCGCTTACGAGCATTATTTCCCCGGCCGGCTGGGCTTCTAAAAACCCACGGATGTCAATATGGCACCCGGCGAGCCACCACGGGTCAGTCCCGGCGGCCCGGCTTGCCGGGATGCGCCCTCATACGATATGACCGGCACGGCCAATCCCGGGTGATGCCGCGCCGGTCATTGCGTGCGGCCACGGCGAGAGCCGACAGTCATTCACGTTTTCAGGAGTTAGCCCAGCCGTGCTCGCTTTCATCGCTTTCGTGGACCGCATATCCGCCTGGTTCGGCAAGGCGTTTGCATGGTGCATCGTCATCATGACGCTCAGCGTCTCGTACGAGGTGTTCGTGCGCTATCTGTTGCGCCAGCCGACATCTTGGGCCTTTGACCTGACCTACATGATGTACGGTTCGCTGTTCATGATGGCCGGCGCCTACACGCTGTCGCGCGACGGCCACGTCCGCGGCGATGTGATCTATCGACTCTGGCCGCCCAGGGTGCAGGCCGGCGTCGAACTGGTCCTTTACGTTCTCTTCTTCTTCCCCGGTGTCACCGCGCTGATCATCGCAGGCTGGCAGTATGCCTCGCGCTCGCTGCGCTACCTGGAGGTCAGCGTGATGAGTCCGGCCAATGTCCCGATTTTCCAGTTCAAGCTCATCATCGTGGCGGCAGGTCTCCTGCTGTTCCTGCAAGGCCTCGCGCAGGTGGCGCGCTGCATCGTGTGCATGCGCGAAGGCGCGTGGCCGCGCCAGATCGAGGACGTGAAAGAGCTGGAGGATCGCCTTCTGGAAGGTGATACAGCGGATATCATTCGCCACGGCAGCGAGGCCACGGATGTTCAAGAGCCAAGTGAAAGCGTGAAGAGAGAGTTCGACAGATGACCGATCCTCAAATTGCCGTCTTTATGTTGGGGATTTTCATCCTCCTCATTCTGCTCGGCTTTCCGATCGCTTTCACGCTCATCGCAATGGGTGTCGGATTTGGCTACTACGCCTACTACGACCCCACGCGTATGCAGACGATCTTCGATAACCGCATCTTTGACCTGCTCGTCAACCAGACCTATTCGGTCATGGCGAACGACGTGCTCACGGCCGTACCGCTGTTCCTTTTCATGGGCTACATCGTCGAGCGCGCGAACATCGTCGACCGGCTGTTCTACACGCTCAACATTTCCGCGCGCCGCGTCCCTGGGTCGATGGCAATCGCCGCAATCGTCACCTGCGCCTTGTTTGCCACGGCGACGGGTATCATCGGCGCGGTCGTGACGCTGATGGGCCTGCTCGCGCTGCCCGCCATGCTCAATGCACGGTATGACACCAGCTTCGCCTCTGGCGTGATCTGCGCGGGCGGGTGCCTCGGCATCATGATCCCGCCGAGCATCATGCTGATCGTCTATTCAGCGACCTCGAACGTCTCGGTGGTCAAGCTTTATGCCGGCGCGTTGTTGCCAGGCTTCATGCTTGCGGGATTGTATCTGATTTATGTCGTCGGACGCGTCCTGTTGAATCCGAAGCTGGCGCCCAAGCCGCGCCCGGAGGACGTTCCCGACGTGACGCGCGGACAGATGTTTCTGATGCTGGCGACGTCGTTCTTCCCGCTGTTCTTCCTGATCCTGGCGGTGCTGGGGGCGATCCTGTTCGGCCTGGCCACGCCGTCCGAAGCCGCGGCGATCGGCGCGCTGGGCGGCATGGTGCTTGCCGTGTCCTACCGCGCGGCAGCGATCACCGAAGGGACGGAGACCGCCCCTTGGGCAAATCAGCGCTGGGACGGCGCGGATACCCTGTTCTACATGATCGGGTACGGCGGCGCCGCGACATTGCTTCTCGCCTTCGCCTATGTGGGTGTTCGCGCGGCGCTTATGGTCTATGCTGGTGTGGAGATGCCCGATGAGCCGGGCTTCCTCATCCGGGCCGGCTCGATGCTCGGCATTGCCGTATTGATAGGGCTGCTGTCGCGCACTGCGCTGCTGAGCGGGCTTCAGCCGCGCCGTCCGGAGATCGCGCGCATGTTCGTGTTCGGCGGGCAGGGCGCGCTGATCGGCCTGGCCGTTGCCGCTGTGTACATGCTGATGTTCGGCGTGTTCCAGCTCGGCGACCTGTTCTCGCGACACGAGACCAATTACCGCGCCTTCGACATCGGCTTTTTCACCGGCCTGGCGGGGATGATGATGTGGCGCATCGTCAACCAGGACAAGCTGCGCGAGTCCATCTATCTGACCGTCCGGACCTCGGCCATGGTCTGCTGGCTGTTCGTCGGCTCGTGGACATTCGCGTCGGTGTTTTCCTATCTGGGCGGCGAGCAACTGATCAGCGAATTCGTGCTGGGACTGAACCTGGAGCCGTGGATGTTCCTGCTGCTGGCGCAGGTCATCATCTTCCTGCTCGGCTGGCCGCTGGAGTGGTCGGAAATCATCATCATCTTCGTGCCGATCTTCCTGCCGCTGCTGCCAGCGTTCGGCGTTGATCCGCTGTTTTTCGGCATTCTCATTGCGCTGAACCTGCAGACCTCGTTCCTGACGCCGCCGATGGCGATGTCGGCGTACTATCTGAAAGGTGTGGCGCCGCCGCACGTCAAACTCACGCAAATATTTGCCGGGGTGATGCCCTTCCTCGCGATGATCTTCCTGTCGATGTTCCTGCTGTATCAGTTCCCGGGGATCGCCCTGTGGCTGCCGGAGGTACTCTATGGCAACTAAGAGCGATGGCTTGCGGCCCGGTATGACCGTCGAGGGGCTGTGCGCGCTGAGTGGCGCCGAAGCGGCGCGACAGCTTGCGGCTGGGGACATCACCGCCCAGGAGATGGTGCAGGCGTGTCTCGCCCGCATACGCGAGCGCGAGCCGCAAGTTGAGGCGTGGGCCTATCTTGATGAGGAGTACGCGCTGGGACAGGCACGCCGGCTCGACGAGTGGCGTGCCGCTGGGCACGCGGTCGGGCCTTTGCACGGCGTTCCCGTGGCGCTCAAGGACATCATCGACACCCGGGACATGCCGACCTGCAACGGTACCCCCTTGCACGAGGCTCGCCGTCCGCGCTCGGACGCGGCTGTCACGGCGCAGCTACGCCAGGCCGGCGCGGTCATCCTCGGTAAGGCCGTGACCGCCGAACTTGCCGTGTATGCGCCGGGTAAGACCCGCAACCCGCATGATCCCGAACGTACGCCAGGGGGGTCCTCGTCCGGATCGGCCGCGGCTGTCGCAGCTGGCATGGTGCCGCTGGCGGTCGGGACGCAGACAGCCGGCTCGATCATTCGTCCGGCCAGCTTTTGCGGTGTTCATGGGTTCAAGCCCACGCACGGAACGGTTTCACGCACTGGCGTTCTCACCCAGTCACCGCCTTTAGACACAATCGGGACCTTCGCGCGCTCGGTGGAGGACCTGGCGTTGTTGAGCGATGCGATGAGCGCGCATGACGACAGCGATCCGGACATGCGGCCACGCTCGCGGGGTGCCCTGCGCCCGACGGCGACCAGTGCCCCGGCCGCCACCCCGGTCCTCGCGTTCATCAGGACACCGGTGTGGGACGAGCACGCCGAACCGGAGACCAAGGAAGCGTTCGCCGAACTGACGGAGGTGCTCGGCGAGCAGTGCGACACCGTTGATCTGCCCGATGTGTTCCAGAAGGCGTGGGGCTGGCAGCGGATGCTGCAGGTCGCGGATATCGCGAAGAATTACGGGCCGCTGGTCGCGCGCGCGCCGGAACAGGCGAGCGACATCATGCGCGAGATGATCGCGGAGGGCCGCGCGGTTTCGGCGGTGGATTACAACACCGCCGTGGAGATGCGCCAGGTGCTGACCGCCGGGCTCGATGAGATCTTCGAGCGTTATGACGCGATCCTCACGCCTTCGAGCACTGGTGCGGCGCCCAGGGGCCTGGAGAGCACGGGCAGTCCTGTGTTCAATGCGCTATGGACGTATTGCGGGGTTCCATGCGTGAGCCTGCCGCTGCTGGATGTCGAAGGGCTGCCGCTAGGCGTGCAACTCGTGGGCCCGCGCAATGACGATGCCCGGCTGCTGCGCACCGCGAACTGGCTCGTGGAGCATTTGACCGCCCTGGCGGCGGAATAGGCCGTCACGACGTGGCGAAGTGGAAAGGGACGCGCGGATGTCTTGGAGCGACAAGATCATCGCTTTTTTCGGCTTGATCGGCCTGATCACGTTCACCGCGGTGATCCTGATATGGGTTGCGGAGCCAGACCTCATCATACTTGCTTCCATCGGCCTGATCCTGGCGGCCTATGACTTCTGGCGCAACGTGTTTAGCAAGTTCGGCGACAAACTCGTTGCCTTTGCTGTTTTCTTGGTCGGACTGATGATCTGTAGCTATGCAGTGCTCGACCTGGTAGCCAATTTCTTGATCGGCTCCGAAAACGCGTTGCCTGTTGGTCTGAGCTTGCTTGTTGGCCTGATCGGTCTGACCCTCTCAGCAGCTTCGGAGATGCTGTTCCGCCAGCGGGGCAAATAGCCGGCCCACAAAAATGTCTCGGCGGGCCGATCGTCAGCGCTTGTCAGCTACAGCTTGAATAACCGCATTCCCGACAAATCAGACACCCTTCCAGAAACACGAGAGCTGGCCGCCCGCATTGGTCACAGTACAGCTTCTCGCTGGTGACGGGGGCGCCGCCAGGTGCTCCGGCGGCAATGGCCTCACGCAATACACCGAGATGTTCATTCCGCTCGCGCCGGATAAAGCCTATGTCGATCATGTGGCGCTCGATGACCTCGCCGATGGCGGCCAGCAGGCTCGGCACGTAGCGCCCGCCGACCCAATGCCCGCCGCGCGGGTCGAACACATCCTTCAGTTCCTCGACCACGAACGACACATCGCCGCCGCGCCGGAACACCGCGCTGATCATGCGGGTAAGCGCAACGGTCCACGCGTAGTGCTCGAGGTTTTTCGAGTTGATGAAGATCTCGAACGGCCGGCGCCGGCCGTCCCTGACGATATCGTTGATCGTGACGTAGATCGCGTGCCCGGAGCCGGGCCACTTCAGCTTGTAGGTGTAACCCGGCAAGGCCGCGTCGCGTTCCAGCGGGGCCGACATGTAGACGACCTCGCCATTGCCCGATTCTGCCGCTGCGGGTGCGGGCGCGCTAAGGCCCAGAGATTGCTGCTGTAACCCCTCGCCGGTTTCCGCGCTTTCCGAGCCTTCCGAATCGCCGGCGGTCTCGCCGCTGCTCAGCACCGCGCCCGTCACCGGGTTCGGCCGGTAGACGGTGCAGCCCTTCAACCCTGACTTGAAGGCGCGCGTGTAGATATCCTTGAAGTCCTCGAAGGCGATATCGGCCGCGCAGTTGATCGTCTTGGAGATTGCTGCATCGACATGCGGCTGGAGCGCGGCCTGCATGGCCAGATGCTGATGCGGGTGCAAGTCCGGCGCGCGGACGAAACTGTCAGGCAGAGCGGCGTCCGTACCGAACTTTTCGCGGAATAGCCGGTAGGCATAGTCCTCCACGCATTCCTCATTGGCGGTCCCGTCATCGCGCAGGATCTTGCGCCTATAGGTGAAATCGAAAACCGGTTCGATCCCGCTCGAGACATTGTTGGCGACGATCGAGATCGTGCCTGTTGGCGCGATCGAGGTCACAAGCCCGTTACGCAGGCCGTCCTTCCGGATTGCGCCGCGCACGTCCTCCGGGAGGAATTTCGCGGCCTGGCCGGCCAGATACCGATCCGCATCGAAGAGCGGGAAGATCCCTTTCTCCTTCGCCAGTTCGGCACTGGCGAGGTAGGCGTGACGCTGAATGACGCTCATCCAGTGGCCCGCCAGATTGCGCGCTTCCTCCGCGCCATAGTGCTTGCCGCAGAGGATCAGCGCGTCAGCCAGACCGGTCACGCCAATCCCCAGGCGGCGCTTGGCTCGGGCTTCGCGCGCTTGGGCGTCCAGAGGATAGCTCGACACATCAATGACGTTATCGAGCAGCCGCACGGCCGTTGCGGACAGTTCGGCGAGCCGCGTCTCATTCAACGCGGCCTGTTCGGTGAACGGGGCGTCGACCAGCGCGGCCAGATTGATCGAGCCCAGCAGGCAGGCTCCGTACGGCGGCAGCGGCTGCTCGCCGCATGGGTTGGTCGCACGGATCGTCTCGCAATACTCCAGCTTGTTGCGCTGGTTCACCTGGTCGATGAAGATCACGCCCGGTTCGGCGTAGTCGTATGCCGAGCGCATGATCTTGTCCCAGAGCACGCGGGCCGGGACACTCTTGTAATGCACCCCCGCGAAGTGGAGCGGCCAGTCAGCATCCGCTTCGACGGCCGTCAGGAAAGCATCGGTGACGAGCACCGACAGGTTGAACATGCGCAGCTTGTCCGGATCGCCTTTCGCCTCGATGAAATGCTCGATGTCGGGGTGGTCACAGGACATCGTCCCCATCATAGCGCCGCGCCGCGAGCCGGCCGACTTGATCGTGCGGCACATGGCGTCCCAGACATTCATGAAGCTCACCGGCCCGGAAGCGTCCGCGCCCACGCCCTTCACCGGCGCGCCGCTCGGCCGCAACGTCGAGAAATCGTGCCCGATGCCGCCGCCTTGCTGCATCGTCAGCGCGGCTTCTTTCACGTTCTCGAAGATCGAGGCCATGTCATCGTCGATCTCGCCCATGACAAAGCAGTTGAACAGGGTCACGGCCCGCCGGGTGCCCGCCCCGGCCAGAATGCGCCCGGCCGGCATGAACTGAAAGTCTGACATTGCATCGAAAAACCGGGCCTGCCAAAGCGCGCGGTCCCCCGGCGGCTCGACGCTTGCCGCAGCTTTCGCAACGCGCGTCCAGCTATCCTCGAGGTTGGTCTCGGCGTGCTGCGGATCTGGCGCAAAACGGTACTTCTGCTCCCAGACCTGCCGGGAGATCGGAGCGAGCGGGAGAGTCATTCGTTACACGGTTCCGTAGCGGCGGCACCCTGGATTGCGGCAGGCTCCGCCGGTGTCCATTTTGTTCTCTATTTGTACCAGAAAACCGGAACCGAGGGAAGGGTGCGCGCCGCGAACGGATCGTCGCAACTTAATCGCGATATTCCTGAACGCGGGTGGCGCGCAGCCCCGGAAGACCGTGTTTCTCGATGGAGCGTTGCCAGCTCAGGAATTCATCGATTGTCAGCCGGTAACGTTCGCACGCATCATTCAGGCTCAAGAGCCCGCCACGCACGGCGGCGACGACCTCGGCCTTGCGGCGGATCACCCACCGGCGTGTGTTGGCGGGGGGCAAATCGGCGATGGTCAGCGGGCTGCCATCGGGGCCCATCACATATCTCACACACGAGGTGAAATGCTCACTCATTTTCTATTTCGACCCGGTACAATCAAACTCAACGATATGGACTGTAACCAACTCGGCTTAATTTTCTTTTATTCAGAAGCGGAAAGTAACAAGGGCAATAAAAGCAATCTATAGTCGCATTTTATTATTTTACGACCTGCGCGTGCAGGGTCTGTTCGACGGTTCCAGGACGGTCGAGCCTTGGTTGCAGAAACCGCTTACCGCCCGTATATTCCCACCGCAACGCCCACAGCATTGCCTGATATTGATCTGCCAATGGAAAGCGCCAATCCGACCGCGCTCGTCTCTTCCGGAGAGGCGACACAGTTGAACAGCCTGTATCTTCCCGGCCCGCCGGCGCAGACGCGCGTCGTCGTGGCGATGTCGGGCGGCGTGGATTCGTCCGTCGTCGCTGCGATGCTCGCGCGCGAGGGGTATGATGTCATAGGCATCACGCTTCAGCTTTACGATCACGGCGAGGCCACTGCGCGCACGGGAAGCTGTTGCGCGGGCCAGGACATTCATGATGCACGGCGGGTCGCCGCGGCGATCGACATCCCGCATTACGTGCTGGACTATGAGCGCCGGTTCCGTGACGCGGTGATCCAGGACTTCGCCGACAGTTACGTGGCAGGCGAAACGCCGATCCCCTGCGTGCAATGCAACCAGTCGGTCAAGTTCAAGGATCTGCTCGGCAGGGCGAAGGATCTGGGCGCCGACGCAATGGCGACCGGGCATTATATCGTCAACCGGCCCGGTTCTCAGGGCTGGGAGCTGCATCGCGGCCGCGACGCGGACCGCGATCAGAGCTATTTCCTGTTCGCCACAACGCCGGAGCAGCTCGCGTTCCTGCGCTTCCCGCTGGGTGACATGCACAAGGACGAGGTGCGTGATCTGGCGCGTGAATGGAACCTGCCGGTGGCGCAGAAGGCGGACAGCCAGGACATCTGTTTCGTGCCGACCGGGCGCTACACGCAGGTGGTCGAAAAGCTGCGCCCCGATGCCGCGGAGCCGGGCGACATCGTCCATATCGACGGGCGCAAGCTCGGCCGGCACAACGGCATCATCAATTACACGATCGGACAGCGCCGGGGCATCGGCATGCCCGCACCCGAGCCGCTTTATGTCATCCGTATCAACGCCGAGCGCCGCGAGATCGTCGTGGGTCCGCGCGAGGCGCTGCTGACGCACTGGGTCAAGCTGCGCGATGTGAACTGGCTGGGTGATGGCACCCTGACGGCGGACGCGCCGCGGCACATCCACGCAAAGGTCCGCTCGACGCGCGCGCCGCAGCCCGCTGAACTCCATCGGCGTGACGCCGAGACCTGGGTCCGGCTGATCGATGGCGAGGACGGCGTGTCGCCCGGGCAGGCCTGCGTGTTCTATGACGGCGCGGATGACGGCGCCCGGGTGTTGGGCGGCGCCTGGATACAGGCCGCCTACCGGGACTTGCCCGTGTGATACAAGCCTGCTTAGCCGGAAAAGACGGCGCGATCAGGCATTGCGCTGTTGCGCGAGACGTGGCGGCCGCGTGGGTGCAAAACGCCGCTCTGCGGGGACGGTAAAGGGCCGGGCTGCAAACAATGACGAATCCATCGCTCGATAACGCGGCCGTTCGCAAGGCCTATCGCCGCTGGGCGCCGGTCTACGATCACACCTTCGGCCGGGTAGCCGCCGTAGGCAGACGCCGCGCGGTCAGGTACATCAACACGCGGGCGGGGCGCGTCCTGGAGGTCGGCGTCGGCACGGGACTTTCGCTGCCGGCGTATCAGCCGCATCTCGAAGTCGTGGGGCTCGATATCTCGCCAGAGATGCTTGCCAAGGCCCGGCCCCGCGCAGCGCGGCAGGATCACGTTCTGGGCCTGGTGCAGATGGATGCCGCGGCGCTTGGCTTTGCCGATGGCGCCTTTGACACGGTCGTGGCGATGTATGTGATGACGGTCGTGCCTGATCCGGCCGCGGTCATGCGCGAGCTGTCGCGGGTCTGCGCGCCTGGTGGGGAGGTGATTCTCGTCAACCATTTCAGCCAGGACGAGGGGCTACGTGGCTGGGTTGAACACAAGATGGCGCCGTTGGCCGAGACCCTGGGCTGGCATCCGGTGTTCGAGACCGATCGCGTGATGGTCTGTCCGGAGCTTGCGTTGCAGGAGCATACGCCAATGTGGCCTGCGGGGCTGTTCTCGATGCTGCGCTTCGTGAAGCACGCGGGAACACAACGAACGGAAGCGCCGGGATGACAGCCGGCGTGGCCCGGACGAGGGTCCCGACTTGACGGCTCGCGGCGGCGTTCTTATTAGTTTTCCTAGGCGGCGGGATTGGCGGAGTAGCTCAGCTGGTTAGAGCAACGGAATCATAATCCGTGTGTCGGGGGTTCAAGTCCCTCCTCCGCTACCAACTCCGTATTTCCGCCTTCAATCCGATCCCCCACCCACGATAGAGCGTTGCATAGTGAGGGCAGGTCGCCGCCCCGGACGGAAGTCCTCCGGCTCTGGCGCTGTCGTCGCCTTGGGACGACCCCGGACCGGCCTCGCCAATCGCGCCGGGGTTGGCCTGCTGCGCGCTGACGCGGGGAAAGGACGACCGAACAAGACCTTGGAGCTTGTTTGGCACTTCGTGGTTCGTCGAACAGGCTCTGGAACACAAATGAGCCGGCCACGCAGATGGCGCAGCCAGCTCATTTGCTTTGGGTCGAAAATTTTTCCGTTTCGCCTTAGCCAGAACGCCGCTCAAACCTGCGAACCAGGGGAGAACTATGAGAGGTTTTCTTGTCAGCGTTTACGCGGCGAAGTTCCCAAAGGCTCAGTGCAAGAACAGACGCGAAGGTCATGACTGCAAGCGGAGGCACACCGAGTTCAAAGATCATGTTGTGTCCTTAATTGTGTTGCGTCGACGATCTCTACGCGCGGTCCAAATTTTGAGATTGTTCTGAGGAATTGCGTTCAACCGTCGCAGGGCCGGTCGAGAAGCCGAAATTTTCTCGCTGTGAGGGATCCGGTTGGCGACGCGGCGGTCGGTCTGATCCCGAGGGTTCGGAGGCCGGGGCCGGATATAGAAGGGCTGCTGGCCGGAAAAAGGCTTTGGATTCGGCCGCTTGCGCGTCCGATCGGGGTGGTGCCCGGAGAGGTCCGCATCGTCCTGAACGGGACGTGGACATGCGGCCTGCCGTACCACCGGGTCCGCGACGGCGCTTCAGCCAGACCGACGGTGCGACCATATGGCGTGACGTCTGCTCACCGCGTTGAACGGTGCGGCTCGCGCCGGTGTTCGAGACAAACGGCCAGTGAAGAACCATCCGGTAGCTGTCAGCGAACGCGGAACGGCCACGCGCCCCGCTCATTCCGCCGCGCGGTTGACGATCTCGCGCGGTTTGTCCGGCCCCGCGTCTTGCTGGGCGGCGGCGCGTTTATGGTCACTCAGGCTCAGGACGAGGCTCGTAAGAGCCGGAAGGAAAGTGAGCGACACGATCGCCGCGCCCACGATGCCGAACATAACGACCGCCCCGACACCGCGATAAAGCTCCGTGCCCTCACCGGGGATGAACACGAGCGGGGCCAGCCCGCAGATCGTCGTGATGGTGGACATGGCGATCGGCCGCAGGCGCGATGCCACCGCCTCCCGCACGGCATCACGCGCCATCATGCCCGCCTGGTTCACGTTTTCCATGGCCCTGTGAACGATCAGGATGGGATTGTTCACGACCGTGCCCATGAGGATCAGGAAGCCCAGCATGGAGATCATGTCGAACGGCTGGCGTATTTCCTGCAGCCCGATCTGCGGGAGCAGACCTCCGACGAAATTGAGCAGCTGAAGCCCGACAATACCCCCGGCCACGCCGAGCGGGATCGTTGTCATGATCAGTAGCGGATAACCCCAGTGCGTGAAGATCGCTACCAGCAGCAGATACACGATCGCCACCGCGACGGCATAGTTGTTGGTCAGGGCCTCTTGCGTGGCCTGTAACTGATCGCTGGCGCCCGAGATGTCGATCGACACGCCCGCGGGGATCTCGCCGTTGTTTCGAAGATGCCCGACAAGCTCGCTGCGCACGCGTTGCACGCCCACCTCCAGCGGGACATCGCCGGGCGGGATCACGTTGAGGGTGACGGTCCGCCGCCCGTCAATGCGCCGGATCGTGCTCGTGTCGACGGTTTCGGTGATGTTGGCAACCGCGTTCAGCGGGACCACCCCCGCTTGCGTGTAGAGCGGTATCTGGCCCAACTCGTCAAGCCGGGCATTCACGCTGTCCTGATTATAGAAATAGATGTCTATCTTGTCGTCTTCGCGGAAGAACTCGTCGACATAAGCGCCATCGGTCATCGCTGCGACGCTGAAGCCAAGGGCCTGCGGGTCCATACCGAGCTCGGCTGCCCGGTCCCAGTCAGGCCGAACCTCCACGAGCGGTTGCGAGAGTGACAGCGTGGATGGTGTCGCGCGCACCCGCGGATTGTCGAAGACCTCGTTGGCGCGCGTGTAGGCTGCTGAGGCCACGGAATAGACATCGGCAAGCTGCGCCCCGGAGATATCGAGATTGACCGAGCGTGTGCCGCCGTCGTTCGAGGTGATGATCGACCCCCGCGCGGCGAAGGCGCGCATGCCGGGGTACTCTTCGTATTTCGCGGTTATGGCGTCCATCAGCGCGCCGAGCTGGTCCGGGTCAACGGCCTCGGTGATGATCCTCAGGCTCTGCGGCGAAACCGACAGCGTCAGGTATTTCATCGCCGGGACAGGTGTCTCGCCATTGGCGAACCGGGCCGGGTCGTCGCCCACGAACGGCAGGAAATAGGCTTCGATCTCCTGGCCGATTTCGCTCATGGTCTCAAGGTTGTATCCCGGAGGTGCGTTCATCGTCGCGAATGTCTTCGGCTCCTCGCCCTCGGGGAGGTATTCCGCCGGCGGCGTCAGCACGAAGATGATGAAACCGCTCACGGCAATAGTCGCGGCGATCACGGCCAGCGGGCGCACACGGCCCCTCGTCATCCAGCCAACGGCCCGTGCCATGACAGGCTCGCGCTGTGGCTGGTCCGGGGCCTGCTCGCCGAGTTGGCGGCGGCGGAAGGCGATGTTCGCGCTCGCGGTGGGGATGATCGTGATCGCTACCAGCATCGAGGCGAGGATCGAGGCCGCGACCGCGATGGCGACATCGGAGTAGAGCTGGCCTGCCTCTTCCTGAATGAACAGGATCGGGATGAAGACGAGAACGGTGGTCAAGGTGGAGGCGACGACCGCGGGCCAGACCTTGCGTACGCCCTCAACGGCCGCCTTAAACTTGCTCAGGCCGCGCCGCCGTTCAAGGTCGATGCTCTCCAGGACGACGATTGAGTTGTCCAGCGTCATGCCGATCGCGAAGGCGATGCCCGCCAGCGAAATCACGTTGATGGTTCGTCCGGCTAGGAGCAGCCCGATGAACGCCGCGATCGTACACAGCGGGATGCCGATCACGCCGACCATCGTCGCGCGCCCCGAGCGCAGAAAGGCGAACATCACCAGGGTCGCCAGGACAGCGCCGATCCCCAGATTGGTCCAGACGTTACGGATGGAGGCTTCGACATACCCGGCATCTTCCGCCGTGAGCTGCATCTTCATGCCGGTTGGCTTGAGCACGTCGCGATTGATCGCTTCCATCTCGGCGATCATGTCGTACTTGATGTTGATCACGTTGGCGCCCGCTTCGCGCCGCACGGCGAGCGCAATGACAGGCTGGCCGTTGGCGAAGGACTTGCTGCCGATCTCGAAGTGATCGAATTCAACCGTTGCGAGATCACTTAGCCTTATGACGCTGTCCCCGTCGCGGCGGACGATGAGGTTCTCGATCTCCTCGACGTTCTTGAACCGGCCGATGGTGCGCAGAAGGTAGCGCCGTTTGCCGCTTTCGATTTCGCCCCCGGAGACGTCTTGATTACGCTGGCGCAGCGCGTCGCGCACCTCCGTCAGCGCGATATTGCGTTCGGCAAGAGCCGCCGGGTCGAGCATGACCTGGATCTGACGCGCGGCTCCGCCCCAGACCTGAACGCGCGACACGTTCGGCACGTTCTCCATGCGGGTGCGGACATTATCGTCGATGAAGTCGCGCATCATGTCCATGTCGAGGCTGCGCGGATTGCCCTCCAGCGGCGACACGCGGAAGTACATGAAGGAATTGGACGAGAAAGACGTCGCGTAAACCCGGGGCTGATCGACGTTTTCCGGATAGTCGGGAACCTGGTTCAGCGCGTTGTTCACCCGGATCAGTGTCTGAGTGATGTCGACGTCGTAGGGAAACTCCATCTCGATCTGCGCTTCCCCGCTCGACGCCTCGGAGATGATCCGCTCCAGACTGGGGATCGAGCGCAGGTACTCTTCCTGCTCGATGAGGATTTCCTTTTCGACGTCCTGGGGCGTGGCGCCCGGCCAGTTGGTGCGCACCGTGATCGTACGCACTTCGAGGTCAGGGATCATTTGCACCGGAATACGCAGGGCAGCGACAATGCCGACCACGCACAGGATCAGCGCGACAACGGTCGTCAGCGTGCCGCGCCGGATAATCGCATCAAACACAAACTCATCCTCAGGTTCCTTCGTCAACGACGGTGACTTGTTGACCCGGCCGCAAGGATTCGTTGCCGCGGACCACGATCTCCTTGCCGGCTTCCAGTCCGCCGCGCACATGGATCATGCCGTCGAAGGCGCGCCCGATCTGCACCTGGCGCTCGGAAACAGTCACGGTACCAGTCTCGCGATTGGTCACCCAAACGGTGGTTCGTCCATCAGGATAGCGCATGAGCGCATCCCGCGGTATCACCACGCCGCGCTCGCCCGTGTTCAGCCGCATGATAACGCGCGCTGACATGCCAGGCGTCAGAGGAATATTGTCCACAGTTGGTCGCAGCCGGAGCGTGAAAGTCCGCGCTGTCGGATCGCTGAGGGGCACACGCGCGATCACCTCTGCATCGATACTGCGATCGGGCAGCGCATCGAAGCGCAGGCTCACGCGCGGCTTGTCTTCAAGCGTTGGGAAATATTGTTGCGGGACGGCCACATCGACGCGCAGGTGGTCGATATCGACGAGTTCGGCTATGGGATCTCCCGGGTCGATCCATTCCCCTGTT
>CAYFTI010000036.1:0-12714 GCA_964346065.1 uncultured Hyphomicrobiaceae bacterium
CTAGAAGCGCGTTCAAAAAGCCGCACACGCGTGGCGGATGGGGCGTGCATCCGGCCGAGGAGCCTCCGACATGATCCGGTTCGGCTCACACGGGTCATGTTTTTTGGGCGATCAGCTCCCGCGCCCAAGCAAGCAGCGTGTCGCGCCCGGCCACGAAGTCGCTCTCGATCCACTGCTGCTCCAGCGCGTCAAGGACCTCGCCGACTCCCGGGCCCGGCGATAGGCCCAGATCCAGCAGGTCAGCCCCCTTGAGCGGGAAGGTCGGCACCTCCCATTCATCCGGTAGCCCGAACAGCCTGCCCCACCGTTCATCATCCAGCGGCGCAGGGGCGGCGCTCCAGGCCAGCAGCACTGCGCCGCGATACACCCGCGGCCCGAGCCGATACAGCGCGGCTTTCGCGTCCAGCACAGTCATTTCCGGCTCGACGCAGCGCGCAACGCGTGGCAGCGCTACCAGTTCGGCCCGCTCGGCATTTGAGAGCCGCAGATTGCGCGCCAGCCGCTCAGCCTCTTCTTCCACACGCACAGCGAGCACCGCCAGGCGCACCATCGGATCGGCCGTGAAGCCGCGTTCGCGCTGGATTTCCTGCACGCGGGCGAAGGCTGTCAGCCTCGGCGCAACACCCAGCAGGCGGACCAGAACGCCGGTGTCCATCATCGCCTCAAGCGAGCGCGTTGCGCCGCGTGCTGCCAGCAGGCGAACAAGCTCATTATGTACCCGCTCTCCGGAAAGCTGTTCCAGCCCGATGCTTTCCTGCTCGATTGCCGCAAGCGCCTCGCGGTCCATGGTTTCATGCGGCGCGTGCGGGGAGCCGTATTGGGCCTCGAAGCGAAAGAAGCGGAGGATGCGCAGATAGTCCTCCCGGATGCGCTCATGCGGATCCCCGATGAAGCGGACGGTCCGCGCCTTCAGGTCGTCATAGCCGCCGAGCGGGTCGTAGACGGTGCCGTCCGGCCCGGCGTAGAGCGCGTTCATCGTGAAGTCGCGCCGGCGCGCGTCGCTCGCCCAGTCGCGCGTGAAGGTCACGCGGGCGCGGCGTCCAAAGGTCTCGACATCCTTGCGCAGGGTTGTGACCTCGATCGGCTCGTGTTCCGGCACGAGCGTCACCGTGCCATGTTCCGCTCCGGTATCGACGGCCTTCACACCGGCCGCTTCCGCGAGGCGCATAACCTCTTCGGGTGTCGCGGTCGTCGCGATGTCGACGTCGGTGACGGGCATGTTCATGAGGGCATTGCGCACGGCCCCGCCGACCGCGCGCGCCTCATGGCCGTTGCGGTTCAGGAGGTCGAGGATCGTCCGTGTTGACGACAGGTCTAGCCAGTCCTCGCCAGCCAGCAGCCCCGGCCACATGGATTCCCCGGTATTTGCGGCATCGCTCATGAAATGATGGCCTCGCCGAGATCCCTTCTTGGGCGTTACTCAAGCCGGCCCGGTTTCAGGACACCGTTTTCGACGGTCGGCGGAATGTAACGCTGACCCGGCTCGCCGCTTTCAAACTGAATAAAATACGCAACCGCGCCCATCATCAATACGAGCCCGATCGCGAACAATATGATCAACGGCGTGAACGTGACCGGCTCGTTTTTGTCGTCTCCGCCTTTAACGAGGTACACATAGGCGAAATAGATCAGAAACGGCAGCAGCAGAAGAAACAGGTTGATCAGTATCACGCGGATCATTCGCTGTAGAGCCTTTCATACATGCGCCGGAGGATGCCGGCGGTCGCGCCCCAGATATAGTGTTGCTTGTAAGGCATTGCATAGAAGCGCCGTGGCCGCCCGCGCCACATGACTTCGTGGACCTGGTGGTTAGCCGCTGTCATGAGAAACGCAAGCGGCGCCTCCAGGATTTCTGCGACCTCGTTCTGATCCGGCGCCAGCGAGAAACCGGCGCGCACAATACCGATGAACGGCGCAATATCGAATCTGGTCGCTGTGTGGTAGTCGTCCAGCCGGCCGACGATGTCAACATATCGCGGGGCCAGTCCGATCTCTTCCTCCGCCTCGCGCAGTGCGGCGTTGACCGGGGCGCGGTCATTGGGGCCGATTTTTCCGCCGGGAAATGCAATCTGGCCGGCATGCTGGGAGAGATGATCGGCCCTGCGCGTCATGAGGACCCAGGCGCCCGTCGGATGCATGGTGACGGGGATCAGGACAGCCGACGGACGGCGCACTGGCCCATGGTGTCCAGCGGCAGGCCAGTCGGGGTTCAGGTCTTGGTCGCCGCGCGCCGCCGGCTCTGGCGCAGACGCGATGCCGCCGCCGAGACACCGCTGCACCCGTCGGTGCAGGTCGTCCGCGCTGAATTGCTTTACCTCCTGCGCGCTGGCCAATTTCGATTTTCTCACTGCCGCGAATGGACCGGCGGTGTCGCTAGGCTTGCTGCGCAACCTGGGCGGCACAGATGGGGAAGAACACGCCCGCGCTCCACAAACCGAGATGTTCAACGCCCCCGTAATGCTCCTCTCTCGCCAGCGCGGCGAGTTCGAAAGCAACCGAGCGCGAACAGCGCGCTTCCAGCCCGCCGTGCAAAAGCACGTAAGGAATTAGCCCGCTGGTCTGCACGTCCCGCTCGAAGCGGACGGGATGCTCCGGGCCGATCGTGACCTCGTCATCGAGGTTGGTCCGCAAGCGAAGCTCCTGCTCGGCACCATCCCCGTTGCTCGCCAGTTGTACTCCGATGAACGGCGCATCTTCAACTTCGACGCGCATTTTGTCGCACGGTGCAGCCAGGGAATATCTGCGATAACCATCGCGGCGGAGCGCTCTGGCATAGAGCTTCAGGACACGGTGCCGTGTGATGGGGCCGTGCCGGGCGTGCCACTTGCCGTCCTTGTCGATGCGGATCGGCGCATCTTCGGATGTCTCGGAGGAGTGGAGCGCGACGACCACTGATTTCCGCGCGGCACGCATCTGGGGCCGTATACGACCGGTGCGCTTGACCCGCGCCGCTCTCTTGAATGAAGCTCGATTCGCCATGATCGCTGCCCCCGTGTGCGAACTTGCGAAACACCCAACCGGTTTTTATTTCTCGGAGATCGAAATCAGGTTGTGATACCCTGATAACCGACGCAACCGACCAATCGCGGCCATCAACAAGGTCTTAAGTTCCGAATATGGTGGATATACGACAGTCCGAAGACCGCATCATCCAGCAAATTGAAGAGGCCGCTGTCAAGATACATCGCGCCCGGGAAGAAACGGAATCCGTGATTTTTGGACAGAAGCGGGTCATCGAGCAGTCGCTGGTGACGCTATTGTCCGGGGGTCACGCGTTGTTGATCGGCGTTCCGGGTCTCGCGAAAACCAGCCTTGTCGAGACACTCGGGGCGGTCCTGGGCCTTGACGCGAAACGCATCCAGTTCACGCCGGACCTGATGCCGTCGGACATCGTTGGCTCGGAAGTCCTTGAGGAGAGCGAAACCGGCGTCCGCAACTTCCGCTTCATTGCCGGGCCGGTGTTCACGCAGCTCCTGATGGCCGACGAGGTGAACCGCGCCAGTCCAAAGACCCAGTCAGCTCTGCTGCAAGCAATGCAGGAGCACAACGTCACGGTGGCTGGCGTGAGCCATGAACTGCCGAGTCCGTTTCATGTGCTCGCCACGCAGAACCCGCTGGAGCAGGAGGGCACTTACCCGTTGCCCGAAGCGCAGCTTGACCGCTTCTTGCTGGAAATCAACGTCGATTATCCCGACGAGGCGGCTGAACGGCAGATGCTCCTCGCGACGACCGGCGCCGAGCGTCGAAAGCCCAGCCAGGCGCTAACGCCCGAGGAACTGATGGCGACCCAGCGGTTGGTCCGCGAAATGCCCGTTGGCGAGAAGGTCGTCGATGCGATCCTGCGCGTCGTGCGCGCGGCGCGGCCCGGCGGCGATGAGGCTTTACCGCGGATCAATGATCTGGTCGTCTGGGGTCCGGGGCCGCGCGCGACCCAGGCCATGATGCTGGCCATACGTGCGCGCGCACTGCTCGATGGGCGGCTTTCGCCTTCGATTGACGATGTCGCTGAGCTGGCGGGGCCGGTCCTGCGCCATCGTATGGCCTTATCCTTCTCCGCGCGCGCGGAAGACGTCTCGATCGACGACGTGATCGGCGATCTCACCAACTTGTTGAATTAACAGGGTGCCACCACAAGCGATGTCGCAGCATGTTTCTGCGCCCGCGCCGCAAGACCTGGAAAACACGGCACACGCGCTGGCGACCCGCTTGCCCGCCCTCCTGATCGACGCGAACAGGGCGGCCCATACCGTTGCGCACGGAATCCATGGCCGCCGCCGTGCCGGACCGGGCGAGACCTTCTGGCAGTTCCGACACTATGAATCCACCGATACGGCGACCAGCATCGACTGGCGGCGTTCAGCCGGCTCCGATCATCTCTTCGTTCGCGAGCGCGAGTGGGAAGCTGCGCATACCGTGTGGCTATGGCTCGACCTGTCGGCGTCGATGGGGTTCCGGTCGCATCTTGCTTCTCAGACCAAGGCGGAGCGGGCAATCATCCTGGGCTTCGCGATGGCCGAATTACTCATCCAGGGCGGCGAGCGCGTGGGCCTGCTCGGCTTGACACCGCCGGGTACAAGCCGGCGCAGCGTCCACCGCATGGCCGTTGCGCTTACCAAGCAGCTTCAAAGCGGACGCGTCATGCCGAGCCTGCCGCCGTCGGCGCGGGTCAGCCGCCATGCCAACTGCCTGGTCATCAGCGATTTTCTTGACCCGATCGACGAGATCAACGCGAGCCTGCAACGCATCGGCGATCAGAATGCCGCGGGCCACCTCGTGCAAATCCTCGACCCGGCGGAGGAAACGCTGCCCTATGACGGGCGCGTCGAGTTCATTGCAAGCGAGACGGGCGAGCGGATCACCGCGGAGCGCGCGGGCGAATTGCGCGAGGAATATCAGACGCGGCTTAACGCGCATTGCGCGGAGATTGAAAGCGCCGCCCGCAAGCTGCAGTGGCCATTTCTTTGCCATCATACCGATCGGCCCGTCGAGGAAACGCTGCTGGCGCTACACACGCGCATGGCCGGGCTTGACAAACATTACCGCTCAAAGCCGCGCCACGTCGCCAGCGAGGCCGACGGTCCCGACAGCGGTGGAGGCTGACCAATGGGTCTGGGCGCGCTGACATTTCTGAGCCCTTGGCTGCTGATCGGCCTTGCCGCGGTCCCGCTGATCTGGTGGCTGCTTCGCTTCACGCCGCCAATGCCGAAACGGATCACCTTTCCGGCGACGCGGCTGCTCGCCGGGCTGCAATCGCGCGAGCGCACACCTGCGCGAAGCCCCTGGTGGCTGACCGCGCTGCGAATCCTTCTCGTGACGCTTGCCGTGCTGGCGCTCTCCGGTCCCGTCCTGAACCCGCCGGGTGCGCAAACGGCGGGCGGTGCGCCGCTCCTGCTCGTCGTCGACAACGGCTGGACCGCGGCGAGCCGCTGGGAGGCACGTCAGGCGGCCATGAATACCGCGCTCGACGGCGCGCAACGCAACGGGCAGACGGTCGTGCTCGCCCCGACAGCCAGCCTCTCGCAGAGCTGGTCCGCGACGCCCGCGACCCCGGCGGAGACGCGCGAGCGGGCCGCCAGCCTCAAACCGATGCCCTATGCGCCCGATCGCGGAATGCTGGCAAGGCGGTTGAGCGAGAGCCTTCCCTCCGATCAGCGGTTCGACGTGCTCTGGCTCGGTGACGGCGTCGCGCATCCCGGTACGGAAGATCTTGCCGCGCAACTACGCGAGATCGCGGCTGGCGGCAGCTTCACGCTCATTAACGATCCGGGGGAACAGACGCCGCTGGGCCTTCGCGGCTACACCGGCGAGGATCGCAGCCTGAGGGCGAGGATCACCCGGCCAGGGGGCCAGGCGCAATCGGGCCAGGTCCAGGCGCTTTCTGCGCGTGGCGACCGGCTGGCAGAGGCAACATTCAGCTTTGAAGCCGGCGCGATTTCAACGGAAACCACCTTTGAGCTGCCTCTGGAACTGCGCAACGACGTGGCGCGGCTCCGGATCGCGGGCGAAGACTCCGCCGGCGCCGTGCACCTGATCGACGATCGCGCGCGCTGGCGGCGGGTCGGTATCATCACCGGCGAAGCACGGGGGCAGGCCCAGCCGCTTCTGTCACAGTCCTATTACATCGAGAAGGCGCTCAAGCCGTACTCCGAAGTGATCTCGGTCTCCGAGCGAAACATCTCCGCGGCTGTGGACGATGTCCTCAGTCGATCTCCGTCCGTCCTGATCCTGTCGGATCTGGGCCAACTTATCGGGAAGTCCGCCAGCCGCATCGCAAACTGGGTGGATGACGGTGGTATGCTGATCCGCTTTGCGGGTCCGCGGCTGGAGCGCGGCGACGATCAACTGCTGCCCGTTCCGCTGCGCCGCGGCGGGCGCACGCTCGGCGGGGCCTTGTCGTGGAGCGAGCCGCAAAAACTTGCTCCTTATCCGCCGGAAAGCCCGTTCGCCGGCATGGAAGTTCCCGAGGATGTGACCGTCAAGCGTCAGGTGCTCGCCGATCCGGGCGGCGGTCTCGGCGATGCCCAGGTCTGGGCGCAGCTCGAAGACGGGACGCCGCTCGTCACCGCGCGCGATCGCGGTGACGGGCGCATTGTCCTGTTTCACGTCACCGCCAATTCCGACTGGTCGAACCTGCCGTTGTCGGGTGCCTTCGTGGAGATGCTCCGCAGTACCGTGTCGATGGCGGATACCACCGGGGCGGTGGGCGATGACGACGCAAGCAGCGGGGAGAGCGACACCGAGCAAGCGGGCTATCTGATGCCGCGCCGTGTGCTCGACGGCTTCGGCGTGCTCGGCCCGCCGCCGCCCACGGCCGCGCCCCTGCCGGCGGCCGAGGTTGCGGGCGCGACGCCGGGGCCCGAGCGGCCGCCGGGGCTTTACGGGCCGAGCGAAGGCGCGCACGCGTTGAATGTGGTGAGCGAAGGGGATGAATTGCCCCCGCTGGAAAACGTCTCGGGGGCGCAAATGACGGTCTATCAGACTGGCGAAACCGTCGATCTTGCGCCGTGGCTGTTCATGGCAGCGGTCGCGGTCTTCATCATTGAGAGCTTGGCGATGCTGATGATGAACCTGCGTACAAGCGGACGTCTCGCGAGCCGGTCCGCTGCGATCCTGTTGGCGATAAGTGTGCCGTTATGGACCATGGGCGATGCTGTTGCACAAGAGGGTGAGCGCCGGGACGAGGCAATGGCGTTGAAAGGTGCTCTGGAGACCCGTCTCGCCTATGTGCGGACCGGCAACGCGGAGATCGACCGGATGAGCCGTGCTGGCCTCCAGGGCTTGTCCGACGTGCTCACCTCGCGCACGGCGGTCGAGCCGGCCGAGCCCGTTGGCCTCGATATCGCGCGCGACGAACTGGTATTCTTTCCGCTTATCTACTGGCCGGTGCCGCGTGAACCCGGCCGGCTGGCTGACGAGACGCTGGCCCGGGTCGACGCCTACATGAAACAGGGCGGCATGATCCTGTTCGATACGCGTGATCAGAACCAGCGAACCTTCGACGAGCTGGGCATCGGCGGGGCGCCGGACGAAACCGGATTGGCCGCCTTGATCGGCCGGCTCGACTTGCCCCGGCTGGAGCCTGTGCCCCAGGAGCACGTGCTGACCAAGTCCTTCTACCTTCTGGATAATTTCCCGGGCCGCTGGGACGGCGGGAAGCTGTGGGTAGAGGCGCGTTCCAGCGGTAACGAGCCCGGTCAGGCGGTCCGCGCTGACGGCGTGAGTTCCATCATCATAACCTCGAACGACTTTGCTGGCGCCTGGGCGCGGGACGACAGCGGGCGACCGCTGCTGCCCGTCGTGCCGGGTGGCGACGTTCAGCGCGATATGGCCTATCGCACGGGCGTCAACATCGTGATGTACGCGTTGACCGGGAACTACAAGGCCGATCAGGTGCATCTGCCCGCGCTACTTGAACGGCTCGGCCAATAACCGCGCTGCATTTTCTCAAGGACCAAACCGCGTATGAACTGGAGTATCGAATTCTCGCCGTTTCTGCCGGACAGCGTGTTGATCGGCGCAGGGGCGCTGGTTGCGCTCGCGGTGATCGGCCACTTGATCCGGCGCCAGCGCGGAGCGCTTCTGCGGCTCCTCGCCGGGGCTTTCCTCGTGCTCGCGCTCGCCAACCCGGTCCTGAAACAGGAAGATCGCGAGCCTCTGCGCAATATCGCCGTCGTCGTGGTCGATGAAAGCAGCAGCCAGAAGATCGCTGATCGCCCGGCGCGCACCGATGAGATCCGCCAGAAGCTATCCGAACGGCTCAAGGAGATTCCGAACCTCGATATTCGCTTTGTTCGCGCAGGGCCTGCTGGTGACGCCGAACGTGAAGAGACCCGCCTGTTCGACGCACTCAACCGCGGCATGGCCGATGTCCCCGCAGAGCGGCTGGCGGGCGTCTTCATGATCACCGACGGCCAGATCCACGACGTCCCGCGCGAGGCGGCGGCGGTGAACTTCGGCGCCCCGCTACATGCCATGCTGACCGGTGAGAAGGATGAGTTCGACAGGCATATAAAGATCCTGACCGCACCGCGCTTCGGGCTCGTAGGCAGCACGCAGACCGCCGAGATCAAGGTCGTTCAGACTGGCGCGGATGATCGCCCGCAGGCGGCGACGCTCACCGTCCGCCGCGAAGGCGAGGGACCGGAAACTCTGCGCGTGCGTGTGGGGGAGACCATTCAACTGCCATTCCGGTTCCCGCGGGCCGGCCCCACCTACATGGAGGTCGCGCTGGAGCCGGTGGAGGGCGAGCTCACGACCGCGAACAACCGTATCGTGATGAAGGCCGAGGGCGTGCGGGAGAACCTGCGCGTCCTGCTCGTCAGCGGCGAGCCGCATGCCGGCGAGAGGACCTGGCGCAACCTTCTGCGTTCAGACGCTTCCGTGGATCTGGTTCATTTCACCATCCTGCGCCCGCCCGAGAAGCAGGACGGCACGCCGATCAACCAGCTTTCCCTCATCGCTTTCCCAACGCGCGAGCTTTTTTCCGAAAAGCTCGACGAGTTCGATCTCATCATCTTCGACCGCTATCAGCGCCGGGGCGTGCTGCCGCTGATCTATCTCGACAACGTGTCGCGCTACGTCCGCGAGGGTGGGGCGGTATTGATTGCCGCTGGTCCCGACTTCGCGTCTCCGCTCAGCCTGTATCGGACACCCCTGTCGCGGATTGTGCCAGCGCGCCCGACCGGGCGCGTGATCGAGCAGCCATACAAGCCGCAGGTATCCGAGACGGGGTCACGCCACCCCGTTACCAGCGATCTGCCCGGCGCCGGCGGCGAGGATGGGCCGGAATGGGGCCGCTGGTTCCGAACCATCGACGTCCAGACGAGTCGTGGCGATGTCCTGATGAAAGGCCCGGAAAACAAGCCGCTGCTGGTGCTCTCGCGCCAGGGGGATGGCCGGGTCGGCTTGTTCCTGTCTGACCATCCATGGCTGTGGGCGCGGGGCTACGAGGGCGGCGGCCCCTATGCCGATATCCTGCGGCGCATCTCCCACTGGCTGATGAAGGAACCGGATCTTGAAGAGGAGTCACTGAACGTTTCGGCGGGCCGCCAGAGTCTGACCATCAAGCGACGCTCGATGGCCGACAGCATTGGGCCGGTTGAGGTGAACGGGCCGGACGGCGAGATGCGCACCGTGACGCTGGACAAAAGGGAAGCGGGACGCTGGCGCGCGAACGTGACGGCTGAAACACCGGGGCTTTACCGGGTGACTTCGGGTGAACTCTCAGCCGTTGCGCATGTCGGTGCCGTCAACTCGCGCGAACTCACAGAGGTGACGACAAGCCGGGAACCCGTCGATCCCGTGCTCGATGAAACCGGCGGCGGTGCGTTCTGGCTGGGCGGCGCGGATGCTGCCTCGGATGTCTCGCTTCCACGCATCAGCATGTTGAACCAGAGCCGCAAGATGCATGGCGATGACTGGGCGGGCCTGCGAAACCGTCAGGCGTACATGGTGACCGGGGTGAAGTACACGCCGCTTTACGCCGGGCCGCTGGCACTGGCTCTGTTGCTCGGGCTGCTGGCGCTCACCTGGTACCGTGAGGGACGTTAGACAGCCGGGCCGAGCTTCGCATCGCGAAAACCGCGCCGGGCCACCGCTGTGCATAGCCCGTACCATTCGCAGCCGGCGCAGGCCTCGCGGGTCGCGCCGCTCGCGAACGCCTGGCGCATCTGCCGCAATTCCGGCTTGCCGACCGTCACGCGGCACCCTTCAGACACGTCCATGCGCAGCAGCGTGCCGAGATCACGCGCCGCCAGCCGGTCGCGTTCACGAACGCTATCGCGCAGGCAATGCGGGTCGGGCTCGCAGAGAAGCGGCGCGCAGAGGTCGTCCGGCCCGGCCACGAGCAGGATGTCTTCCCCCGCCGCAATCCGCTTGATGATCGCATCGAAATTGGCCGTGAAGGCGGCGGTGTAGCCGTCGCCGGCATAGGTGAGCATACACAGAAGGTGGTGCGCGCGCAGCCGGATGGTCATGTTCCCCGACCTTCGGGATCTGCAGGACGCCGCGTGTTGGCGGCCGCCAAGCCCTAGCTGTCGAGCAGCCGCCGCGCGATCACCTGCGCCTGAATCTCCGCCGCGCCCTCGAAGATGCTGAGAATGCGCGCGTCGCACAGGACTCGGCTGATGGGGTACTCCAGCGCGAAGCCATTGCCGCCGTGGATCTGCACGCCGCTGTCTGCCGCCGCCCAGGCAACGCGCGCGGCCAGCAGTTTCGCCATGCCCGCCTCGACATCGCAGCGCCGGCCCTGATCCTTCTCGCGCGCGGCATAATAGGTCAGCAAACGCGCGGCATGGGTCTCGACGGCGGTCATGACCAGCTTGTTGGCGACGCGGGGGAAGGCGCTCAGCGGCTTGCCGAATTGTTCGCGCTCGCGCGCGTAACGGAACGCGAGATCGAGCGCGTTCTGCGCGACGCCCACCGCGCGCGCCGCGGTCTGGATGCGCGCGGATTCGAACGTGCCCATGAGCTGCTTGAAGCCCTGCCCCTCGGTCTCGCCAAGGAGGTTGTTTGCCGGAATGGCGAACTCGTCGAAGGAAATCTCGTATTCCTTCATCCCGCGATAGCCGAGCACCTCGATCTCGCCGCCCGTGATGCCCTCGGCCGGGAACGGGTGATCGTCCGTACCGCGCGGCTTTTCCGCCAGGAACATCGACAGCCCGCGATAGCCCGGTTCGTTCGGGGCCGTGCGCGCGAGCACGGTCATGACATCGGCGCGGACCGGGTGCGTCGCCCAGGTCTTTTGCCCGGTGATGCGGTAGACGTCGCCGTCGCGGACCGCGCGCGTCTTGAGCGAAGCGAGGTCGGAGCCGGTGTTGGGCTCGGTGAACACCGCCGCCGGCAGGATGTCGCCGGATGCGATCCCCGGCAGCCAGCGCTGCTTCTGGTCTTCCGTGCCGCCAAGCAGGATCAGTTCGGCCGCGATCTCCGAGCGCGTGCCGAGCGACCCGACGCCGATATACCCGCGCGACAACTCTTCCGAGACGACGCACATCGCCTCCTTGCCGAGCCCGAGCCCGCCGTATTCCTCGGGAATTGTCAGGCCGAACACCCCGAGATCGCTCATCTGCGCGATGGTCTCCATCGGGATGTAGGCATTCTGCAGGTGCCAATCGTGGGCGTAGGGCGTGACCTCGGCTTCGGTGAAGCGGCGCATCTCGTCGCGCATCGCTTCCATCGTCTCGTCCAGTCCGCTGTCGCCGAATGTGGCGGCGCCGTCGCGCTCGATCATCAACTCGGCCAGGCGCTCCCGCGCGGCCGGCGTGTTTCCCAGGGTCATAAGCCGGCGGGCGTGCGGATTGAGGCAGGCGTCGATGTCCGAGGCGCGAAACCCGAGATCCGTCAGGCGGAAGACTTCCGTCTGGCTCATCGGGATGCCGCCGACCATCTGGTGCAGGTATTCCGCGAAAGCGATCTGGGCCAAAAGCGCTTCCAGCTCGCCGAAGCGGCCCTCCGCCGTGGCACTGGCGGCGTGCCGTGCCAGTTCAGCCAGGGTCTGCTCGTAGGTGGTCAACCAGGCGAAGCCGTGCGCGGCATGCTGCTCGCGCTCCATGAGCGCGGCATCCGGCTTGCCCTCCGCGCTCACCAGCTGCCAAACGCCCTCGCGCGTCAGTTCTACCAGGCTCCGGGCGGCGTCGGCCGCAGGTCCGAGCAGGTCTGACACGTCGTCGAGCAGCGGATCGGCGCGGTCGCTGGATGCTTGAAGAGCGATCGACATGGTGAAACTCCTCGACTAGTGCACGGGTGATCCGCTTACGTACGTGGTCGCGGCTGGATAATCAGGCCGGCGGGCGGTCACGACTTTCGGCCAAGGAGCGATTTGAAGAAGCGCGAGACCGCCCCTTCCTCGCGCTCATCGCCCGCTTCGCCCTGTTCACCCGGACCACGTTCGCCGGTCGTGGCGGTATCGGATCGCGCAGTACGCCCTTCCGGCGAGTCCGCTTGAGGTTGCTCGATGCGAACGCCGGACATATCCGATACGGGCGGTGCGACAGGCTCGGCCGCGACCTGCGGCTCGGAGGCGGTCGCCGATTCGCCAGAGGTCGACATGTCGGCTTGCTCAGGCGCGGACGCCCCGGTCTCCTGCTGTATCGTTTCGGCTGCCTCCCGGGCCTGTTCGCCGGCTTCGCGCGTTGTCTCCGCTGCACCGCTGTAGACTGCGGAGGCCTGCTCCTCGATGGCGCGTGCGCCGCTTTCGGCCTGTTCGGCGGCCTG
>CAYFTI010000036.1:12814-18794 GCA_964346065.1 uncultured Hyphomicrobiaceae bacterium
CGCGCCCAGCTTTCCGCGCTCTCGCCGGACTTCTCGGCCACGGTCTGCGCGAAGGCGCTCACGCTCTCGCCCGCCGCCTGGGCGCTCTCACTCGCGCTGGTGGCGGCTTCGGAGGCCTGCTCCTCGACGGCGCGTGCGCCGCTTTCGGCCTGTTCGGCGGCCTGCTCGACGGTTTCCTCGGCGGCGCTTGCGGCCTCGGACGCCTCGTCATCGACGGACCGCGCCCAGCTTTCCGCGCTCTCGCCGGACTTCTCGGCCACGGTCTGCGCGAAGGTGCTCACGCTCTCGCCCGCCGCCCGCGCACTCTCAGCGGCGGTACTGGCCGCCTGCGAGACACGCTCTTCCATCGTCTGGGACCACGTTTGGGCTGATTCGCCGGCTTTATCTGCGACCGACTGCGCGAACTGCTTGACACTCTCGCTGGCGCCGCGCGCGGTTTCCGACGCTTTATCAGCAACCCCCGGCGCACTCTCGTCCACCGTTTGCGCCCAACTCTCGGCGGTTTCGCCGGCCTTCTGCGCGATTGACTGCGCGAACTCGCGCACGCTCTCGCCGGCCGCCCGGGCGGACTCGGCTGCCCTGCTGGCAACTTCGGAGGCGCGGCCTTCAACGGATTGGGCCCAGCTTTGCGCGGTTTCGCCGGACTTTTCCGACACGGACTGGGCGAATTGCTGGATGGTCATTCCGGCTTCGCGCGCCACGTGCCCGGCCGTCAGTGCGGCGGTGCTTGCCCGCATGTAGTAGGAATTACCGCTGAGATCGCGTTCGTTATCAGCGGCCGCTCCTTCGACGTCGGCAGTGGCGTCTTGCGGCTGCTCACCCGCCACGGCCGTGGCTTCGCTCGTGCGCGGCGGCAATTCCAGACCGTGGCGCGCGCGAATGCCGTCCATCTCGAAAACGATCGCGCGCAGGAAATCCTCGCTGATCTCGTTAGACGCCTTGGCCTGGCGAAGCTCCTCGCCCAGCTCGTCTAGCCGGCTGGTGGCCTTGAAATAGGCATTGCCCGAAAGTTTCTGTGCGGCCTGCGCGCGGACCGCGCTTAGTTCCTCCAACACTACGTCGGCGTCGCTTGGGAATACGTTCATCTCGAGGGCCCCATAAGTTCCTGATGTCACTCAATCAAAACATGGCGTCACGGGCCGCGATCATAGTCAAGCGCAATGGCGTGTCGACAGGTTTCGCGCCTTGAGCAGAGGAGCGCACGCGCGGGTCAGCCTGTCCTTCAGCCGAACCGTGAGCGTGAAACCTCGAGAGCATCCTCGAAGGTACGCAAACCGCCGTGCGGCGCGTTGACCAACACCGCCATGTTACCCGGACGATGTTCATTACGCCACATGCGCATGTGCGCCTTCGGTATGTCCAGCCAGGGGAACACCTCCGACATGCACGGATCAATGCGACGTTCCAGCATCAGCTTGTTGGCCTGCGAGGCCTGCATCAGATTGGCGAAGTGCGAGCCCTGCACACGCTTTTGATGCATCCAGAGATAGCGCGCGTCGAGTGTCAGCTTGTATCCCGTGGTGCCGGCGCAGATCACGACCATCCCCCCGCGCTTGACGACGAACACGGAGACCGGGAACGTCGCCTCGCCGGGGTGCTCGAAGACGAAATCGACATTCACGCCCTTGCCGGTGACGTCCCAGATCGCCTTGCCGAACTTTCGGACCTCCTGGACCCAGGCCTTGTATTCCTCCGTGCCGACACTGGGCATCTCGCCCCAGCAATCAAAATCCTTTCTGTTGATCACGCCCTTCGCGCCGAGCGACTGAACGAATTCGCGCTTGTCCTCATCCGAGATCACGCCGATCGCGTTCGCGCCGGAGGTGGCGCAGAGCTGGATCGCCATGGAGCCGATGCCGCCGCTCGCGCCCCAGACCAGCACATTATGGCCTGGGCGCAGCACATGCGGACGGTGGCCGAACAGCATCCGGTAAGAGGTGGCGAGTGTCAGAGTGTAGCACGCGGATTCTTCCCAGGTGAGATGCGGCGGACGCTTCATCAGCTGGCGATCCTGCACGCGCGTGAACTGCGCGAAGGAGCCGTCAGGCGTCTCGTAGCCCCAGTTGCGCTGGCTCGGCGAGAGCATCGGGTCGCCGCCGTTGCATTCCTCGTCGTCGCCGTCGTCCTGGTTGCAGTGGATGACGACCTCGTCACCGACCTGCCAGCGCGTGACCTTCGAGCCTACGGCCCAGACGACGCCGGCGGCATCCGAGCCGGCGACCTGATAAGGGTTCTTGTGGATGTCGAGCGTGGAGACCGGCTGGCCGAGGCAGGCCCAAACGCCGTTGTAGTTGACGCCCGCCGCCATGACGAGGACGAGTACCTCATGGCTGTCGAGTTCCCAGGTCGGCACGACTTCCAGCTGCATCGCCTGTTCGGGCGGACCATGGCGTTCCTTGCGAAGAGCCCAGGCGTACATCGACTTCGGTACGTGTCCCAGCGGGGGGATCTCGCCAATTTCGTAGAGATCCTTGTACTCCTGCCCGCCCGGGGCGGTATTGGCGACGGCGGGTTCGCTCATTGGTCTGTCTCCTTGGGCACTCTCGCACGCACACCGCACTCGCGGTCCTGTACGGTATTGCCTAATCCGCAGGCCCAATGATCGTTGGCCAATCATTAATCGATTTCAAGAGTTTTTTGCATTGCAGCAAGAGCCGCTGCGAAAACATGGGCCGTGGCACGAGAGGGTATGGCGCGATCGCATCGTCCCCCATGTCAACTTTAGGAAAGTTGCGCACGCCTCGCGCAGGCGTCTCCGGCGGCCAGGGGAAACGCCCCCGCGCGAAACTTCCTTGCGTTTCGCATTAGCACAAAATTTGGACGCAATCGGCCGTCATTTCCATTGCCAACTCGACGATGAATGCGCCAATGTCACGTCTTGCAGGCGCTTTGAAACGTCGCCACCTCACGATTTCTCGCTTACCATCGACTGGGAGCGGTATGACCGATCGCGCCCATCCCTGGACGCTTCTCAATCGCCGCCGCTTCACCGGCATGGCCGTGGGTGCTGTTGCCGCCGTGGGGCTCGCTCTGAACGCGTCGCGCGCGCATGGCTCGACTCCCCCAAAGGCTTGGCGTGTTTATCTCGACAGGCTTCTGGATGGACAGGAAGCGGTTGAGGACAAGGTCACACTCGATTTGCCCGAGGTCGCGGAGAACGGGAACCTTGTGCCGTTCACCGTCGCGGTCGATCATCCGATGGGCGGGACCGACTTCGTCGAGGTCGTCCACGTGATCGCCACGGACAATGACACGGCGCCGGTTGCCTCCTTCTACTTTAACGCGCTGAGCGGCGAAGCCCGCGCCTCCAGCCGGATGCGGCTGCTTCGCACCCAGGAAATCGTGGCGCTGGCTCAGACGAACAGAGGCAAGGCCTTCATCGGGCGGCGCCGGATCGAAGTTGTGGTCGGCTGCTGCGGCGAGTAAGCTGTCGGCAGATCGAACAAGAAAAGGTTGAGATGGCTTTTTCAGGCGAACCGCGGGTCAAGATGCCGGAAACGGCAGCGGCGGGAGAGACGATCGAAATCCAGACGCTGATCGCGCACCCAATGGAAAGCGGGCAAGGAAGCGACCCGCAGACAGGCGAACCGATCGCGCGCAACATCATCGAGGAGTTCACTGCCTTGTTTGATGGCGCGGAGGTCTTCCGCGCCAGGTTCCACCCGGCCATCTCTGCCAATCCGTATCTCGCATTCCCCGTGCGGGTTGAACAATCGGGGGAATTCGCATTCACTTGGCGTGACGGGAACGGAAACACGTGGAACGTCACGAGGTCGATTACCGTGACCTGACGGCAGCGCCTGTCGCGCCGAACAGCGACCAGTGGCATGGAAGGGAGCCGCGCGTGACGGACTCGAAAACGATGCTTCCCGATGGCCTGCTGCTCTCCGCTTTGCAGATGACCGAGGCGACCGCGATCTCGGCCGCGACGCATCGGGGGCGGGGTGATGAGGCGGAAGCCATTGCGGCCGCGTCGCGGACACTGCTCACGGAGCTGGCGCGGTTGGAAGCGGCTGGACATATCATGGTCGGCGCCGATGAACCCGAGGATGGCAGCTTGAGCCCCGGCGCAACGGTCGGCGCGGGCGGACCGCGGATCGACCTCGTCATTAACCCGCTTGAAGGCGCGACTCTGTGCGCAAAGGCGCTGCCCAATGCCATGTCCGCCGTGGTCATGGGCTTGCCGGACAGCCTGCTCAGCGTGCCGGACGTTTACATGGAAAAGATAGCCGTCGGCGCCGGATACCCCGACGGGATCGTCGATCTGGACGCGTCGCCCGCGGACAATCTGCACGCACTGGCCCAGGCCAAGGGTGTGAGAACACAAGACATCACTGTCTGCGTGCTCGACCGCCCGCGCCACGGCACCCTGATTGCGGCGCTGCGAGAGACCGGCGCGGCCGTGCGGCTTATCAGCGACGGCGATATCGCCGCTGTTATCGAGACAGCGCGCGCGGATCTCACCGGCCTCGACATCTACATGGGCATGGGGGGCGCGCCAGAAGGGCTGATCGCCGGCGCGGCGTTGCGTTGCATGGGCGGGCAGATGCAGGCGCGGCTCACGCCCCTGAACAACGATCAGCGACAGCTCGTGTCCGCGAGCGAACTGGACCCGCATCGCAAGTATAGCGCCGACGAACTGGCCGCCGGTGATATCGTGTTCTCGGCGACCGGCATCAGCGGCGGGGCGCTCCTGCGCGGGGTCCTTTCCGACGCTAACGGCATCCATACGCATACCCTCGCGATGCGCAGTGCCCGGGGATCCGTGCGCTGGGTCGCCACACAGCACAAGCACCTGCCTGCCGGCTAGAGCGGACTCTCCCGTTTTTCCACAGCTCGCCCGTCAATGCACAGAATCGGCTAGCATCAGCGTGTATCCACCACGCGAGTCCCATGATGGCCGTTTCTCCTGTCTCATCGATCGACTCCAGCCATGACGACGTGTTTCTCGGCGTAACGAATTCTGTCCGCGGTCTGCGCTGGATCGACCGTCTGACCCCGGAAAAAGCCGCTCTCGCCACGGCGATTTCGCAGCGGCACGGCCTGCCGGAATTGCTCGGGCGCGTGGTTGCGGCGCGTGGCGCGACACCCGACGACATCGACACCTGGCTTAGCCCCACCCTGCGCGATCTCCTGCCCGACCCCGCGGCGCTTCGCGACATGGAGGCTGGTGCGGCACGACTTGCCGAGGCAATCCGGCGGGGCGAGGCCGTGGCCGTATTCGGAGACTATGACGTGGACGGCGCGGCGTCGTCGGCGCTGCTGGCGCGGTTCCTGCGCGCGCACGGCCTTGACGTTCGCGTTTATATCCCGGATCGGCTTAGCGAAGGCTATGGCCCGAACGTGGCGGCAATGGAGGCGCTGGCCGCCGAGGCCATGCTGATCGTCACGGTGGATTGCGGTACGCTGAGCTTTGAGCCGATCGCCGCGGCGGCCAAGCTCGGCGCGGATGTTGTCGTGGTCGACCATCATCAGGCCGACGAGACGCTGCCGCCGGCCCATGCCGTCATCAACCCGAACCGCGAGGACGATCTCAGCGGACAAGGGCATCTGGCCGGCGCCGGTGTCGCCTTCCTCCTGTTGGTCGAGACAGCCCGGCATCTGCGCGCGGCCGGAGAAGACGCCGGCCCGGACCTGATGAGCCTGCTTGACCTCGTTGCCCTTGCCACTGTCTGCGACGTGGTGCCGCTCACCGGCGTGAATCGGGCGCTGGTCTCGCAAGGGTTGAAGGTGATGCGTCGCCGGCGCAATCCGGGGCTACGGGCGCTTGCTGACGCTGCGGGGCTGAACAAGCCGCCCGAGCCATATCATCTGGGTTATCTGCTCGGCCCGCGCATCAATGCTGGCGGGCGCATCGGTGATGCGGGTCTTGGCGCGCGCCTGCTGGCCAGTGACGACCCGAGCGAAGCGGCCGAGATCGCCGCGCGGCTGGACGCGCTGAACGCCGAGCGCCGCGAGATGGAGGCGCGCGCACTGGAGG
>CAYFTI010000037.1:0-17951 GCA_964346065.1 uncultured Hyphomicrobiaceae bacterium
TCCAGCACGCAGATCGGCGACGGGTTCGTCAAGAACACCGCGAAGATCAGCGCCAGCGCCGTCAGCGCCTTTTCTCCGCCGGACAGCAGCGTGAGCACCTGCGACTTTTTGCCCGGCGGACGGGCGACGATTTCCAGCCCGGCTTCGAGGGGGTCGTCGGATTCGATCAGTTCCAGCCGCGCCTCGCCCCCGGCGAACAGCACGCTGAACAGGTGCTGGAAGTGGTTGTCGACCGTTTCGAATGCATCCAGAAGGCGCTTGCGACCCTCCTTGTTCAGACTGGCAATACCGCCGCGCAGCTTGGAGATGGCCTGCTCCAGGTCCGCGTGCTCCTGCTGCATCCCGCCGTATTGCTCTTCGAGTTCCTGCGCTTCTTCTTCCGCGCGCAGGTTCACCCCGCCGAGGCGCTCTCGGTCGTTGCGCAGCTTGTGGATGCGCTGATCGAGATCGTCGGGATCGGGCAGGGCAGCGTCAGGCGTCAGGCCGGCAATCTGCAGGCACTCCTCCGGCGCGCATTCCAGGTTGTCGCGGATCGCGTGAGCGCGCTCGGAGCGGCGCTGGCGGGCGGCTTCGAGCTGGGCTTCGATGCGCGCGCGTTTTTCCTTCGCCTCGCTCAGCTGGTTCTGGATCTCGCGCAGATGCTTCGCATTGTCACGCAGCGATGATTCCGCCTCGGCCAGTTTGTCGGCGGCCGCCTTGCGGGCGGTCTCAGCCTGCGAAATCTCGTTGAACAGTTTTTCGCGGCGCTGTGCCGCGGCCTCCGGCACGCCAGAGAGTTCTGCCAGTTCAGCCTTCGCTTCCTCCGCGCGCTTTTCCAGATCGCTGATCTGGGTGCTCGCGGCGTCGCGGCGTTTTGCCGCGCGGGCCATTTCCGATGAAATGCTCTGCAAGCGTTGCGCGCGCTGTTTGCGCTCGCGCTCTATGCCGTCGAGTTCGGATCTCGCCCGCGAATGGGCATCACGCTTCGCGCTGACCACGGCCTGGGCTTCGCTTACGGCGGTCTCAAGATCGGTAGCGTCGGTGAGGCCGGCGATTGCTTCGCGCGCCTCGGCAAGCTGCCCCTGCGCCTCTTCCAGATCGGCGGCGGTGCGGGTCTGCCCCTCCACGAGCGCGGCCCGCTTCTGCCCCGTCTTCTGCGCCTCCCGCTCGACTTTCGCCAGCGCGTCCCGGGCGCGCGAGAGTTGGCCTTGAGTCTCGCGCCATTGCGCGCGAAGGCGTTTTTCCTCCTCGGCGAGGGTGGCGGCGTGCTCGGCCGCCTGCTTTTGCTGGACTTCCGCTTCGTCGGCGCGCTGGCGCAGCGTTTCGACCTCGGCGGAAAGCTCGTCCAGCCGGTTGCGCTCGGCAAGCCGCTTGGCCGCGGCGGTGGGCGCATCAGCGGCGGCGTGCACGCCATCCCAGCGCCAGAGGTCGCCACGTGTCGTCACCAGGCGCTGGCCGGGCGCGAGCATCCGTGCCAGGTGCGGTCCGTCGGCCGGGTCGACCAGCCCGATCTGGCGCAGGCGCCGCGTCAGCACGTCCGGCGCGTGGACGAAGTCGGTAAAGGGACGCGCGCCGCCGGGCAGGGCGGGGTCGCCGCTTGCGTCGCCGGTGCCGGCCCAATGCGCCGGCGCGCGGGAATCGGCGGGCATGTCCAGATCATCGCCTAGCGCGGCGCCGAGCGCGGTCTCGTAACCGGGTGCGACACGGATCTCGTCGACGATCGGCCGCCACTGATCGCTATCAGCCGGACGCAGCAGCTTTATGAGCGTGGCCGCCTCGGTTTCGAGCTGGCGCGCGTTCAGCCGTGTCTGCCTGGCGTGTTCGCCCGCCTCCTTCTCGCGCTGGCGGGCGTCGGCAAGGGCGGTCTCCGCCTCGCCCGTGCGGGTCTCGACATCGGCGACGGCCTCGTTCAGCCGGCTCACCTCGGCTTGCAGCGTGGCGATTTCGGACTGTTCGCCCAACGCGGCGTCCAGCTCCGCCAGCTCGCGTGCGATCCGCTCCTGCTGCTCGCTCAGGCTGGCGATGCGCTTTTCGGCCTGCGAGATCTGCCCTTCCAGTTCGCGGCGGCGCGCGCGTAAATCCGCGGCCTGCGCGGTCAGGTCGGACAGGCGCTGCTCGGCGGTTTCCAGCTCCCGGCCAGCCGCCTCGACCGCCTGCGCGGCGTCCGCGCGCCCATCATCGCCGCCCTCCTGCTGGCGCAGCGCAGCCTCTTCCGCCTCAAGCTGGCTGATGGTCTGCGCGGCGTCCTCCATCATCTCGCGTTCACGGGCGATGTCGGTGCCGATCTGCTCTATGCGCTGCTCAAGCTCTTTCTGCCGGTTTGCGGCGCGCTCTTCCTCCTGCTCCAGCGTCTGCTGTTCGACCTGCAGGCGGTGAAGCACGGCGGCACGGGTCGCCTCCTCGTCGCGCAGCGGCTGGATCGTCTCGCTGCCGTCGCTTTCCGCGCGCGTTGCCGCCGACTCGGCCTGGGTGAGCTTGCCGACCTCGCGCATCGCCTCCTGCAGCGCGGCCTCTTGCTCGGCGACCTTCTCGTTGGCCTGCTGGAACAGGATGTGATGCTGGACGGCTTCCGCCTTGCGCAACTCTTCGGAAATCTCCCGGTACTTGCGCGCCTGCCTGGCCTGGCGCTTGAGGCTCTGGAGCTGCTGGTTGACCTGGCCCATCACGTCCTGAAGCCGCTCCATGTTTGACTCGGCGTGCTTCAGGCGCAGTTCGGCCTCGTGCCTGCGGCCATGCAGCCCGGCAATGCCCGCGGCGTCCTCGAGGATGCGGCGGCGCTGCTGCGGCTTGGCGCTGACGATCTCGCCGATCCGCCCCTGCTGCACGAGCGCCTGGGAGCGCGCGCCGGTTGCGGCGTCGGCGAAGAGGAGCTGAACGTCGCGCGCACGCGCCTCGCGGCTGTTGACCTTGTAGGTCGAGCCGGACTCGCGGACGATCTTTCGCGTGATCTCGACCGTGTCGCCGTCGTTGAAGGCGGCCGGGGCGCGCCGGTCGCTGTTGTCGAGATAAATCGTGACTTCGGCGGTGTCGCGCGAGGCGCGGGAATCGGTGCCGGAGAAGATGACATCGTCCATCGCCGATCCGCGCATCGACTTGTAGGAGGTCTCGCCCATCACCCACCGAAGGGCCTCCAGCAGGTTGGACTTTCCGCAACCATTGGGGCCGACCACGCCTGTCAGCCCGGGCTCGATCACCAGCTCGGTTGTCTCGACGAAGGATTTGAAGCCCAGAAGTTTCAGGCGGGTGACTTGCACGGCAGACGCCCTTTCGATCGGAAACGATGCCAGAAAGCGAGTGGAGCCGGGCCTAGCCTTGGGTCGCCGACTGTTCAGACGCCGCCTCGATCAGTTTGACGAGGTCTTCGTAACCGACCCCGCCGCGGCGTTTCTCGGTATTCACGAAGATGGTTGGCGTCGCCGTCACCCCGAGCTTGCGCCCGCGCTCCTTAACCTGCTTCAGCTTGGCGATTATCGTTTGATTCTGAAGGCAGGTGTCAAACGCGGCTCTGTCGAGGCCGAATTCCTGCACAATTTTGTAGATCGCGTCGGGGCGGACATCCTGGGAGACCCATTGCCGCTGATTGGCCAGGAACTTCCAGTTGGCGGCGAAGTAGTGGTCCTCGGGTACGCAGCGCGCGGCGACGGCCGCGGTTCCCGCCGTGCGCCCGATCGGGAATTCGCGGAATATGAAATGCACCTTGCCGGTGTCGATGAAGTTGCGCTTGAACTTCGGGAAAACATCCGCATGAAAGCGGCGGCAATAGGGGCAGGTGAGCGATGCGTATTCGATAACGGTGACCGGCGCGTCGGGGTCGCCCATCGTCCGATCGCCCAGCGGCCCCGGCTTTTCGAGCATCTCGAGCGTCGGCCCGCCGCCGGCGGCGATCATGGCTTCCAGAGAACGCGGTTGCGTGGCCTGAGAGCCGGCGCAACCTGCCATGATCACCGCGGCACCTGCCAGCGCAGCGACACGCCGGAGGCTTGCACAGACAAGCGCGCGAGCACGACGGCGAGCCATATCAATTCCCACTGCCGAGCGGATCTCAGCTCTCTTCGGTTTCGTCGAGCAGCGGGTCGATCGCCTGCTGAAGCGCCTCGATCGACTGATCGCCCACGAGCTTCTGACCATTGACGATCAGAGTGGGAGTGGAGTTGATATCATATTGCTGGCTTCCCGCCTCGCGCACCCGCGTGATGTAATCCAGCGTGCGCTGATCGCGCAGGCAGCGGTCGAACTTCTGTTTCGTGAAGCCCGCGACCTTGGTGATCTGGCGCAATTCCGCGACCGGATTTTCGGCGTTCGCCCACTGTTTCTGCTTTTTGAAGAGCATGTCGATGAAGGCGTAGTACTTGTCGTGATCGGCGCACCGCGCGAGCATGAATGCCGCTGCCGCCAGGTCGTCCAGCGGGAACGCGCGCATGATGAATTTCACCTTGCCGGTATCGATGTACTGCTCCTTGAGCTTCGGCAGGGTTTCCGCGTGGAACGAGGCGCAATGAGGGCAGGTCATTGACGCATATTCGATCACGGTGACCGGCGCGTCGGCGTCGCCGAGGACGATGTCGTCCAGGCTGCCCTGGGCGCTGGCACTGTTTGCTGAGGCAGCCTCGGTCTCGGCAGAAGCAACCTCCAGTTCGGACGGCTTCTCTGCAAGCTCCTCGCCGCTGGGTTGCGTCTTGGCGGCTTGGGTGCCCGCCTGGCCTTGACCTGAGCTCTGGCCAGTCTGCACGGCAATCCCCGTGGATTGCGTGCTGCTGGTCTCGCGCGCATCGACGGGCGGCGCCGAAACTTCGTGCAGCGCGCTGAGCATGATCACGCCAAGTACCGATATGCCGGCGACAGCGACCGTGGGCCGGAACACCAGTTGAGCCGTGGAACGGGATTGCGTCATGGGGGCACTCCTGATCTTGAGAATCGGGCCTGTACGCGGACGGACCACGCCTTTTTGAACAACTTATATTTGTTCGCCAACTAGTCGCAAGGTAGGGCAAGAAAGCGGCTCGTCAGCGGCAATCCCATGGAATCTGCCGAGCGTGGAGAGTCACAAAATTGTGTTGCTGCCCTGCAACATAGACAAAGGGCGGTTCAGGCGTCAATCGCAGCCGCGATCCGCGCGAGCGCCGCATGAAGACGCGGGTTCTGAACGGTCTTCAGCAGCCCGTGACGATCCGTCCGCGGGGTGATTTTCGGCGGGTGCTGGCGCGGCCCTCTGCCGCGTTCCAATGGCGCCTGGTAGAGCCGGATCTGGGCGACTGCGCGAAACCCGAAATAGCTGTTGATGCGCTCGATGAGCTGGGGAAGGCGGTGCTGCAGTTCGATCGCGCGCGGCCCTTCCACGCGCAGCACGAGCGTCGCCGCCGGTTGCCCCCGCGCGTCTTCCGGCGCATCCGGCTGTCGCGGCCATTTCAGGCGTTCCGGACTTGTGTAACTGGCCAGGTCAGCGCCGGCGATTGCCGCCCAGTCCGTGAGCAGCGCAGCGGCGGGGAAACCGTATTTCTCGAATGCCGGACGGGTGAGGCGCGGCGTGAATGCGCCAGCCCGTTTGGGAGCGGAATAGCCGCCGCGTCTGTCGGGCGTGAAATTGGGCGATCCCGATGGCGCGCACGCACGCGCTCTGCGCCTCTGGGACGTTTTCTCGGGCGTCGTTTGCGCCATGATTGTCCCCCATGTCAAAACGCTGTGCGCGTAACAATACCGATTCGCACGGGAGGTGCAGGTGGCGCGGAGGCAGCCAGTGGATATCGCGGGAGAGTTGCTTGGCTGGTACGACGCGGCGCGGCGGGATCTGCCGTGGCGCACGCCCCCGGGCGAGCGGGCCGATCCGTACCATGTCTGGCTATCGGAGATGATGCTCCAGCAGACAACAGTGAAGGCGGTTGCGCCCTACTACCAGGCGTTTCTGGCACGCTGGCCCACTGTTGCGGACATGGCGCGGGCGCGTGTTGAGGATGTGCTCGCCGCCTGGGCCGGGCTGGGCTATTATGCCCGAGCGCGAAACATGCACAAGACAGCGCGGATCATCGCAGATGACTTTGGCGGGCAGTTTCCGCACACCGAAGCGGAGCTGCGCAAGCTGCCTGGCATAGGGCCGTACACGGCGGCGGCGATCGCAGCGATCGCGTTCGATCAGCCGGCAACCGTCGTGGATGGCAATGTAGAGCGGGTGATCTCGCGGCTTTTCGCTGTGCGCGAGACGTTGCCGGGCGCCAAGCCCAGGCTGCGCGCATGCGCCGAGACGCTGACACCGACGCAGCGACCGGGTGATTTCGCGCAGGCGATGATGGACCTCGGGGCGACGATCTGCAGCCCGCGTACACCCGCATGTGCGCGCTGCCCGTTGCGGGCCGATTGCCGCGCTCGGGCAGAAGGCGTGGCCGAGACCTTGCCGCTGCGCGCGCCCAAGGCGGAACGGCCGAGGCGGCACGGGGCGGCGTTCGTGGCATGGCGCTCCGACGGGTACGTCCTGCTACGGCGTCGGCCGGAAACGGGTCTGCTCGGCGGGATGATGGAGCCGCCCACGACGCAGTGGCACCCCGAAAAGCGTGAAGACGCCGCGCTTGTCGCCGAAGCCCCGATCGCTGCGCACTGGCGTCCTGTGCTGGCGCCTGTCACGCATACCTTCACGCATTTCCATCTGGCTCTTCGGGTCTACACGGCCGAGGTTCCCGCGGTCACTCCTGCGCCAGAAGGATGCCGCTGGGCGGCCTCGACCGATCTGCCCGGCGAGGCGCTCCCGAGCGTCATGCGCAAGGTGCTTGCCGCGGCCTGTAATAGCCTGGTGATGCAGAGCTAGACTTCCGAAGGTGTCTGCGCCTTGATGTTCAGGGCGTGGATCGGGCCGGCGAGTTCGGCGGCGAGCGCGTCGTTCACCATCCGGTGGCGCTCCAGACGCGACTTGCCCTCGAAGGCTTCGGAGACGACATGCACTGAAAAATGCGTCTCCCCCGGCACCTGCGGATCATGCTCGCGCATGGCCTGATGACCGGCGTGGCGCGCGGAATCGTTCTCTATGCGCAAAACGGTGGGTGAAAACGCCTCATCAAGGCGCTGGCGGATGGATTCTTCCACTGACATGCGGCACTCTCAGGGTTGTATTGAGCCTTTGCACCCGCTTTGTAGTCCGGTCGTGCGAGTGAAACAATCTCAAGTCCAGACCCGCTTGTGCCGGACATCACGAAGCAGCATACTTCGGCGCCATATACAGGCGAAAGCTCAGGCAACGTCAATGAAGCTCGACTCGCCAATTTTTGACCGCATCCGGGTGAAGCCGGAACGACAGACCGGAGAAGCGCAGACGCAGCAGCGCTGCGAATGGCCGGGGTGTTCGCGCGCGGGCGAGCATCGCGCGCCGAAAGGACGCGGCCGGGAAGGGCAGTATTTCCGCTACTGCAAGGAGCACGTCCGCGCGTATAACCAACAGTACAATTATTTTCGCGGCATGAGCGACGAGGAAATCGCCAGCTTCCAGGAATCGGCGATGACGGGCCATCGGCCGACATGGAATGTCGGCATGGGCAAGGGCGGTTCCGGCGGCAAGCAGCGTGACTGGCGCGCCTATGCCTATGCTTTCGATGTCTCGGACCCGCTGGGGATCTTCGGGGATGACGCGGATTCCGGCGAGGCCTCCGACAAGCCGCGGCGCCAGCTTCACAATGCTCAGCGCAAATCGCTACGCGTGCTCGGTCTCGATGATGACGCCACGGCGAGCGACATCCGTTCGCACTTCAAAAGTCTGGTCATGACGTTGCACCCCGACCAGAATGGCGGCGACAGGAGCTGCGAAGACAAGTTGCGCGAGGTTATCCAGGCTTACAACTATCTCAAGAAGTCTGGCTTGTGCTGAGCGATCCTCATACCAACCTCACGGAGTGGACACCCTTGAAAACCGGCGCTGCGCGAACGTGCGCACGGTGCAGAGTGCCGGGACATCGAAACAAATCTGGATGATTGCTGATGAGTGCTGAGACGGCGGCGGTAGAACACATGCCCGACATGAAGGTGTCGGTGCGCCAGGTATTCGGGATCGACAGTGACATGGAAGTGCCGGCCTTTTCCCAGAGCGGCCCCCATGTGCCGGACCTCGATTCCGATTATCTGTTCAACAAGGAAACCACCATGGCGATCCTGGCCGGTTTCGCGCATAACCGCCGCGTCATGGTGCAGGGCTATCACGGCACGGGCAAATCGACGCATATCGAGCAGGTGGCCGCTCGCCTCAACTGGCCCTGCGTGCGGGTGAACCTGGATAGCCATGTCAGCCGCATCGACCTCGTCGGCAAGGATGCGATCGTCGTGCGCGAGGGCCAACAGGTGACCGAGTTCCGCGAAGGGATCCTGCCGTGGGCACTGCAGTCGAATGTTGCCCTTGTGTTCGATGAATACGACGCCGGCCGGCCGGATGTCATGTTCGTCATTCAGCGCGTGCTGGAGGTCTCGGGCCGGCTGACGCTCCTTGACCAGAGCCGCGTGATCCGCCCCCACCCGGCTTTCCGTCTTTTCGCCACGACCAACACCGTCGGTCTGGGCGATACGTCGGGGCTGTATCACGGCACGCAGCAGATCAACCAGGGCCAGATGGACCGCTGGTCGATCGTGGTCACGCTCAACTATCTGCCGCACGACGAGGAAGTGGGGATTGCGGCAGCGAAGGTGAAAACCTTCGACACGCCGGAGGGCCGTGAGACCCTCTCGAAGATGGTGCGCCTGGCCGACCTGACGCGCAACGCCTTCATCAACGGTGATCTTTCAACAGTCATGAGCCCGCGCACGGTCATCACCTGGGCGGAGAACTCCGAGATTTTCGGCGAGCTTGCAACGGCATTCACGCTCAGCTTCCTGAACAAGTGCGACGAGCTCGAACGCGGCCTTGTGTCGGAGTTCTATCAGCGCTGCTTCGGCGAAGAGCTGCCGCCGGCGGGCTCCAACGTCGTTGTGTCGTAACCACGCGAAGCCATGCCCACTCAGGCCAAACGCAAGCCAGACCTCGCGGAACCGCTGCGCCGATCGATCAGCGGGACAGCACGCGCGATCGCCGGTGACCCTGAAATCAAGGTCACGTTCACGTCCGACGCGCCCGGCCGGGACGGCGACACTATGCGGGTGCCGCAACTTCCGGGACGTATTTCGCCGGCGGATCTGGCGGTCGTTCGCGGCCACGCGGACGCCCTGGCGCTCAACGCAGCATGTCACGACGGCAAGCTGCATGCCCGGCTTGCACCCACTTCAAGTGATGCGAGGGCGGTCTTCGAGGCCGTCGAACAGGCCCGCGTCGAAGCGGTCGGGGCCCAGCGCATGCGCGGGGTGGCGGATAACCTGAGCGCCAAGACCAACGCCCGCTACGACGATGCGCCGGCCCGGAACGTCACCGAGAATGCGGACGCGCCGGCGGACGAGGCGCTTGCGCTTCTGGTGCGCGAGGCATTGACCGGCGCGGCCCCGCCCGAAAAGGCGAAGCCGATCTGCGATGCCTGGCGCCCCGTGATCGCGCAGCAGGCCGGTAACCTGATGCAGGACCTGACCCGCGCGGTGGACGACCAGGAAAGTTTCGGGCGGATCCTGCGCGACATGCTCGTGGCGCTCGACCTCGCCGAGGACCAGTCGCATGACCGCGAGGAACAGAGCGAAGCCGAGGACGAGACCGACAGCGAGCAGAGCGAGACGCAGAACGAGGAAAGCGGCGAGGACGACCAGCAGCCCGCCGAATCCGAGGAGGAACAGTCGGCCGAAGCGCAGGGCGCCGAGGAGACCGACGTCAGCGACTTCGCGGAGATGGATCGCTTCGATGAGAACGAGCATGGAAGCGAGCGCACCGAAGGCCCGCCGCGCCGGCCCAACACCTCCGTGATCGAGGCGCCGGATGATTTCGGCTATAAGGTCTTCACGTCCGAGTTTGACGAAACCATCGCCGCCCCGGCTCTGTGCGACAGCGAGGAACTGACCCGGCTGCGCAGCTTTCTCGACAAGCAGTTGTCCAGCCACAATCTGGCGGTCAGCCGGCTCGCTAACCGCTTGCAGCGGCGTCTCATGGCCCAGCAGCATCGCGGCTGGGAGTTCGATCTCGAAGAGGGCATCCTGGATACGGCGAAGCTGGCGCGCGTCGCCACCGACCCGACCCAGCCGCTATCCTTCAAGGCCGAGCGCGAGACCGAATTCCGCGACACCGTCGTGACCATGCTTATCGACAATTCGGGCTCGATGCGCGGGCGCCCGATCATGGTGGCCGCATGCTGCACCGACATCCTCGCGCGCACGCTGGAGCGTTGCGGGGTGAAAGTCGAAATCCTCGGCTTCACCACGCGCCAGTGGAAAGGCGGGCAGTCACGCGAACGCTGGCTGGCGGCGGGCAAGCCACGGCATCCAGGCCGGCTGAACGATCTGCGCCATATCGTCTACAAGGCAGCGGAAGAGCCATGGCGGCGCGCCAGGCGCAATCTCGGGCTGATGATGCGCGAGGGGCTGCTGAAGGAAAATATCGACGGCGAGGCACTGGCCTGGGCGTATCGCCGGCTGGCCGGGCGTCCCGAGCAACGCCGTATTCTGATGGTCATCTCGGACGGCGCGCCGGTTGACGACTCCACGCTTTCCGTGAACGCCGGGACTTACCTTGAACAGCATCTTCGCGAAGTGATCGGCGAAATCGAGACGCGGTCGGACGTCGAACTTATCGCCATCGGCATCGGCCATGATGTCACCCGGTATTACAAGCGCGCGGTCACAATCGCCGACCCGGAAGAACTCGCCGGCGCGATGACTGACCAACTCGCGGCGTTGTTCGATGAGCCGCCGAAGGCGGAGCGCCGCGCGCGGGCTGGACGCGGGCGCAGGGCTTAGCGCATTGGCGGAACGCGCGTGCGCTGGCTCCGGCAAAGCCGGCCTTGGGCTTCGTTGGTGCCGCAGGAGACCGGCTCCAATTCCTTTGAAAAACAAACGCGGATGTCGCGCAGACGCTGTGGCCCGCAGCCAATGGAGATCATGTCCGCGCGCAAGTCCGGGTTGGCCTGCAGAAAGCGTCGCTCGATCTCTCCCGGCGTGAGGCGCAGCGGCTGTGATACACGCCTGAAGCGCTGCGGGACACGGATCGACGCAAAGGCGCGCCGCGCGGCGTCGAAATAATTGCCCGGGCTCAGGCCGCTGCAGGTGCCGTGCTTGCGATACTGGTGAATGATCAGCCCGCGCCCGGGCATGATGTCCGACATGTCATCGACCAACCGTTCCGGCACCCATGGCCTGCTGTCGGTTTCGCAATAATCCGGCCAGCCGCGGCGATACTGAGGCCACAGCCCATGCAAGACGAAGTGACGGGATGGGCCGGCGCATTGCCGGCTGCCACGGCCTTCCGTCTGGCAGTAGGTGGGCGACCACGACATCACCAGGACGTAATAGTCGAAGTCGCCGGGCCTCTCATTGGCGCTGGCCGGTGACGCAATCACCAGTGCGATCAACAGGGCAGCCAGCCGAGTCAGGCGCCGTGTCACCGCATCCTCCGGCGCAGCATCCGTTCCAGCAGCTTTGGCAGCACCGTGCCGAGTGAGCGCAGGAAGGACTTGAAGAACGCCTCAACCGGGCTTTGCCGCCCGGACGAGCTTGTCTTCTTGGGTTGTTCCGCCTTTTCATCGCTGCCGGGGCGCTTCGGGATGCGGAATTCCCCGGCCCGATCGTAATCACCCTGATCCCCTTCACCGGCGGCCGCGGCCTCGGCCTTGCGCGTCCGCCTGGCCTTGAGAATCTCGTAGGCCGATTCGCGGTCCAGCGCCTCGCCGTACCGCTCCCCGAGCGGGCTTTGCGCGATGATGGCCTCGCGTTCGCCAATGGTGATCGGTCCAAGCCGCGAGGAGGGCGGCCGGATCAGCGTGCGCTCGACCACCGAGGGCCGCCCCTTTTGGTCGAGCGTGGAGACCAGCGCCTCGCCCACGCCAAGGTCCATGATCGCGCGCTCGGTGTCGATGTCCGGATTGGGGCGGAAGGTTGTCGCGGCGGCCTTGACCGCGCGCTGCTCGCGCGGGGTGTAGGCGCGCAGGGCGTGCTGGATACGGTTGCCGAGCTGGCTGGAGACGGTGTCGGGCACGTCCAGCGGGTTCTGCGTGACGAAATAGACGCCGACGCCCTTCGATCGCACGAGCCGCACGACCTGCTCCACCTTTTCCAGAAGCGCATCCGGGGCTTCATCGAACAGCAGGTGCGCCTCGTCGAAGAAGAAAACCAGCTTCGGCTTGTCGGGATCGCCGACCTCGGGCAACTCCTCGAACAGTTCGGACAACAGCCACAGCAGGAATGTCGCATAAAGGCTGGGGTTGGCCATGAGCTTGTCTGCCGCGAGCACGTTGATGATGCCGCGCCCGTCCTCGGCGGTGCGCATGAAGTCGCGCACATCCAGCGCCGGCTCGCCGAAGAACTGTTCCGCCGATTGCTCCTCAAGCACGAGCAGCGCCCGCTGGATCGCGCCGACCGAGGCCGTGGACACGTTGCCGTACTCCGCCGACAGCTCGCTGGCACGTTCGGAAACCTGGACCATCATCGCGCGCAGATCCTTGAGGTCCAGAAGCGGGGTCTGCTCGTCGGCGGCGAGGCGGAAGGCGATGTTGAGCACGCCCTCCTGGGTATTGTTCAGGTCGAGCAGCCGCGAGATCAGCAGCGGTCCCATTTCCTGAACGGTGGTGCGGATCGGGTGCCCCTGCTCCTCGAGCAGGTCCCAGAAGCAGGTCGGGAAGGCCTCATAGGTGTAGTCGTCGAAATCGATCTTCTGGGCGCGTTCTTCGAGGAACGGCTTGGATTCGCCCGCCATGGCCAGACCGGCGACATCGCCTTTCACATCGGCGCAGAACACCGGGACGCCCTGTGCGGAAAAGCCCTCAGAGAGGATTTGCAGCGTGACCGTCTTCCCGGTTCCGGTCGCGCCAGTAATCAGTCCGTGCCGGTTGGCGAGCCTGAGCAGCAGGTGCTCCGGCTTGTCGCTCTTGCCGATGAAAACCCGTCCGCCCTCGCTCGTCATGCTCATGCCTCATCCGAATCGCGTTTCAAACCGGGTGCACGATGGCCGTTACCTTCGCCATGGGGATCCAACTTGTGCCACGGATCGCGACACGGCAGCCGAAAGCCCCGACATTGTCCACAAAAAAGCGGCCGACGTCACGAGATCGCCCGCATTGGCCGCAACTGGACACTTGTGTCCGCGACCGCTCGCGGTAACATTCGCTGGTGTACATGCGTTGGTGCAAGAGATTGCGATAACGACTTCGGCGGCAGCGGAGGAGACGCGAATATGAGATACGCCATAGAGAAGATCGAGGGAATTGGTCCAAAGAATGCGGAGGTTCTTCGCAGCCACGGTATTACGCGGACTCATCATCTCCTTGAACAGGGGGCAACGCGCAAGGGGCGCAAGAGCGTCGCGGAGAAAACGGGCCTCGATGAGAAGAAGATCCTCAAATGGGCCAACATGTGCGATCTGATGCGGATCAAGGGCGTGGGCGAGGAATACTCCGAACTGCTTGAGGCTGCGGGAGTGGATACCGTCAAGGAGTTGCGCAATCGCAAGGCCGACAACCTCCGCAAGGCCATGCTCGACGTGAACGACAAGAAGAAGCTGGTGCGTCAACTTCCCAGCCCGAAGCAGGTCGAAGGCTGGGTGAAGCAGGCCAAGGATATCGATCCGGTCATGTCTTACTGAGCGGACAGCAGCGCTTCCGGGCCGGGCCGGGGGAAAGGGGCTTCCGGCATTTCAGGTGCCACTCGCGAAAAACTTGCGGCATCGTCGACCTGTGCCGTATTCAGGGGGCGTTGGCGTCAGCGCAGGTTGTATGCTCCGACGTTGCGCGCCATTCGCGTCGACGGCTGGGCCGAGTCGTTACGCATCCTGACGGCCTGGGCACATCGGTCCGGGCCTGTGTATTGGACCGGGGGCACTAAGTATGGAAACCGGAGCGGGGGCGGACACTTTCATCGCCTGGCAGGGTTGGGGCATGACCGGCGCGGCGGTCGCCCTGCTGATCCTGTTAATCTGGATCCTGGTCTGGCTGCTGCCATTCCCGAGCCGCTCTGTCGAAGAGCGCCTCGCCGATCCGGAGAGCCGGGCGCACTTGCGTGATCGCCTCGGCGGCGTCGGGCCATTCGGCCGTTACCGTCTCGCCATCCGCGACCTCAACAACTGGCTTGACGGCTGGTTCGGTCCATCGACCAGTGGCCAGGCCTTGGAGCGCTGCATCGCCATAGCGTTCGTCTACCCGGCGGTACTGTTCGTTGCCACCCTGATCGTTGCCGGTGCCGCACGCGGCCAGATTGCACTTTATGAAATCGGTATATTCGCGGTGGTTACGGCGCTGGCCGGCTACCTCGCGCAACGCGGTTTCCGTCTGCTCTACCGCGCGGGCACCAATTTCTGGCGCTTCATCGGCGGGGACTCGGACCTGATCCGGCTGATTGCCCGGGTCGTGTTGGGCGCTCTTGCGGTCATCATCGCCTTCGCCATCGCGTTCGTCATTGCTTCCACCGTCGCCGGCGCCTTCGCGGAAGCGGGAACCATCGTGCTCGCCATCATCGCAGCTTTTGCGCTCGCCTTTGCGTTGGCGGGTGTGCTGGCGGTGGCCGGCACGGCTGCGGCGATGGGCGTTCTTTTGGCCCTGACGGTCGCCGCGCTCGCGTTCGCGGGCGAGTTCGCGTTCCTGCTCCTGCTGTTCTTCGTGCTGCTGCCGATGTTCAACGCGCTGCTTGACTGGTTATCGTGGATCATCACCCGCTTCTTCCTGCGCCGGGTCGCGCAGGTGAGCCCAACGTTGAGCGGAGCCGGCTTGCTGATCCTCGAACTCACTGCCGACCTGGCGGCGGCAGTCGTGCTTTTCCTCGGGCTGGTCGTGCTGCTTCCCAACGGCATCGAAGTCATAAACGCAATTCTTTCGCTCACCGGGCGGTCCCCGTTCGACTGGCAGGACGTCGTTGTGCGCGCGAACGAAGCCCCGCTGAGCGAAGGCTTGTTCGTCATCGGCATGTTGGTCACGACGCTGGTGCCGACATTCATACACCTGACGCGGGGCCTTGCGGGAATTGCCGCGGCATGGACCCCGGGCGCAGCCGAAGCCGCGGCCGGCTTGCGCGAGACCTGGGACAATCCCGGACATGGCTGGCCGGAAGCCGAGGCAGGACCTGAGCCGGAGCAGGCTAGCTATTACTCTCAGGAGTGGCCGCAGTACGCGGTGGGCGGGACGTATGTGCAGGGTGGATTTCAGGACGCCGCCGTCATGGATTACGCCGCGCACGACACGTATGAGACCGGCGCCACCGGCCTGCGGCCGTCGGTACGCCAGCATGCCACGCGGGCGCTTCGTTTGTCCCGGCTCTGGTATGTTCCCGCGGCGGCTCTGGCTTTCGGGCTGTTTGTCGGGCTGGCAATGCTGCTGGAGGCCGCGGGCGTCTCGCTGGGCGATTTCCTTGTGCGGCTGGCTTTCTGCGCCTCGTCGTGGAGCCACGGGCAATGCCCGATCTAGACCGTGGTCCATCCAGAGGCAGCCGAAGGGGCTGCGATTTCTCGTATTATCGCTGCTTCATGGCGTTGGGCCGACCTGCCGGTTCGGACGCAAATCCGGTTCGCGCGTTTGCTGAAAACGCTTTCAAAGCCCCGGGCGCAGATTCCGGTCGTCAGAGGTCATCGAGCAAGTCGGCGACATGCACGCGGATGTTGGGCGCCTTGTAGAAGATGTGCTGGCCGATCTGTTTCACGCGCTTGAAATGGGGCGCCCAGTGAGGCCGCACGTAGGTCGCGTGGTAATGCGTCGCGTAGCCGATATCGGACAGCCAATGATCCCCGCGCATCACTTCCCGGGCCAGCTGCTTGGCCTCTTGCCAGCGCACCTTGTCGTCGGCCCGCTCGGGCTTGCCGTCGCACGCGAACGAGAACTGGCACGCGTTGCGGTTCCACTGCCCCTGAAAGATCACGCCGCATGCGGTGTCCGGGTAGACATTGGCCCGAACACGGTTCATCACCACCTGCGCGACGGCGATCTGGCCGCGCCTCGACTCACTTCTTGCCTCGAAGTAGATTGCGGCCGTCATGCAGCGCAGTTCGCGCACGCGGAACTCTTCCTCGCTGAAGCCACCGAACAGCGATGAGCCATCTTCCGTCTTCAGTTGCTCGATATGGAGCCGTCCGGGCCAGGCGATCGGTCCCGGATCCTCGACCTTCTCATCGTCAATGAAACCCGAAACCGAGGTTGGCGCGAGCATGAAGATTGCGGCGCTTGCGCGGTCGGACTCCGGGTAGGGCGGCCCATGAAGACCAGGCGCCTCCGCGCTGGCGTGTGACAGCAGCACCTGGCTTCCTTCCGGCGGCGCAAGGCGTTGGCCTTTCGCGGTCCGGTTGATGCCCGCCGGGTCGTTGTCCTCGCCCGACACGCTGGCCGTCCGGGCATGTGGCGTCATCGAAGCGACCATCATGCGCGGGCGTTTCTGCGCCGTTTGCGTGTTGTCAAGCAGCGGACTGCGATCAGCACGCGGCCCCTTGCCATGTGTGTAGAACAGCTCGGTTGCAGAAGCGGGAACCGGACGCGCCCTCGCCACCTCCGTGACCGGCTCGGGGCGCGCCACATCGGATCCGCCGGCGCCGAGCAGGTAAGCTTGCGCGTAGAGCGTGCCTCTGGCGATCAGATCGCTGTCCCGCACGAGATAGCCCGCGCAGACCAGAGGTATCGCGGCCAACAGGATTAGCACTCGACCCATAACCCTTTTGCGCCCCGCCCGAGCTTGACCCAGATGCAAAACTTGCGGGCTGGAACCGAACGGCCCGGTCTCGGCTTCAAAGGATTGCAGCGCGAGAGCCCGAGCATCTCCAGCCCGATCACTCACGAAACCCCGATTTGGTAAATTTTTCATTAAACTCGGTACTATTTCGCGACACACCGCTATTCGGACGATCGCCCGTCCGATCGGCTTGCAATCATGCCTCAGAGTGTGGAGAGAATAAGGTTAGAGAATGCTTTCTTCTTGACACGTGCTGACACAGCACACAGCCAATTTCGCCCCACGCTCCGGTCACGCGCAGGACCGCCAAAGCCCGCTGTGGTTTGCGCCGCCGGCGTGATGCGCTAGAAAACGCGATGGGACGCGCGCCCTGCTGTGCCGCGCAGATAACAAGCAACTGGAGAGACAGCGATGAGCAAGGTGGCCTGGATTGGACTAGGGGTCATGGGTTTTCCCATGGCCGGACACATCCGCGAAAAAGGCGGTCATGAGGTGACCGTCTATAACCGGACTGCTGCCAAGGCTGACGACTGGGCTGCCAAGTACGGCGGCCAGACGGCGCCGACCCCGGCGGAGGCGGCACGCGGGGCGGAGTTCGTATTCTGTTGCGTCGGCAATGACAGCGATCTTCGCGACGTCACGCTCGGCCCTGACGGGGCTTTCCAGACGCTGGGCGAGGGCGCGGTGTTCATCGACAATACCACGGCCTCGGCCGATATCGCGCGGGAGTTGTACGCCGCTGCGCGGGAGCGCGGCGCCGGTTTTCTCGATGCCCCGGTTTCGGGCGGGCAAGCTGGTGCCGAGAACGGCAAGCTCACCGTGATGGTCGGCGGCGATGACGCAGACTTCGCCCGCGCGCAGCCGATCATGGATTGCTACGCCCAGAAGGTGAAACTGCTCGGAACCGCAGGCGCGGGCCAGCTGACCAAGATGGTCAACCAGATCTGCATCGCCGGGCTGGTTCAGGGCCTTTCCGAAGGCATCCACTTCGCGCAGAAGGCCGGCCTCGACATTCCTGCGGTCATGGAGACGATCTCCAAAGGCGCGGCGCAGTCCTGGCAGATGGACAACCGCTGGGAGACCATGACGCGCGGCGAGTTCGATTTCGGTTTTGCTGTGGACTGGATGCGCAAGGATCTCGGCATCGCGATGTCCGAAGCAAAGAATAATGACGCCCGGCTGCCGGTGACCGCGCTGGTGGACCAGTTCTACGCCGAGGTGCAGGCGATGGGCGGCAAACGCTGGGA
>CAYFTI010000038.1:0-17893 GCA_964346065.1 uncultured Hyphomicrobiaceae bacterium
CGAGCAGCACGTCGCCGTCGCCGCGCCGGCCGTTCTCCAGCGCCTGGCCGGTGCCGACGGCCACCACATTGACCCGGATGCCAGTCTCGTCCTCGAAAATCGGCAGGATGTGGTCATACAGGCCGGAGTTCTGGGTCGAGGTCGTGGACTGGACGATGATCGACTCCTCGGCCGCCGCGGGATTGACGGCCATCGTCAGGGCGAGCGCAACACCCGCCAGCATGCTCATGAACATTTTTTTCATCGTTCTCCGTTCCACCTTCTTCCTTGGGCTTACAAGACGATGCGCCCGGCGACGTAATCACGCGCCGCGCGGGACACCGGCTCGTTGAAGAACCGCGCCGCCGGGGTGTGCTCGACCAGCTCGCCGTGATGCATGAAGACGACATCGTCAGCGAGGCGCTTGGCTTGCCCCAGGTCATGGGTGATGAACACGGCCTTGACGCCCTGGTCCGCGCGGGCCTTGGCGACGATCTGCTCGATCATCAGCACGGAGGCGGGGTCGAGACTGGCGGTGGGTTCATCAAGAAACAGCACCTCCGGCCTGGTTGCCAGCGCGCGGCCCAGCGCGAGACGCTGCTGTTCGCCGCCCGAGAGCAGCCGCGCGGGCTGGCGCTCGCGGTCCGCCAGCCCGACCATGTCGAGGATTTCGCGCCGCCGCGCCTTGTCCACGCGCCCGCGCAGGCCGAGCACGAAGTCGATATTCGCCGCCACGGATCGACGCAAAAGCACGGGCCGCTGAAACACCATCGCCTGGCGCTTGCGGATCTCCGCGCTCAACGGCTGGCCGCCCCAGAGGATTTCGCCGGCGCATGGCGGGATCAGACCGTGCAGCAGCCGCAACAGCAGGCTCTTGCCCGCGCCGTTCGGCCCCATGATGACGCTCAAGCTGCCGGGCGCGAGCGCAAGGTCAACGTGATCGACGAGCGCGTGGGTATCCACGCGAAAGGTCAATCCGCGCGCGCGGCACAACGCGTCGGTCTCGCCGGGTGCCGTTCGCGACATCGCGTCATGGAACGTGGGGCGGGCCTCAAGCATAGGCCACCCTCGCGGAGGTTCCGCGCAGCGACATCACCGCGGCGTTAACGGCGATCGCGATCAGCATCAGCACCGCGCCAAGCGCCAGCGCGAGCGCCAGCTCGCCTTTTTGCGTCTCCAGCGCGATCGTGGTCGTCATCACACGGGTGAGATGCTTGATGTTGCCGCCGACGACGATCACCGCGCCGACCTCTGCCGTCGCCCGCCCGAACCCGGCCAGCGCGACCGTCAGCAGCGCGATGCGCGCATCCCAGATCAGCGCGCGCATGGCCGTGAACCGCCCCACGACGAGCGAGCGGAACTGCTCGGCATATTCGTTGTGCAGATCCTCCACCACCTGGCGCGACAGCGCGGCGATGATCGGCGTGATCAGGATGGTCTGCGCGATGATCATGGCGGTGGGCGTGTAGAGAAGCTGAAGCCAGCCGAACGGCCCGGCATTCGACAACCCGAGATAAACGATCAAACCCACGACCACGGGCGGCAAACCCATGAGTGCGTTCATCAGCACGAGCACAGCACCGCGGCCGGAAAAACGGCTGATCGCGATGATCGCCCCGAGCGGGAATCCGATCAGACACGCAACGGCCATCGCGCTAAGGCTGACGCGCAGGGATAGCACGATGATCTCGAGCAGTTCGGGATCACCCGAAACAAGAAGCTCTAGGGCCAGCCAGAGCGCGCTCCCATAATCCTGCATGATTACGCATTATGTCCTGTTTCCGAATATGAGGGAAATCATGCAGTAAAACGCAGCCATCTGCAATGGCCGGCAGGGCTGACGCCGAACGCATTTGCCGCGGGGCGCCGGCACACGCCGGCCCGTGAGACCGCTCTGTCTGTCGCGATTGGGAAACTTTATCCGGTGCAGCGCCCCGCGGACACGATACGGGCGCCTACATGCCTTCGATGCGGATCATCCGCGGCGGGCGGTCGATATGCCCATCCCCCTCGATGGCATCGAAGGCGCGGCGAATGGCGGCTTCGGTCGTGCGATGCGTGATCATCACCACAGGCACGGGGACACCGCTGCCGTCTTCGGGCTGGCCGGTCTCGCCCTCGTCCGGGCTTTGCACGATGCTCTTGAGAGAGATGCCGTGCTCAGCCATGCGGTGCGCGATGGCCGCGAACGCCCCGGGCCGATCATAGACCGAGAAGCGGATATAATAGCCACCCTCATGCGCACGCATCGCGGCCCGCTTATAAGGCGCGAGCTTGGCAGCGGGAACAATGAACGGCGCGCCGTTCGCGCCGCGGGCGATATCCGCGATATCTCCGACCACCGCCGACGCCGTGGGCCCGGCCCCGGCGCCCGGTCCCACCAGCATGATGTCGCCGACGAAATCCCCTTCGATCGTGATTGCGTTCGTGACGCCGTCGACCTCGGCGATCGCGGTGTGCTTGGGCACCATGGTGGGATGAACGCGCTGCTCGATGCCGCTGTCGGTCTTCATTACCACGCCCAGCAGCTTGATCCGGTAGCCGAGCCGATCGGCGGAGCGGATGTCCTGCTCGTCGATCTGCTCGATACCCTCGAGGTAAATGCTGTCAAAGGCAAGCTGGGTGCCAAAGGCGAGGCTGGTCAGGATGGCGAGCTTGTGCGCAGCGTCCTGCCCACCGATGTCGAAAGTTGGGTCAGCCTCCGCATAGCCAGCCGCCTGGGCCTCCGCGAGAACCTGATGGAATTCGCGCCCCTCTTGTTGCATGCGCGTGAGGATATAATTGCTCGTGCCGTTGAGGATGCCATAGACGCGCACGGTCTCGTTGCCGAGCAGACTCTCGCGCAGCACCTTGACGACGGGGATGCCGCCGGCCACCGCCGCTTCGAACTTCAGCGCCACGCCCTGCGCCTCGGCCCGCTCCGCAAGCGTGACGCCGTGATGCGCCAGCAGCGCCTTGTTCGCCGTCACCACGTGCTTGCCCGCATCCAGTGCGGCCTCGACCGCGCCATAGGCCGGATCGCCCTCTCCGCCGATCAGCTCCACGACAACGTCAACGTCGCGGCTGCGCGCCATATCCCGCGGATCGCCGAACCACTCGAAAGGCGAGAGGTCCACCCCGCGGCGCTTCTCCCGGTCGCGCGCGCAAACGGCGGTCACCTCCAGTTCCCGGCCACAGCGCGTGGCAAGCCGTTCGGCATGCGCGCGCAGGATGGTGAGAACGCCGACGCCCACGGTGCCAACGCCCGCGACGCCGATTCTCAGGGGTTTCGGCATGACAGCTCCAGACAGGTTCCGGCTTGCAGATCAGCCTTCTGTCTTAGCCTGCGCGACGCGCCCGTGACAAGACCACTGCATCACGGCGTTCTTCGTCACCGCGCCTGGGAGGAGGCCAGCGGGATGACGTTGTGCAGCGTCTCGTCGGCCTCGGTCAGGAAGCGTTTGATATTGCGCGCAGCCTGCCGGGTGCGCTGCTCGTTCTCCACGAGCGCGATGCGCACGTAGCCCTCGCCGTATTCACCGAAGCCGACCCCTGGGGAGACTGCCACGCCGGCCTTCTCGATCAGGAGCTTGGAAAACTCCAGCGAGGTCATGCCGCGCATCTGCTCCGGCACCTTGGCCCAGGCAAACATCGTCGCGGGCGGCGCGGGCACATCCCATCCGGCCCGGCCGAACGCCTCCACGAGGCAGTCGCGCCGCGCCTTGTAGACCTGGCGGATCTCCTCGACACAATCCTGCGGGCCATTGAGCGCGGCCGCCGCGGCGACCTGGATCGGCGTGAACGCGCCGTAGTCCAGATAGGACTTCACCCGCCCGAGCGCCTTGATGAGCCGTTCGTTGCCGACCGCGAAGCCCATGCGCCAACCGGGCATCGCATAGGTCTTGGACAGCGACGTGAACTCCACCGCCACATCCATCGCGCCGTCGATCTCCAGAATCGAGGGCGGCGGGTCGATGTCGAAGAAGATTTCCGAATAGGCGAGGTCGGACAGCAGGATCAGGTCATTCTTGCGCGCGTAGTTGACCACTTCACGGTAGAAGTCGCGGTCGGCCACGACAGCGGTGGGGTTTGCCGGGAAATTGAGCACAAGTGCCGTCGGTTTGGGCACGCTGTGGCGCAGCGCGCGGTCGACATGCACGAGAAACTCATCATCCGCCGAGGCCGGGACGTGCCGGATTGCCGCGCCGGAGATGATGAAGCCGAATTCGTGGATCGGATAGGTCGGGTTGGGCACGAGGATCACGTCGCCCGGCGCGGTGATGGCCTGCGCCATATTGGCGAAGCCCTCCTTCGATCCAAGCGTGGCGATCACCTGCGTTTCCGGATCGAGCTTCACGCCGAAGCGCCGCTCGTAATAAGAGGCCTGCGCCCGGCGCAGCCCGGCGATCCCGCGCGAGGCCGAATAGCGCGTGGTCCGCGGCTTCTGCACCGTCTCGATCAGCTTGTCGACGATGTGCTGCGGCGTCGGCATGTCGGGGTTGCCCATGCCGAAGTCGATGATGTCGTCACCACGTGCCCGAGCCTCGGCCTTGAGCGTGTTGACCTGCTCGAAAACGTAAGGGGGAAGCCGCCTTATCCGGTGAAAATCCATGTCCATGACGTCTTGTTCCCTCGAATATCCGTCTTGCGCGCGGGGCGCACACGCTTTGCCGGGCTCCGCAGCAATCCACTCCGCCCCGCCTAGCGGGTCTCGATGGCAGCCTTGGTTGAGGCCTTGTGGGTCTGTTGGTCCCGCTTGAGTGTTTCGATCATGGCGGCGCGCTCTTCAGGCGTGAGGCTTGGGTCTTCCGCCGCGGTGATCTCGCCGAGATCCGGATACGGCACCTCGGAAACGCTTGAACAGCCCGCGAGCATCAGCGCGCCCATCACCGCCGCAATTGCCGATGCGACAATCGATTTATCCCTCATTGCCGGTTCCGTTCCCGCCGTGATTATGCAATCAACGCGTTTGCACGCGGCGTTGCTCGCACTGCAAAATTCCACAGCCACGCCGCCGCTGCAACACTCGTGTCACGCTGCCCGTTTAACGTGAAGAGCTTGATGCGTTGACGCGGCTCGCCCGCATGCGCATGTTGGCACGGCTTTCGCTGCAGCGCAAAAAGCCTATATCCTTGCTAACCTGAGATTGATTCGGACACGATTCATTGGGGAAAATTATGGCGGACGGGAGCAACAAGGACACGGACAACAGCGCGGCGACCGACACCACGCCGCAGGCAACGCTGCCGGACGCTTTCTCGCGCAATCTCGTGACCGCCATGAACCGCGGCACGGAGGCGCTCGCGCGCATGCTCGATCAGCGCAAGATGGTCTACGGCCCGTACAGCGCACCCAGCGAAGCCAGCGAGGCAAGCCATGCCCTGTCCGCGATCATGGAATACTGGCTGAGCCAGCCGGAAAAACTGACCCAGGCGCAAACCGAACTCGCCGGCGACTTCGTCGAACTCTGGGGCCGAACCTATCAGCGTTTCCTCGGCCATGATGTCGAGCCGGTGGCCAAGCCTGACCAAGGTGACCGCCGCTTCGCCGATCCCGAATGGGACGAAAACCCGCTGTTCGATTTTTTGAAGCAGGCATACCTGTTGACCTCGAACTGGTCGGGGGAGCTGGTCGAGAGAGCCGAAGGCATCGAAGAGCGCAAGAAGCAGCGCGCGCAGTTTTATCTGCAGCAGATCACCACCGCGCTGTCCCCGTCGAATTTCCCCTTCACCAACCCCGAAGTGATCCGCGCAACCTTGTCGTCCAACGCGGAGAACCTTGTTGAAGGCATGAACAACCTGCTGGCCGATCTGGAGCAATCCGGCGATCTGCTGAGGATCCGCCAGACGGACATGAGCGCCTTCCATGTCGGGGAGAACCTGGCGGTAACGCCGGGCAAGGTGGTTTTCGAAAACGAGCTGTTCCAGCTCATCCAGTATGCCCCGACGACGGATACCGTTTATGAAACGCCGGTGATGATCCTCCCGCCGTGGATCAACAAGTTCTACATTCTCGACCTCGTCGCCAAGAAATCCTTCGTCAAATACCTTGTTGACCAGGGCTACACCGTCTTCATGGTCTCCTGGGTCAACCCGGGCCCTGAACTCGCTCACAAATCCTTTGAAGATTACATGCACGAAGGGGTGCTGACCGCGAGCGATGTCGTGCGCCAGATCTGCGGGACCGAGCAGGTCAACCCGATCGGATATTGTGTCGGGGGAACCCTGCTTGCCACCACTCTGGCCTACAATGCCGCGCGGGGTGACGATCGCTTTCATGCGGCAGGCTTCCTCGCGGCGCAGGCGGACTTCTCGAAAGCGGGCGATCTTCTGGTCTTTATCGACGAGCCGCAGCTCAACGCGATCGAGCGTATGATGAAGGAAACCGGCTATCTTGACGGCTCACGCATGGCGTCGGTGTTCAACATGCTGCGCCCGCGGGATCTGATCTGGCCATACGTCGTCAACAACTACCTGCTCGGTAAAGAGCCGTTCCCCTTTGATCTTCTTTACTGGAACTCCGACTCCACACGGATGACGCCAGCCAACCACAGCTTCTACCTCCGCGAGTTCTACTACAAGAACAATCTGGCGCGCGGCGAGATGGAGATGAGCGGGCAAAAGCTTGATCTGTCCAAGGTGGATATTCCGATCTTCGAAATCGCCACGCGCGAGGACCATATCGCGCCGCCGGAGTCCGTGTTCATCAGCGCCAAGCTTTTTAGCGGCCCGGTACGCTTTGCGCTGGCCGGCTCGGGTCATATCGCCGGCGTTGTCAACCCGCCCTACAAGCAGAAATACATGTTCTGGGCCGGCGGCGACGACTCGGACGGCCCCAGCATCCGCGATTACGAGACGCTGAGGGACTGGCTCGGGGCCGCGAAAGAGGTGCCCGGCTCCTGGTGGCCGGATTTTGACGCATGGCTTGGGTCGCACTGCGGCGAGCAGGTCGCGCCGCGCGAACCCGGAGCGCCGTCCTTTCCGCCGATCGAGGACGCGCCCGGGCGCTACGTCAAGGCATAAGGGTGCCAGTACCGCATTGCGCGTCCTTGGCCGTGGCCCGCCGGCTCTGTGCGGAAATCCGCTTTACTTGGTCTCGTCCGGGGCGCGCCGATAGACATCGTCGCTGCGAAGGATGTCATCCTCGCCGAGATAGCTGCCAATCTGCACCTCGATGATCTCCAACGGCACCTTGCCGGGATTTTCCAGCCGGTGCCAGTGCGTCGCGGAGATGAAGACGGACTCGTTCTCGCACACGAGCCGCGTGTGCCCATCGCACGTCACTTTCGCTGTGCCCGTCACCACCACCCAGTGCTCGGACCGGTGATGGTGCATTTGCAGCGAAAGCTGCCCGCCGGGCTTGACGTGCAGCAGCTTGACCTGGAAGCGCGGCCCAAGGCTGAGTGTCTCGAAATGGCCCCAGGGACGATGGCTGCGGATGTGCTGCTCCGGCTCGCGCCGGCTTGCAGCACGAAGCTGTTTGACCAGCGCGCTGACATCCTCCGCGCGGTCGCGCCTGGCGATCAGCGCCGCGTCCGGCGTGTGAACGACGATCATGTCGTCCACGCCGATCGTCGCAACGAGCGCGCCATTGGCGTGCACATAGCTGCCCCGCGTGTCCATCAGCATCGCGTCGCCGCGCACCGCGTTGCCATCGGTATCATGCGCGGTTTCCGCCCAGACCGAAGCCCATGAGCCGACATCGCTCCAGCCTGTTTCAAGCGGCACAACGGCCGCCCGGGCCGTCTTTTCCATGACAGCATAATCAAGCGATATGCTCGGGCATTGTCCATAATGCTCATCGGCGAGCCGGCGAAAGCCAAGATCGCACTCCGCTGCATCCAGCGCCGCGCGGGCGTGCTGGATGATCTCCGGGGCCACGTGCTCGACCTCTGCGAGAAATGCCGTGGCCGGCAATACGAATATGCCGCTGTTCCAGAGATAGCCGCCGTGATCAAGATAGCGCCGGGCCGTGGCCGGGTCCGGCTTTTCCGTAAATGCGGCGACCCGCGACGCTCCGCCCGCGAGGGCATCGCCAGTGCGGATATAGCCGTAGCCGGTATGCGGTTCGCTCGGCGTCACACCCAGCAGCATGAGCCAGCCGTCACCGGCGCTGACCGCGGCTTGCCTCACGGTTCCGGCGAAGGCGCCTGCATCCGCGATCAGATGATCAGACGGCATTACGGCCAGCACCGCATCGGGGTCCTGTGCCGCGATCGACAGGGCAGCCGCCGTTATTGCGGGCGCGGTGTTGCGCGCGACAGGTTCAAGCAGGATTTCCCGTGGCACGGCTCCGGACCGCTGCACCTCGTCGCGCAGCAGAAAGCGGTGATCGTTATGCGTGAGAAGCGTTGGCGGTTGAAAGCCGTCATCGGGGGTCAGCCGCCGCAGGGTCGCAACCAGCAGACTCTCGTCCGAACCGTCGATCAGCGGAATGAACTGCTTGGGATACTGCGCACGCGACAACGGCCAGAGCCGTGTGCCCGAGCCGCCGCACAGGATGACGGGGTAGACTTTGCCACAGGTCGCGCTTTGCCCGGACATCACCGCTTATCGCTCCGAATCGTCGAAATCGCCGACGCTCTCGTTCTCCGGCAGCGGCATGGCATAGCTCTCGGATAGCCAGTGCCCCAGATCGACATCCGCGCAGCGCCGCGAGCAGAACGGCCGATATCGGGGATCGCGCGGCTTGCCGCAAATTGGGCATCTGGCCTTGCTGGCCTTTGGCTTGTCGGAGGGGTCGTCCATCATTACACGGGATCGATCTCTGCGCGGTTGAGCCAGCCGAAATAGACCGGCATACCCTCGCCAACCAGCAGATTGACAACCTCATTGAGCGGCAGTCCGACTACGGCCGAGTACGAGCCCACGATCTTCTGGACGAAAGCGCCGGCGATCCCCTGGATCGCGTAGCCGCCCGCCTTGCCGCGCCATTCGCCGCTAGCGAGGTAGGATTCCATCTCTTCCGAACTCAGCCGCTTGAAGCGCACGCGCGTCTCCACGGTGCGCATCCGCACCGCGCCGTCCGAGGTGATGAAGCAAACGGCCGTGTAAACCCGGTGCGACCGCCCTGACAGCAGCTGAAGCGCGGCGGCGGCTTCGTCGAGATAGTCTGGCTTCATCAGGACGCGATGGCCCACGGCGACCACGGTATCGGCCGCGAGAATGCAAGCGCTGGCAAGTTCCGGCTCTCGGTGCAGCCGCGCCCGTGCCGCCTGGGCCTTGGCGCGCGCCAGCCTGCGGGCCAGCGTGCGCGGACGCTCGCCCTTGCGCGGAGTCTCGTCGATTGAGGCCGGGCGCAGCGCATCCGGCTCGATGCCGATCTGCTCCAGAAGCGCCAGGCGGCGCGGCGAGGCGCTGGCCAGCACGAGCGGCTTGCGCTCCAGCGTCGGGCGCCGCTTGAGGGCGATACCCGCCTGCGCCAGATTGGCGGCGGCCTCGGACGTATTCGAGGCGTTCGCACGCGACTTGGGCCCGGAAAGGGCTATATGCTTCGGCATTATCATGGCTGGATGCTGGCTCCGCTTCGCCTCGCGCCCCCTGTGCGCGGCCAATCAAGGTTGTGAGAATGAGCGGGACGTCGCGCAAAATCAAGCCCGCAAACCGCCGCCTGCACGCTCGCGATTTGCCTGAGCTTGCAGTCTTTTCACCTACCTTATGGCAGAAATCCAGAGGTCGCCTGAACATTACTCAGGTCGCCGCACGCGCCCTCATGCGATGGTCCTGTGGGCTGATCACCCGCGTGCGTTTGAACGCGACGCTGAAAGCAAGGAGACTGGCGTAGCCAACCTTCTCGGCCCCGGTATTCACGCTCTCGCCCGGCTCGCAAAGCAGGTCCGCCGCGAGGGCCAGACGCCAATTCACGACGTGTGAGCGCATGAGTGCCGGTCACGGATCGTCTCTCCGGTCGGGCCCGATTTGCGCTGCCGAAAGAACAGCCCGGCAGCGAGCATATCGTTTTCACGCTCATTCAGTTCTATGGCCGCGGCGTTGACACGATCTGCCAGCGTGTCTCACTCGATGACGTTCAGCCACTCAATGCCTACAGGTTCCTACCGCAAGGGCGCACACCGCTGGTGGACGCTGCCTTCAAGACGATTACCGCCGTTGAGCGCACAGTTGCAGATGCCGGCCAGCCCGAGCCGCCACGCGACCCGTCGGCGTCTGCGGACGCGCCCAGCGTCGTGATATGCATTCAGTCCGACGGTGATGATAATGCCTCGGTGGCATACGATTCGGACGACCTGCGCGAATTAATCTCCGACAAGACCGCGAAAGGCTGGAAACTGTTCTTCATGGGCGCCGGGATCGATGCCGGGACGCAGGCGGCGTGGATGGGCCTGCGGCCAGAAAACACGCTTTCCTATTCGATGGACATGGAGGCCACGCGTCAGGTCTTTACAGTCGCCGCTGAGAAGACCGCCAGCCTTGCATCAGGCGCGGGCGCGGGTCACACGCCTGACGCAAGCCGTAATCAGACCGCGCAGTCCGGCTCAGCCGTTCATCAGCCGGCGAAGACGAAGACGCAGAAGGTCCCCGACGATATTGCCGTTTGAATGCGAATGCGCCCGGCGCCCATGGCAGGGTCGACAAAGCGAATACGCAGCCGCGCGGTGCGTCTCACACACGCGGCGCGCCGGGAAACGGGAACCGCGCCTTGATCCGCTCCAGCAGGGAGTCCCGGCACTTGCGATAGGCCTCCATGATCTGCTCGCGGTTGCCCCCGGCGAGCGTCGGGTCGAGCGTGGGCCAGTACTCGGCCTCCACCGCCATTGTCCGCGTCATCTCCAGCGCCTGGTGATGCGCCTCCGGCGTCAGCGACACGACGACGTCGAAAGAGGTGTCGAACAGGTCGGTGATCGTGTGGGGGCGGTGCCCGGCGATGTCCAGGCCGATCTCTTCCATCACGGCGATTGCGAACGGATCCGGGTCGCCCGCGCGTACACCTGCCGATTCCACGTAGGCGCGGCTGCGCGCGAGATGCCGGAACAGCGCCGCCGCCATGGGCGAGCGCACGGCGTTCATGTTGCATGCGAAGAGGACAGCGCCGGGCAGATCCGGCATGGGGTTGGGCGGCTTGTCGCTGGGCGGCGGCGCATCCACCAGCTCACCCCTTCCAGTGCAGGGCACAGATCAGCGTGAACAACCGCCGCGCCGTGTCGAAATCGACACTGATCTTGCCGTCCAGGCGCTGCTGCAAGAGCTGGGTCCCCTCGTTGTGCAGCCCGCGCCGGCCCATGTCCAGCGCCTCGATCCGGCTGGGCGGCTCGCTCTTGATGGCGGCGTAATAGCTCTCGCAGACGAGGAAATAATCCTTGATGATCTTGCGGAACGGCGACAACGACAACAAGAAGGTCATTGCGTGGGTGCCGTCTTCCTGCGCGACATGAAACGCAAGGCGGTTTTCCACGATCTCCAGATGCAGCCGGAACGGCCCCACCGACCCGCTCTCAAGCGCGAAGGAGTTGTCCTCCAGCAGATCGAAGATCGCCACTTTCCGCTCGTGCTCCACCTCCGGCGAGTTGTGGCTTATGGACTGCTCGTCCAGCGTGATATCGATGAGCCGGTCACGGCGGTCGGGCGTTTCGGTTTCTTCCGTCATCGGCTCCGGCTCGGCGTTTCGCGCCCGGCTCAGCGGTTCAAGCGCATCGCGATCGAGCGTGCGTGCGCGTCAAGCCCTTCGGCCTCCGCCAGCGTCATGGCTGCCGGGCCCAGAGCTTCGAGGGCATCCGCGCCGAGCCGCAGGATAGACGAGCGCTTCATGAAGTCCAGAACGCTCAAACCCGAAGAGAACCGAGCCGTTCGCGACGTCGGCAGCACGTGGTTCGGCCCGGCGACGTAATCGCCCACCGCCTCGGGCGTGTACTGGCCCATGAAGACCGCGCCGGCATTGCGGATATCGCCGAGCAGCGCTTCAGGATCGGCGGTGGCCAGTTCCAGGTGCTCGGGCGCGAGCCGGTTGACCAGTTCCGGCGCCTCGTCGAGCCGCGCGACGGTTATGATCGCACCGAAATTCTCCCAGCTTGCCCCGGCGATATTCCCCCGGGGGAGCGTAGCGAGCTGTTTCTCGACCTCCATCGCCACCTGCCCGGCGAATTCGGTGTCGTTGGTGATCAGGATCGATTGCGCGGCCGCATCGTGTTCCGCCTGCGCCAACAGATCCCCCGCGATCCAGTCGGGGCGGTTGTCCTTGTCCGCGACGATCAGCACTTCGCTCGGCCCGGCGATCGAGTCGATGCCGACCGTGCCGAACACCTGCCGCTTGGCCTCGGCCACATACGCGTTGCCCGGCCCGACAATCTTGGCGACCGGCTGGACGGTTTCTGTCCCGAAGGCAAGCGCCGCGACCGCCTGAGCACCGCCGACACGGTAGATCTCGTCCACCCCGGCGAGGCGCGCCGCGGCAAACACCAGCGCATTCATCTCCCCGCGCGGCGTCGGCACGACCATCGCCAGCCGGCCCACGCCGGCGACCTTGGCCGGCACTGCATTCATCAGCACCGAGCTAGGATAGCTGGCCTGACCACCTGGGACGTAGAGCCCGGCCGAGTCGACCGCTGTCCATTTGTGGCCGAGTTCGGCCCCCTGCTCATCGGTGTAGCGATCATCGGCGGGCATCTGGCGCCGGTGATAGGCCTCGATACGATGGCGCGCCAGCTTCAGCGCCTCCATTGTCTCGTGCGCCAAGCCGGCCACAGCCGCGTCGATCTCTGCCTCGCTGACACGCACGCCGGCGGTGTTCAGATCGACCTCGTCAAAGCGCGCGGTCAGCTCCGCCAGGGCCGCATCACCCCGCGCGCGCACATCCGCGATGATCTGCGCGACGGTCTGCGCAACATTGGCTTCATCATCCCGACGCTGCGCGATGAATTCACCGAACTGGCGTGCAAACGTCGCATCGGCTGTATTGAGCGAAACCGGCATTTGGCCTCTTTCAGGTTGTGGAATTACTCGAAGCGTTCGGAGGGCGCGGGCGCGTCACTCGTGTCGTGCTCAGGCTTGCTGCGGGCGCGCCACGCCGCACTCAGGTCGCGGAGCTCGGCCTCGATGCACTCGACCGTCAACCGGATAGCCGCGTTACCGGCAAAGATCAGCAGCACTTCGCCGCCGGGCGGATCGGTCGGCTGAAACTGGATGGCCAAAAGCTCGAATATGCCGTCATTGCGCTGCCTGTCGATGTTCTGGATCTTCGCGTCCATGACCCGGTCGAACCGCAGCGCCGCCTGGCGGCGTTGATAGCGCCCGCGCTCACCGCTGCCGCGCTCGGCCTCCAGCCAGTCGAAGCGATTGAGCACCGCCGCGAAGCGCTGCTGCCGGGGCAGATAGGTCATTTCCTGCACGCGCATGATCGCGTCCTGAAGATGCGCGGACATGACCGCGAGGTCTTCCTTGTCGAGCGCATGCAATTTCAGTGCCGTCATGGATGAGCCCTGTCGCGCGACACGCGACCCGCTGCTTCGGGCACGCGCGGGATCCGCTACCGCCGACGCAGCTTGTCACATTTCCGATAATCTGCCGGAAATGCGCGCAGCGCTCAAGCCGATAGACGCTCGATCTGCGCGCCACAATCGCTCAGCTTGCGTTCCAGCTCCTCAAAGCCGCGATCCAGGTGATAAACCCGGTTGATTTCGGTGTCGCCCTCTGCGACGAGCCCAGCGATCACGAGGGAGACCGAGGCACGCAGGTCTGTCGCCATCACCTCGGCGCCGCGCAGGTCGTGCCCGCCGTGGACCGTGGCCGTATCGCCCTCCAGGTCGATTTGGGCGCCAAGCCGTGCCAGCTCCTGGACGTGCATAAAGCGGTTCTCGAAGATGGTCTCGCGGACATGCGAAGATCCGTCGGCCACGCACATCAGGGCAATGAATTGAGCCTGAAGGTCGGTCGGGAAGCCGGGAAACGGCGCGGTTTCAACATCAACCGGCGCCAGCGCGGCTCCGTTTCGCGACACCCGCACGCCGCTGTTCGTGACATCCACGCAGACGCCGGCATCGCGGAGCACGTCGATCGGGGTTTGCAGAAGGTCGGGACGTGCGCCTTCCAGGACGACGTCGCCACCCGTGGCCGCGACGGCCATCGCATAGGTGCCGGATTCGATCCGATCCGGCAGGACCGTGTGAACCGCCCCTTCCAGATAATCAACGCCCTGGATGTGCAGGGCCGACGTGCCGATCCCCTCGATCTGCGCGCCCATCTTGGTGAGGCAATGAGCCACGTCGCCCACCTCCGGCTCCATCGCCGCATTCTCGATGACGGTTTCACCGTTGGCCAGCGTCGCGGCCATCAGCACGTTCTGGGTCGCGCCGACGGAGACCTTCGGAAACCGGACGCGCCCGCCCCTCAGGCCGCCCGGTGCCCGCGCCATGACATAGCCGCCATCCAGCTCGATCTCGGCGCCCATGGCCTTCAAGCCCTCAAGGTGCATGTCGACCGGTCGCGTGCCGATCGCGCAGCCGCCCGGCAACGAGACGCGTGCCTCGCCACAACGCGCCAGCAACGGGCCGAGCACCCAGAAACTCGCGCGCATACGCCGGACCATGTCATACGGGGCCATTGTGTCCACGATGTCGCGCGCCGTGAGATGCAGCGTGTCGCCCTGCTGCGGCGCGCCGTTCGCCCGCTTGCCATCAAGGGCGGAGTCAACGCCGTGGTTGCGCAGGATCCGTGCGAGGTTGGCGACATCCGCCAGATTGGGAACGTTCTTCAGCGTCAGGGTATCGGATGTGAGAAGGCTCGCGATCATCAGGGGGAGCGTCGCGTTTTTCGCGCCGCTGATCGCGATGGCGCCATTAAGCGGGACGCCGCCGGTCACGCGTATTTTGTCCATTGTCTCTCGCCGGGTTAAAGGGCGATCCCCACATCGGCGGATTTCCACCGATTATCGCCGCGAAGTCTTACCTCTATCCGAGCAGATGAAACGGCGCAAGCCGGCTGCTCGACGGGCATCCTATCCAAGGCGCTCCGCGTGCCACGCAATATGATCGGCCATGAATGTTGAGATGAAGAAGTAGGAGTGGTCAAACCCTTCGTGGCGGCGCAACTTGAGAGGGATCGAAGCGGCCGCGCAGGCCTCTTCCAGAAGCTCCGGGCGAAGCTGCTCGGCAAGGAACACGTCGGCCTCGCCCTGGTCGACGAGGATATCGCTCGCCGTCGCACCGTCTTCGATGAGCGCGACGGCGTCGTATTGGCGCCACGCATCGCGGTCCATACCGAGATAGGCGGCGAACGCCTTTTCGCCCCACGGCACACGCGAGGGCGCCACGATCGGGGCGAAGGCCGAGACTGTCCGAAAGGCCTGGGGTTTGCGCAACGCCGATACCAGAGCGCCGTGCCCGCCCATCGAATGGCCGAAGATGCCCGCGCGGTTCACATCCGCCGGGAACGCGCTTCCGGCAAGCGCGGGCAGTTCCTCGGTGATATAGCGCCACATCCTGTAATGCGCGGACCACGGTTCTTGCGTGGCATCGACGTAAAAGCCGGCGCCCTTGCCGAGGTCATAGACGTCTTCATCCGCGACATCGTCGCCGCGCGGGCTCGTGTCCGGACATATCACGATCACGCCGTGCTCGCTTGCGGCGCGGCGATATTCGCCCTTTTCCATGACATTGGCGTGGGTGCAGCTCAGCCCCGACAGATAGAAAAGCACCGGTGCCTTCGCATCCAGCGCGCTGTCGGGCACATAGGCCGCGAAGGTCATCGGCGTACCGGTACTCTGCGACGGATGCTGGCAGATATATTGCGTGCCGGCAAAGCTGCGGTGTTCGCCGATGGTCTCCATGACGCGCCCCCTTCGCGGCTTGCTTCTAGAAATTCACGACGCTGCGGATGCCCTCTCCGTGATGCATCATGTCGAAGCCCTTGTTGATGTCATCGAGCGGCATGGTCTGGGTAATCATCGGGTCGATGTCGATCTTGCCGTCCATATACCAGTCGACGATCTTGGGCACGTCGGTGCGGCCGCGCGCGCCGCCGAAGGCCGTGCCTTTCCAGATGCGCCCGGTGACGAGTTGCACGGGCCGGGTGGCAATCTCCGCGCCGGCAGGTGCCACACCGATGATGATGCTCTCGCCCCAGCCCTTGTGGGCGGACTCCAGCGCGGTGCGCATGACATCGACGCTGCCGGTGCAATCAAAGGTGTAATCCCCGCCGCCGCCGGTCAGGTTGACGAGATAGGGGACGAGATCGCCTTCCACCTCTTTCGGGTTGACGAAGTGGGTCATGCCGAAGCGCTCGCCCCAGTCTTTCTTGGCCGGGTTGATGTCCACGCCGACGATCATGTTCGCACCGACCATGCGCAGGCCCTGGATCACGTTCAGGCCGATCCCGCCGAGGCCGAAGACAATGCAGTTCGCGCCAGGCTCGACCTTCGCCGTGTTGATGACCGCGCCGATACCGGTGGTCACGCCGCAGCCGACGTAACAGACCTTGTCGAAGGGCGCGTCTTCGCGGATTTTCGCGACCGCGATCTCGGGCAGCACCGTGTAATTCGCGAAGGTCGAGGTGCCCATGTAGTGGTGGAGCGGCTTGCCATCGAGCGAGAAGCGCGACGTGCCGTCGGGCATCACGCCCTGCCCCTGCGTGGAGCGGATCTTCTGGCAGAGATTGGTTTTGGGATTCAGGCAGTATTCGCACTCGCGGCATTCCGGCGTGTAGAGCGGGATGACGTGATCGCCCTTTTTCAAGTGACTGACGCCGGGGCCGGTGTCGACGACGACGCCCGCGCCCTCATGGCCGAGAATTGCCGGAAAGAGTCCTTCAGGGTCCGAGCCGGAGCGCGTGTATTCGTCTGTGTGACAGATACCCGTGGCGTGGACCTCGACCAGCACTTCGCCCTCTTTCGGGCCTTCGAGCTGGACAGTGGTGACTTCGAGCGGCTTGCCCGCTTCAAGGGCGACGGCGGCGCGGACATCCATGGCGATCTTTTCCTCCCGTAAGCTGTTTCCGCGACTTTAAGGGCGGTCCTGACAGGCTGGACATTTCACGAGCGACCTTTTCAGCCGCAAATGACCTTGCGTTTCAGTCGAGCTTGCCGTGGCAATGCTTGTATTTCTTGCCCGAGCCGCACGGGCACGGTGCGTTGCGAGCGACCTTGCCCCACGTCGACGGGTCATTCGGATCAAGCGCCACACCCGCCGGCTTGTTGCGCATCGGCTGGGCGCGCGTGCCGCCATTGCCGCTCTTGCCGCGCGCCGGCGCCCCGGCGTCCGCGCCTTCCAGCGCCATTTCCGGCTCGCGTTCCAATTCGTCTTCGCCGGTGAGCGGATCGAGATGATGCGCGCTCATTTCCGGCAGCTCGGCCATTTCCAGCGCGGGCTCCGACTTGGCCGAATCCACGCTGACATGCATCAGGTGCCCGGTGACCTGTTCGCGCAGGTTGGCCAGCATGGTCTCGAACAGTTCGAAGCCTTCCGTCTTGTACTCGTTCAGCGGATCGCGCTGGCCGAAGCCGCGCAGGCCGATGACCTGGCGCAGATGCTCCAGCGTAACCAGATGCTCGCGCCACATGTTGTCCAGCGTCTGGAGCAGCACCGCCTTCTCGATATGGCGCATCATGTCCGGGCCGACTTCGGCAACCTTCTTTGCCGCCGCGGAGTCCGCCTCGCTGACGAGCCGCTCACGAATCTCTTCGTCGGCGATGCCCTCTTCCGCGGCCCAATCCGCGATCGGGAGGTCGAGCCCGAAGATGCGCTGCATCTCTTCATCCAGGCCTTCGACATCCCACTGCTCGGGATAGGCCTTTTCCGGGATGTGCTTGGCCACGAGATCGTCGATGACCTGATGGCGCATGTCGCGCACCGTGTCGCTGAGGTCGTCCTCCTGCATCAGCTCGATGCGCTGCTCGAAGACGACCTTGCGCTGGTCGTTCATGACATCGTCGTATTTGAGGATGTTCTTGCGCGCGTCGAAGTTGCGCGCCTCGACCTTGGACTGCGCGCGCT
>CAYFTI010000039.1:0-17617 GCA_964346065.1 uncultured Hyphomicrobiaceae bacterium
CTCCGCCACTTTTCCCAAACCGCGAGCCATGAAGGGCTTGGCCGGTTACCGCCCAAGCCCTTCATGGCTCGCGGTTTGGGAAAAGTGGCGGAGGGAGAGGGACGAGGTTCGGACGTTCTCTGCCCTTCCAGACTCACAAATTGGGTCAGCAGAGGGCCGTGGGGGTGTCGAAATCCATCGGCATCCTGGGCATGCGGATTTGATGGAACCACGACGCCATCAGCCCTTCCACGTGACGGCGATCCAAAGGTCAGCGAGCTCCTTGTCGTCAAAGAAAAGCTTGATGTCGCCAACAGGCGCCTCTGGCACGGCTACGCCCGGTGGGGGTCCATCGCCTGTGAGTCTTCCGACGAACAGATTCCCCATGGTTGTATCTTTCGTGAGCGTGTCGTGCCTCGCGTCGCTCTTGTCCGCCTTGTTGAACACGTCGATGGTCGCGGGAGCCGCCGCTTTGCTACCGCGCGCGACGACCCCCAGACCGGTCACGCTGGTCAAGTGACCTTTGCTCCAGTACGGGTAATGTTCATCGCGAAACTCAAGCTCAAGCGAAAAGCGTTGGTTGGGGCCAGGCAACTGCCTCTGGAACTTCGCCCACTCGTTCGGGAACTCATCTCGGACAGAAAAAAGTCGAACAGACCCAGCGGCCTTTGCGTCGTTGATCAGGGTCTTGAGGTTGCTGATTGCTCCTTGACGGAGCAACGACCCGCCCTCACGCGCCGTGTACCGGATGTGAAGAATGACGTCGCTGATCGTCTCGTAGTCGAACTGGACAGGATCGCCCTTGCTCGGGTTCCCGGGCAGTTCGAGCTGCCACTCGCTGATAGCCCCGGAATTCTCGAAAGGTAGATACCGCTCGTCTCGCAGGTTCGTCTCGAAAAGACCACTATCGCTTTGCGCCGAGCTCGTGACGATCGATTGTAGACTCCCAAAATAATCCTCGAACCGATCGTCCTCTGCGTCCTCTCGCGCGTAAGCGCCGTCGCGAAGCACCGGCGTCTTGCGAATCCCACTTTTGAGCAGGGTCAAGGTGCAGTTGACGCTCGCATACGGCCCGCTCACGCATGGGATGCTGAGAGCCACGGATTTGATGCGTCGGAAATAGTGGCCCGGGCCATCCATGTCAAAGAGGGATTCCGGAAGCGTGACTGTACAGCGCCCCGTTCGCCGCAGAGTGAGCAGCGCGAGCGGAACCACCTGGAGCAGGCTCACATGCTTGGTCATCTCGTATTCGCGCTGGTTCAGGTCGTGGTACGCCACCTCCATGCGCTTGAGGTCGAGATAGAGCTTCTCGCCCGCGAGTAAGCCTTCTTTGCCGGCGAGGTAACCGAACTGGAGATACGTCTGCTCGCGATTGCCGAGCTCGTGCTGCAACGCGCGCTCAGCCCGTTTGGCCACATCAAACGCGAATTGGAAGCACTGGACGTAGAGACCCTTCAACTCCCGCTTCATCCACGTGTAGAGCGCCTTGTTCGCCTTCTTGCCCGACTTTTGCGTTCCTTCCTCGTTCAGGAATCGCTCGATCTCGGCCGCGTGCTCCATCTGCTTCCGATGGCTCTTCAACTCCTGCTCGGCGATGGCCTCGCGAAGCTGCGCAGCACGGAGCTGCTTGAACACCTGCGTGATCTCTCCAGCCGCCAAGTTGCTCTGGAACGCCCAGTCTTGCTCGCGGCGACTGTACGTCCCAACGCGTGCCGAGCCACCGGATTCGTATGTACGCTTCTCTGCGTCCGAAGTGGCGAAGGCCGCCCAAAACGACATGGCACGTGACAGTGCGGAGCCTCCGAACTGCAGGTTGCCCCCGATGCCCCAGAACTGGAACGCCACGCTCAGCTCCGGAAGAAGACTTAGTCCGGCACCGATCTGCTGCTTAGCGGATGCGTCTTCTTTCAGGCCTTGAGCATCCGCCAACTTGGCGACCTCGTTCCGTTCGTGGCTGCTGACGATTCTTCCCCCTGACGTGCCAAGATCCTGGGCGATGTCGGTTTCAATGTCGCGCAGAGCCACTTCGGGCTCTTGCATGGCGAATCTCATCTTACGGAGGCTCTCCGTGTCCAGCTCTGCCAGCGCAGGAATCGCCTTCTCGATTTCGTCAGCTTCCTTGCCCAGCTGCCGTTCGTGGTAGGTGTACCGCTGGACCGCGAGCGCTAGCGACTTGAGCAGTCCTTCCTTCGACTTGATGGCCTCCTGAAGCTGCGCGTACTTCACGTGCTCGGCCATCTCCATGATCAAGCGTTCGTGCTTGGAACGCAGTACGGCCAGCGCCTCGCCATCCTCTTTCTCCATCGCGGAGAGCAGGTTGTTGCCGAGTGACTTGACCTCCTGGACGATTTCACCGGCTTTCTGCACGAGGATCTGGAAGCGCACGAGCGGCAGTGGCTGATTGAGTCCGCTTACGATGGCTCCCACGTCCAAGCCCGCCGCCGCAGCCCGAACCAGCATGGCGGGATCGATGGGGGGCTCGAACAACGCCAGCTGACGAAAAATCCCCTGGATGTTCAGGCTGTTTCGAATCTTGAAGAGTCGGTCGGCGACCGTGTCCCAGTACCCAAGCAGCTTGTCGTTGCGTGGAACTCCGAAGTACAGCGCCTTGCCCAGGCTGCGCACTGTCGCCAGGCGATTGCTCTCCTCCGACGTCTCTCCCGGGAACGGCAGCAGGTCGAAGGGAACATCCGCCTCGACCTCGCGCATGGCGGTCCCGAATTGCTGGAGGTCGTTCCTCAGATTCGCATACGTCTGAGGGCGAACGGCGCCCTTCTTCGGGACCGCCTCAGGACGAGGTCCGAGGATATTGGCGGCCAGCACATAGACCATCAGCGCCTCGTCAACGGCCTCGCCCGTGTCCTGGCGGAACAACGAGTCGCCCCATGCGATCAGGTTGTCCAAGTACGCCATGACCGTCTTGTACATGTAAGCCTGCTGGCGGTACCTCGCGATGACATGGGGTCGGAAGGGCGCGTCCTTCCATGCCTCGATGCTTCGTATGGTCTCGTTGCGGAGCGCCTCGTCCCCGCCGGTCGCGAGGTTCACGAGGATGTCCTCGATCTGCTTCACGTCCGTGTACTGGAAGGGTCGCACCTTCCAGAAGCGTTCAGGAGTCGGGCCGTCGCTATCATCCGTGGGGTCGAACAGAAAATGAAACCACCGCTGCGCCTCGGCGAAGCGCTGGTTCTTGCTCAGATGGATGGCAATGGTGAGCGGGACGTGAAAGAACAGTTCCCAGTTGTAGATGGAGTAGGCTCCGCTCGGGGTGAAGTCCAGTTCCTTGACGGGGTACGGCTGCGTGACGAGCGTCGAGGGACTGTATTCAGAGGCGCTGAAGATGTTAGCGTACAGAACCAACTGCGGGCCGCCGTCGAGCAGTGTACCGGCGGTGTCGATGTCTAAAGTGGCAAAATCGCCTGAGCTCAACCTGACGTTGGTCTTGCGCGGGATCGTCACCTGTTTGTTCACTGGCGGACTCACCGGTGATTCGTCAAGTACCGTGAGGACCTTGCTGCCGGCAAAGCGAACGGCGCTTCCGTCCACGATCGCTGTGGCGCCATCTGCCACGCGCACAACATCCCCAGATAATAACTGAATTTTCCTGCCCAATTGGGCGGTGGCAGTCGTGGCGTTAGTAAGACTAACGCGCGTGTTGAATTCCGTGTCGGCGGCCTGGAGGCCCGACGTCCCCTTGCGAAGTAGCCTTTGGGTGAGTTGCCCGACATAGGGATGCAAATGTGGGTAGAAGCGATAGCTGACCTCGCGCTCCTGGATGACGAAGTATTTGGTTTCCTTCGTGACGATGACGCGGCCTGGAGTGAATACGAAATCGGTGTCGAGGTACCCGTGGAATTTCTGGATCTGGCCGATGGTCATGGGATTCATGGCTGTGTCTCCAGGAGTTCAGCGACCAATGGGGCTAGCACCGAGGCCCATGGTGTTCGCGGCGAAGCCCGAACGGGCTAACGCATCGACGTTGTGTGCGAGGGTGGAGTTCAGGCCCGCACCGCCAATGACGTTTAGGCCGCCCTGGACGCGCTTCAGGCCGGCTTTCTCGACGGTGCCGCTGCCGAGGACGACGGAGGTGGCTCCTGATCCGATGCTGCTTCCCGGATGGATATCCACCGTCGAGCCGCCGACGGCGACGGCAGCCCCGACGCCGTTTGCCGGAAGAATTGTCACGTCCAGCCGACCTCCTGGTCCGACCAGCTCGCCATCGAACAGCAGGGCCGTTGCGGGGTTCACCAACCAGTCCTGCCCCGGTTGCACTTTCACGAGCGACACGGGATCGATGGGGTCAAACCAGGGCGGATCGCCTGGCGTGGGAAGCGGCCACTTCCAGGGGACTTCCGGCTTGACCGGGATTTCCTTCCACCAGTCGGGACCGATCCAACTGGGCTCCGGTTGGGGCGTACGAGTCACCCACTCTTGCCACTCCTCGATCGTCCGCTCGGTGACATTCGGCTCGACGAAGAGCGTGTGCCTGTTGTCTTGGTAGAAGAGCGGCTTCATCAACGAGGCAATCTCGGCGAGGCCGCTCTCGATCGCGGCTTTGACCGCCGCAGGGTCGCTCGCAGCGATGGAGGCGACGTCGGGAGGGCCGAGCGTAATGTTGTTGTCACACGGCAGGATCGTGTACGAACCGCCGTCCTGATCAAGGATGCTTGGCGTTTCGGGGCTCGGACTGGAACCCGATTGGCCGGTTGTGATCTTGCTGTTGAAGGTGACCTTGAAGCGCCCGCTTCCCGTGTATTGGGTGGCGTTCACCGTGCTCGCACTGTACGGATTCGCGGGCGCACCGCTGAACTTCGCCTTCTCCGGAATGCTGTTTCGGCCGGCGAGGCAGAACGCTTGGTTAAAGGGCCAGCCAAGGTGGACGTACACACCGCGTTCCTCGCCGTTCTGGTAGGGCTCCTTGGAGACGTGGATGAACACCTTTCTCGGGTCCACGGAAATGGCCTTGAGCTTTTGCGAGTCGGGAGGCGTGAGCCCACCAGACTCCCGCGTCGTCCATTCTCCCTGAAGGTATTCGCTCCAGTGCAGGTGGGCCTCGAGCTCGGATTCGGCGGCCGCAACCTTCACTGACTTCCCAGGCTTAATCTTCCGTGCCTGGCCACCAGTCTGCTTGGGCTTCTCGAGGAACGTGACCCAAAAGAGGTAGAGACGATCACGCCAGACCACGGGAGCGAGATGGTCGCCTTCGATGTCCGCGGTGACCGGCTCCCATGGCGTCCACATCTGGTGTGCGTAGCGACGGTAGAAGTACTTGTGCGGCTCGCCGTACGTTCGGCCAATGACGTGCAGCGTGTTCTGCGCCGGGTCCGCCTTGTCCTCGAGGTGCATGGCGACGATGTCCAGCCGAGCGAGCTCCTCGAGCTTTATAAGGTAGGTGAGGAAAGCGTCCTCGACGAGGTCGTTGGAGACGTCGCCCTGCAGCAGCGAGCCTTCCAGCTCGGTGAACAAGTGGGTCTTGTCGTCGCGGAATTCCGGCTCGAGCCAGTTTTCTGGGAACAAGAAGATCTTCCTGTTCGCCTCCCAGACGCGGTAGCGTTTAATCCACTCCCATTGTTTTGCATTGATGAGCGCAGCGGGAGGAACATGGGTTTCGAGGTTGAGCAAGCACCGCTGGATGAACAACTGTACGGTGCCGATCGCCAACCGAATGCGCGACGTCTGCACGACCGGCTCCATGCCGGGGTCGATGAGGAAGTACTCGTAGAGCTGCTCCACGCGCGCAAAGCCGCGCTGATGCATAACGTGATTGACCAAGGCGTCACGTTGGCGCTGGCGAAGCTTGTCGAAGATCGGCTGTGCCAAGCGTTGCCACGCCTCAGGCTCGAAGCGGGCCTTGATGGCTTCCTTCAGGTCCCTCGCGACCGCGAAGCGCTGCTCTGCGCTCGCCCCAGCGCCGACGATTCGTGTCCAGCCAGCCACCGACGCCACCGGGACGCCGAACCGCTCGATCACCTCCAGCGCGTCCCACAAGCGCCTGAGGGGCGCATCGCTGGCGAAAGCGGGCACCGAGACAAGCGCCCTCGCTGCGGCCTTCACGGTGGCATCGTCACGGCGCGTGAGCTTGGCGATCGCCGAGTAGACCTTGTCGATGTCACCGGTCCGATTGGTTTCGAACACGCCGATGAGGTCGTCCGTTCCCTCGGCGATCGCACTCCTGACCCTCACGTACTCGAGCAGGCGCAAGAACTGGCCGAACAGGGCAGTAACCCCAGCCGGAGAATCATCTCGGACCATGGTGGGCAACTTCTTGAGGTCCAAGTTGCCGAAGTCACCCGCGTGGGTCAGCAGGTAGCGCAGTTCGCGTTCGTTCAGACCAAAGCCCTGCGCGAGAGCCAGGCCCTTCGTCAGCAAGCTCACGGCGCGCTCGGCACCGCTAAGCGCAGAGATCGGATAGAGCGCAAGCTGAGACAGGCTATCCTTCGGAATTGCTTCGCCCTGCACCAGGATCCGCGCGTCGCCGCCTCCCAGGTTTCGCAGCTTGACGGTGAACCGGTACGGAAGGCCTGGCTTCAATTCGATGTACTCGTTCGGCTTGTCGCCCAGCACCGCACCATCCGCGGCCGCCACACCACTCCACAATAGGCCTCCAGGCAGGTGCTCGAAACGGACGTCGACCGCTGCGTTCCGTTTATCGAGCACGACGAAGAAGCGGTACGCGCCGGCGGCGCGCACTTCGAGGTAGCCGTCGAACGTCGCGCTCCTAGCTGCCACTGGTCGGATCAAATTGTTGTTCTTGTCCTTGAGCCCAGTGTCGGCGTCTGGAAAGACAAGCGAACCAAGGGCTGCACCGGTCCCGTCCGTCGACGCGAAGAAGTCCACGCTCAATCCGCGGTCGCTGGACGCAGACAGAGCCGTGAGCAGGGACTGTGTCGCGCCACCTCCCGACGGAACCAAACCGAGAAGGCGCACGTCCGTCAGCAACGACTCGGCGAGCACCGGATCGGCCGCTGTGTACGCGGTCAGCGCCTGGACCACGAACTGTCGGATCAGGCGCTCCTGCAAGAACGGCAAGAAGGCGTTTGCAATCCGCGTGCGTTGTTGGCGAAGTCGGTCTTGCTGCTGAGCCTCGGTCAAACCGGCCGGTACGGGTGCGAACAGCAACGGAAAGTCTGCGGCATCGAGGAACCCGGTCACGGGTTGAACGTTTGCGGCTTGCTTCTGGAGGTGCTTCTCGAAGAACGTGCGCGCCTGCTTCTCCACGTCGTGCAGCAGGTCGCTGAGAACCGCCGACGGCACGTGCGGGTTCGGTGGCACGGGTTTTGGCAACCGGGCCAGCAGCGCCGCCTTCTCGGCGGGATCGAGCAGAACGCCTCGATATGTGAGCTTCTGCTCTTGCCGCGCTCCGTTGTAAACGAGCTCCCTGAACGCGGACTCGTCACTGAACCCCTCGACATGAAGCTGATTGGCGAGCGCCACGGGCGACTTCGTGGCCGTGAACTCCGCGGTGCCGTTCATCATCGCCAGGAAGCGTTCGACCACATCCGGAGGCAGGACCAGACCGAGCTTCTGTCGCAGAACGTCCTCGCCCATCGCGCCGGGGTCAACGGGAACGGCGTTGTCGGAACGTATCGCTCGGATGCCGTCAGAAAGCGTCTTCAGGAGCGCCAGCGTGCCCTCTCGGTTCGGGCGATACTTGCCGGTCTCGTCGAAGCGGTGCCTGAGCAGATACTCGAGATCCTCCACCTTGAAGGTGGTGTCCTTGACCTTCTCGGCGACTTCCACAAAATGTAGCGTATGAGAGAAGGCGTAGTCCTCCTCCAGCTTCGTGAGCGGATCGGGATGCAGGGTCTTGAATGGGTCGAGGCCGGAGAGTTGTCTGAGGGCAATCAGCTCTCGCACCGAGATCTTCAGTCCTTTCGCGAGAAGCCCGTAGCGATACAGAAGCGAAACGTGGTCGAGCGAGAGCGCAGCCGTATCCAGTGACTTCCCGGTATCTTCGAGGATGCGGCGCACGTCTTCCGCGGTAAGTCCGAACGCACCCTGCAACGCCAACAGATGGCCCTTGATGAGCAAGAACTCCTTGCCCTTCGTCTGCGCGGCATCGAGCAGCCCGGGGAGCTTGGGGTTCGGCGACAGCGCCACGAGCGCCGCCTTCTCGGCATCGGTGAGGACGCCTTGGACCGAGAGATGCTGAACCTCCGCGAACGCGTCGTACGAGATCAGGATTTTCGGCTCACCTGCGAACGGCCCCGGGTCGATCTTATCCGCCGCCTTGACGTTCTGGAGCTGGACCTCGAATTGGCGCTTCTGCGCCGCCGCGTTGATCCATGCCGCTGAAAGATATTGCCCCAGCGGGTGGTCGAAGACGTCATCGACTTTCAAAATGGCGCGGTTCAGGAAAAGCTGTTCGTAGAGCGAATTCTTTCCGGTTGTCGGTATGTTCGCCCACAGCGTCGTAAGCTTCACTCGGCCCTGCTTGCCCACACAAAGCTTGTCACCGAGCGCCTTAAGGTGCGCGAGATAGATCAGCGCAGTCAGGAGAGGGCGCTTTCCGAGCGTTGCCTTCTCGAAAGGCGCGTTCGCAGGCACGAACGCACAAAGCGCGCGGTCGGTCTCCTCGATTGTCCACCCAAGCTTGCGCCAAAGCCTCACGAACAGGTTGAGCTTTAGGAAGTCGATGTCGTCCGCCGCCTGACCGCCGGCGTAGCGCAAGATGGTGGCGTCGAAGTCACAACCGGCGTCCGGATCCGCAAGCACCAAGACCTGATCGAACGGGATGCCCTGCAGCTCCGCGCTGGTCTGCGCACGGGTCAAACCAAACTTCGCGCCGAACTCGTCGAGCCGCCCCTCGAAGGCTTCGATCTCGTTGATCGTCTGCCAGTCGTCCTGGGACAAGGCGTCGAAGCGTGCCTGACCGGCGGCGGTTAGCACCGCCCGCTCCTTCGGGCGCCGTTGCCCCAGCGGCATCGCGGGATCGAGAAGATCTTGGTTCTGATCGTAGAGGGCCTTGTTCTGGGCATCACGGCAAAACCGGACGCTGCTGATGCTGACGCCGAGCTTGTACAGCACCACGAGCCGATCCAGCTTCGGGTTGACGAATGCCGTCTGCACGAGTTCGACGAGTTCTTTGTAGGTCACCCCGAGGCGACGCGAGAGCGCTTTCGCGGAGTTGAGATCGACCCGCTGCTTCGTGACGGCATCGGTGGCTGCCGTTGTCGCCTCGGCCGCGTTCTTGAACCCGTAAAGCTCATACCACTTTGCCACTGGATCGGCACTCGTGAACAGGTCGATCTCGGTCGCCGATAGCCGCAACGACTCGAGGAAAATGGCTGCGCGATCGTAGGACTGCGCCGGCACGAAGAGATCATCGCTCGCACGGAGCACCTCGAGCACGCGCCACAGGGGTGTCTCGAAGTAGTCGCAGAAGGCGCGCACCGTCTCGATCCACAGATCAAAGGGCAGCGTGAGCGGATACCGCGCCTCGCGGACCTTGTCGTACGCTTCACGGATGATGTTCTGGGGCTCGGCCAGGAGCTCCGGTGTTGTCGCGTCGCCGGTGTCGTGTGCCGCTGCAGCTTCCAGCTTGTCGTGCGCGACGTAGTATTCGAGGATCTCGTTGACGAGATCGATGTACGGTAGCGCGGTGTTCGTATTCTCGCAGGTGAGCGGGATGTACGGGAGGTCGGGCCGGCGCTCGATGAGAGCGTCGTAGGGCTTCTTGTACTTCGCCGTGTAGTCCTGGCCGTTGTGGTTATCCTTCCAGCGCGCGAGAAAGTTCCCCCACACCTCCGGCTCGGCGTCGACGAATTGGAGGAGATCTACGAGATACGCTGCGGGACTGAGGACCGAGCGGCAGTGCTCGCATTCGCAGAAATCCATCGAGCCGAAGAGGGACTCCATGGTTGGGAAGTGCTTGATGAGCTCGTTTTTGGCGCTCTCGCGTACCTGCGTGGGCGCGGACATGCCGAACACCGGCAGGTCGCTGTCGAGCTTCTTGGCGATGCTGAACAGATTGTAGGTCACGCTGCTTACTTGCGTCGCCTTCCGGTAGACGAGACGAGACTCCGCTTGCGTCGGGGCGACCTTGTAAAGTTCCAGATACTTGGAGGCATAGAGCCCCATGAACTCCGACTCCGCATAGGCCATCACGTCGTAGGCCGACGTCATGCCGAGGGCCCACAGAACGGGCATCGCTTCGTTATTCGGCGTGATCTGGTAGACGCGCTGTAGCGCCATGACGTGCTTCTCGACCGTCGTGAATTCGGCATCTGTCAGACCTGCGCGGACCCCAGCGTGCGTCTTGAAGAACGAAGCGGCCGGCGTCTGGCCCAATCGGAAGCCCTGCGACGTGGCGTTCTTGAGGAGCTGAACGGTCTTGTCCCGCGCGGCACCGAGCTTGAACGAATCGGTCCCGTCACGTTCGATCGAACGCGCGACCACTTGGGTCGGGTAACTCATCCGCACCTTGCGGGCCATGTCCTCCGCCCACAGGTCGCGCCGCGCTTCGACCGTCGAGGCGGCAAATGCGGTTGGAATCAGGGCTTCGAGCTGCTTCTTGTCGCCGTCGGTGAGGTTGTCTCGACGGTTCGCGGGAATTCCGGCAACAGCGTGGATTTCATCGACCCACGGGCCAGACCTATCAAAATCCTTCTCCGCGAGCTGCGCTGGATCGCTCTTGTCCAAGGCCTGCTGAATTCGGGCCGTCAGCTTCTCACTGCCACCCGTGAGAAACGACACCTTGCCCTGGAGCTGAAGCTTCCGGACCTTCACATCGTCGAGCCCCGCCTGGCGTGCGCTCTCCCAGAGATCGCTCGGCGTGCCGCGGTGGGTGAGATATGCGGTCGCGAACTTCGCCTGATCCTGGTCGTTGAGGCCCGATGCCTTGAGCATCTCCGCGTACGTGGATTGCGACCCAGGAACCGCGACGGAGAGGCGTACCTTGTTCGCGAAGGTCGTGAACTGCTGCTTGAATTGCGCCACCGCCCCGTCATCGAGCGCGACGATCCCGGCGTCACGAACCGTCTTGAGCGCACGCTCGGCAACCTCGGGAGCGACGTGGGCAAGCAGCAACTTGTCTGAGGGCAGGCCGGCACGAAGGAGTCCGTACAGCGCCTCGCCCGAAACACCGACGTCCCCATCTGCGCTCAAGCGCTGTGCCGTAGCAGCGCAGGCCAGCAGCCGCGCATCCCAGCCGGTGGCTCGATTGAGAACCGTGAGGTCCTGCCGCTCGGCATCCTCCTTAACTGCGGCAAGCTTCTTTAAATCGCCAACGAGCGGCGTTACATCGTCCGTAAGGCGCTTGTACTCGGGCTCCAACGGCTGCAGTGCGGCTGGGGCAGCGAGGTTCAACTTCGTGCGCGCCTCGCCCGCGAGATCGTTCACGGGCTTCGAGAGCAGTATCTCGTTACCCGCTCCATCGACGGCACGGACCTCCAGGCTGCACGCCTTGCCGCCAGGGTCGTACGCGAACGCATAGCGCCCGTCCGTTACAGTGGTCGTTTCGCCGAGCTTGGTCGCGTTGCCGCCGAAATCGCGCCGGTATAGACGGAGCTTGAGCTTCTCTGCAGGAAGGCCGTGCTCGAAAATGACACGGCCGTCCAGCCGCTGCGCGGAAGAAGGTGCAACCATTGGCACCTCGATATCGACGACCTCCAACTTTTTCGCTCCGCGAACGACTTCGGAGCTGGCAAGCGACTTCCCGTTTTCGCCGACAGCCGAGACGCGCAGGTCGATGCGCGGAAACTCCGGCAGGACGTCGTAGCGAACCGTGTAGCGCCCCTCGCCGTCGGTCACGTCTTCGCCGAGACGAACGACGCGCCCGTCGATATCGTGGGCGGCGCGAACGCGGACACCGCGCATCGGCACGCCGTCCTCCCGACGGACCTCGCCGCTCACGACGCGCCCTGAGACACGGTGCCCTGCTTCACCTCGCAGTTCGAGCCGAATGGTGATTGGATCCTGGCGCGGCTCGAACTTGCGGATGACGCCTTTGTCGTTGCGGATGTCCGGCAGCGAGTAGTCGAGCGCGTCTCCGACGCGTTCCACCCGGAAGTAGACATCCGGCCCGAGCTCCCCCGGATGCTCGGAGAAATCAGATCTTTTGAACTCGAACCTCACCATGCCGTTGGCGTCGCTGATCGCCGGCGCGCCCAGGCGGTCGTGGGCCGTCTTCGGATCCTGGTCGAAGGCCTCCACGCGCACACCGGCCAGCGGCTCGCCTTGGTCGTCGACGACGCGGCACACCAGCGTGTAGGCCGTGTCCGCGGCAGGTTCATCGTCCAGCAGGCCCCATTCCTTCAGGAGGATGTTGATGGCTTGGGCCGTGGCTTCGTCCACCCCGCCGGTGGATTGCAGCCGGCGCTCCTCTTGAAAGCGGCCGACCAGCTTCGTCGTGGCAGGTCCGTAGGTTGCTTGACCTCGCTCGCGCTCGAGCAGCGCTGACAGCTCCCGCCGCGCGTCCTGCTCGTCTGCGAAGATCACACCGCGCTCGAGCAGCAACCGCAGCGCATCTTGCAGATCGGCCACATTCTGGCCGCGCATCTGCGGTTTCAATGGGAAAGTGACCTTGTTCATAGCTTGGTCGCTCCTCGCGGGAATCTATCGCGCCGCTCACACTCGCAGCAGGTCGCTCGCCGGTTCTCCACCGACGTCTTCTTGCCGCCGCGCCAATCGAGTAGCCCTTCGGCACCGGGGATGGCAGGGCCCGATTCGCGGCCTAACCCGGCCGTCGCGAGCGCCATAGGCGTGAGCGGTGCGACGACGAACGACAGCACCGCTGCCGGGGCCTCTACCGCAATGCCAATCGCACTCAATGCGATCCGACCGCGCTTGCTCTTCTCTACGGGGGCGACCACTCTCATGGCGGGTGCGACTCCGGGCGAGGACAGATCAGGCAAACTTGCCGGCCGAAGAGGAAGTTCGCGAACGGGAGGACGGCGCGGAGGTGAGCGCGGCATGGCGGTCCCCCAGCACGGCCGGGCCCACCTCGCCGATCAGCAGCCAAGTGAGCAGCGCGCCCGGCAGCAGGATGGAGACGAAGTCGATCAGGCCGATGAAGAATGTCTGGGGGGCGAGGTTCACCTCTTGGGTTCGCTATCGATCATCGGTCAATCTCCTGCTGCTCCCTGATGGTCATATTCGTGGTCTGTCCCCTATTACTATTTCGCTCACTTCACCCCTTCAAGCCTCATCATGGAAACCAAAAGCGCACGCCTAGTTGAGTAAGAGGTGTGATGCTCCTTTGATCGAGTGTCCAAAGCGCAGCGTTTGCAGCCTGCACGTGAGCACCAACAACTAGGTCGCCCGTTTCTCTGGCAGTTGCCGAAAACATTCCTTCAAACCGAATACTTGCTCCCACTGCTCGCTCGTATGACGGAAGGCGACTAGCCATACCTAGACCCTCGTCTATTGATAAGCCAAGGCGCTCAACAATCTCGCGGGCTGCCTCACCATGTCGTCCTCTTAATGTCTCTGTATACACTGGTCTCGGAATTACGAATTCGACACCTCTCTGCCTAGCAGCCAAGAGTTGGCTCTCAACGCCCGGAGTGCCCCGACGAATGGCATCTATGACTGTCGTATCTACATGCACAGTTTGCGATGCAGTTGACCTAGCGGCATCTTCAGCCGCCTCCGATGCAGCCGCTCTTGAACCTGAACCTGTGGCCGCGCGTGTACCCGGCGCTGCCGGGGATGCTGGTCGTGCCGCCTCGACGGCGTCGCTGGCTGCAGCTCTCGCGGTAGAACCGCCGCCGGACCCACCACCAGAGCTGGCCGCAGTTCGCGTTGTGGAGGGCGCAGTCGCCCTCGCTGTTGCCCCGCTTGTCTGTCTTGTGCCAGTTCGCGTGGCGGAACTTGTACCGGATCTCGTTGCGGTACTAGCGCCAGACCTCGCGGCTGCGCTACCTCCACCTCTTAATGCACTAATAGCTGCTGAACCTCCTCTGACAATACCGAATGTCACCAATCCGATCGCAGCATCCTGAACTACAGCTCCGGCGGTTTGTTCTTGTCCCGTGAGCGCGCGTGTTGTTGCACCACCCGCAACTCCGGCTGCTGCCGCCGCCGTTGCTTGTACGGCAAGACTCGCTCCCATGGTCAAACCAGCGACGCCACCGGAAACCGCCCCACCAACAGCCGACGCGCCAACTGCTCCCCAATCACTAACTCTCCCTGTTGTTACATATTGCCGTCCCGCCTCAATTGCCCCTCCTACAACTGCCCCGACTGCGGCACCCACTGCTGCAGCGATAAAGTTGATCGCGCGGCCATCTGGGTCATTAGCTACCGCCGGTTTGTTTTCCACATAGGTGTAGGGTTGGGAGTTCGTCCTTTCAAAGGCGGACGCTTCGAACACTGCCGGATCGGTATTGATCCACCGCCCCAACCACGCCGCATAATACCTAGCCCCGTGGTAGTAAAACCCGCTCTCTTCATTCCGCTCCTTCCCCGTGTACCGATACCGCTTCGCCGTCTCGGTCTGGCTGCGCACTGCCTGATAAGTCGAGCTGCCGTAGGGTGTATACTCCTCGTACGAAATGATCTGCGCCTGCTCGTCCAACTCCAGACTGGCCGAGCCGAGGTGATTCCCGAACTGGTAGCGGATCAGTTGCCAAGGCGCATGGTCGTTGCCTGCCGAGTCGAGCCTGCGCGTCTCCACCAGCGCGATGCGCTGCTTGTCGTCCATGAGATGCAGCGTCTCGCGCTCCTGCGTGGCGGTGTTCGCGCCGATGGCGCCGCCATGCCTGCGGAAGATCTCGAAGCCGCCGAGGTAGATGCGCTCTTCAGCGAGGCCCGGCGCCTTTTCCCACACTTTGCGCACGCGCTGCCCTGAAGCGTCGTAGACGTAGAAGGCTGCGCCTCTGCCACCCTTGTCGATCTGGCGCAACTGGTCCTTGTAATCCCAGTGCATGTTCGGCCCGGTACCGCCGCTACCCAGGTGGGGCATGCGCAGCATGTTGCCGTGGGCGTCGTGCAGGTAGGCTTCGGGTGCGACCACGACGCCATCGCCCACCTGCGTGCTGGTCAGCCGGTTGCTCACCTTGCCCGGCTCGGTCACGCTGAGTTCGGCGTAGGTATAGGCACGCGTCCAGCCTGGGTGTATCGGGTCGGTTCCGCGGTGCTGCATCTGCAGGAAGTTGCCGACGGCGTCGTACACGTAGCGCTCGACGTACGTGCCCATGGCGTTACCGTCGCCCGGATGCAGCAGCCCGACCCGCCCGGCGTCGTCGTGAGAGTGCGGGAGCGGCGGCCCGCCGACCTGCCCGAGATGCTCGCGACCGGTCGCCTGGATGAGGCGATACAGCGCGTCGTAGAAATAGTCGTTGCTCGGCTCGACGCGGCGGTTTCGAAAGAAGATGGTTTGCTGGGCGTCGTCCTGGATATGGGTGACGTTGCCGGCAGGATCGTAGGTGTAGTGCAGGTTCTGCACTTGCCGGCCCGGCCAGCCGGCGACGGGGGGCTGCGGGTCGTCGCCGGGGAAGGCGACCGCATCGCGCCGGGTGAGAAGCTGCGTGAGCCGGAAGGTGAGCGGGTCATAGCTGTAGAGAGTACTGGCGCCGTTCTTGTAGTCGATGCGCTGACGCTGGCCCTTGGCGTCGTAGTCGATGTTGGCGACGCCGACCGGCGACGGGGCCACGTTGTCGGGGTCCAGCAGCGCGGCCGGCTCGGCGGCACGTTCGAGCCAGACGTCCACCCGCTCCAGCAGGTTGGCCTCGTTGAACACCGGCTGGATGACGTTGAACTTGTTCGGGTGCTGGGTGCGGGTGAGGTTGCTGTGCGGCGCGACCGACTGGATGGGGCGGTTGAGCGCATCGTAGCGGCTGCCGCCCTCGAAGAACTCGGCCTCGAGTTGCGGTTCCGACGGCCGTGACCAATCCGGGATCGCGCGGTAGTCGCGGGCGAGGCGGCGGGTGCTGCGCAGCAGGTTGCCCTTGAAGTCGTAGGCCTCAACAGGGTTGCCGCCGGCGTCGAGCCGGGCGTTCGTGGCGACACCGGCGGAATCGAAATGCCGATACGTGCGGGTGCGCAAGTTCAGCGCCTCGGCATTGGCGAGGCTTTCGCCGTACTCGATTCTGTCGACCAGTAGCTCGCCGTTGAGTGTCCGAGGATCTGATTCCGGCGTCGTGCCGCGAACGCGCTGCTCGATCGGGCGGCGCAGCGCGTCGTAGGTGGTCGTGAAGTCGTGGCCACGGCTGTCCCAGGCGCGAATGGGCTTGCCGGCCACGTCGTTGAGCATCCAGCGGGCGCCGGCCTCCATGCTCTGCTGGTGGATACGGTTGCCGAGCATGTCGTAGGCGTAGCGCATGACGACGCGCTGCTCGAGCACCCCAGTCGGCAGGTGGTTGATCGGCAGCTTTCGTTCGTCGAGCACGGCGCGCTGATTGCCTTCGATGTCGAGGTCGACGCGGGTGGCGAAGCTCTCCTCTGTGCCGTCGAGGACGTGTCCGGCGCAGACCACGCGGTTGCGCGCGGTGGTCAGGAAGGGGCGTCCGAGCGCGTCGAAGTGCGCGGTGGTCGGCGTATCGGCATGGGCTTCGGCGCGCACGGCGGCGTTGCGTTCGTCTTGCCCCAAGGCACCGCCGATACGCTGGGCGTGCCAAGTCTGCCAGGTCGGTGGGAGCGTCCTGACGTATTCGGCAACATAGCCGCCGATATCCTGATCGGTGCGTAGGTCCCCGGTCTGCAGGTTGCGCGGCGCGCAGGTGTCGTTGACGTCCCAGGTGGTCTGCTTCCAGGGGTCGAAGACGACTTTCTCATGGGTGTGGTTCGGGTGCAGCGTGGCAACGACGCGCTCCGCCGGATCGTAGAACAGGACCGGACTGACGCCGACCTGCACGCCGAACTCGAAGCCATGCGAAGCACTGAAGAAGGGCTCGTATTGGCGGACCGGCTTTCCCTTGTTGTTGAAGATGGTCCAACCGCTACCGACCCAGCGCGGCTGGACCACGGGGCCGCCGTCGACCACGCGCCCGGGCTCGGCCTGGATCTTCTTCTGGATTTCGCGCCCGAAGCCGTCGGAGTAAGAGAAGTTGAGCTTAATCTTGAGGCCCTGCGGCGGAACCGGGGCGTGAACATGCGTCTCACGGGCGACCGTCGCGGCGCAGGCGGGTTGCCACTTCGTGGGGTCGTCGGGTTCGGCCTGCTGCGTGCGGCGAAAGCGGTTGAGATCGTAGACGATGCGGGTCGTGGCGTCTCCCAGCAACGCCGGGGCATTGGCGTGCGGATCGCCAGCACCGAAGAAGGCGTCTAGCTGCGCTTGCATGAGGTCGGTGGCGAAGCCGCCAAGCGAGTCACCCTCCGCCACTGCGGGCAGCGGCTTGCCCATGACGGCGGTGCCGACCACCATGCCGAGCGTGTCGAAGGCGACCTCGGTCTGATTGCGGTTCGGGTCGCTGACGAGGCGCGGCTGCAGAACGCGGTAGTCGTTCGCATTGGCGCTGACCCGGCTGCCCAGCGCGTCGCGGGTTTCGACCATCAACAGGTCGTGGGCATCGAAGTCGACGAAGGCGTCGTGGCCGAAGGGGTCGCGGTAGCGTCGCGGCAGGAAGAAATGCCGTCGGGCCTCCGCCAGCTCGGTGGCGGCGTTGTCAGCGGGATTCGTGCTGAAAAAAGACTGTCCCGAGGGGCACGATCCCGGCTGCCGGCGGACGTGGCGACGAGGCGACGTTGCGGCGAGCGT
>CAYFTI010000040.1:0-17308 GCA_964346065.1 uncultured Hyphomicrobiaceae bacterium
CGATGCCGTGGGTGTGGTCGGCGTGATCGTGGGTATAGAGGACGCCGTCGAGCCAAGCGACATCATGCCTGAGCAACTGTTCCCGGATATCCGGGCAACTGTCGACGAGCACGGTCGTGGTTCCGTTGGCACCGAGCCGCTCGATCAGCAGCGAACAGCGCGTGCGCCGGTTGCGCGGTTCGTCCGGATCGCAGTTGCCCCAGTCATTGCCAATGCGCGGCACGCCGCCGGAACTGCCGCAGCCGAGAATCGTGAACCTGTAAGTCATCAGGCCACCCGGCTGTCATCATGCGACGCGATGGCGGCATTCCGCGGCAGCCGCGAAAACAGCCGGTGAGCATTGTCGGTCGTCGCGCGGGCGATCTCCTCCTCGCTCACGCCCTTGACCTCGGCAAGCGTCCGGGCCGTGTACTTTACATAGGCGGGCTCATTGCGCTTGCCGCGATACGGCATGGGCGCGAGATATGGCGCATCCGTTTCAACGAGCACCCGGTCCATTGGCACGCTCGCCGCGATCTCGCGCAGGTCGTCGGACTTCTTGAAGGTCAGCACGCCGGAAAACGACACGTAAAGCCCCAGCGCCAGCCCGCGCCGCGCCAGGTCCGGCCCGGAGGTGTAGCAGTGCAGCACGGCGCTGAACGCGCCCTTGCCCATCTCGTCTTCGAGAATGGCGGCGGTGTCCTCTTCGGCCTCGCGCGAATGGATCACGAGTGGCAGGCCCGTTTGCCGCGCGGCCTCGATATGGCAGCGGAAGCCCGCCTTCTGATCCTCCACGGCGCTGAAATCATAGTGGTAATCCAGCCCGGCCTCGCCGATGGCCACGACCTTGTCGCGCTCGGCCGCCGCCAGAATATCCTCCAGCGGAACATCATTCTCCTCGCTCGCGTAATGAGGGTGTGTCCCGGCGGAGCAGAACACGTCCTCATAGGCCTGCGTCAGAGCGTGGATCTCGTCGAAACGGCGCATCCGTGTCGAGATAGTGATCATCGGGCTGACGCCCGCGGCGCGAGCCCGCGCAACCACGGCGTCGCGTTCCGGGGCAAAATCGGGAAAATCGAGATGGCAATGGCTGTCGATAAGCATTACTGAGCGGCCTGGCTTTCTTCCTGGTCAATAAAGCGTGGGAATACCGGCTGTGGCTTCGGGAGGTGCGCGCCGGACGTCAGCCGCCCTGTCTCCCCGAGATGGGCGAAATCGCGCGCATCCTCTGACACGGCAAGCTGGTCGAGCAGCTTGCCCGCCGCCTGCGGCGTCAGGGCTTGCGCCAGGATCGCAACCTGTCGAACCGTCTCGGCCGTCACGTAAAGGACCGTGCCCATGCGCTCTGGATCACTCTTCTTCAACGCCCACGGCTCTTGCGCGGCGAAATACCGGTTCGCCTCGCCGACAACGCCCCAGATTGCCTCCGCGGCCCTGTGGATCGCCTGTGTCTCCAGCGCGGTCCGCACTTTCGCAAGGGTTCCGTCGGCCAAGTCCAACACCGCCCGGTCCGCCTCCGTGAAGACGCCCGGCTCGGGCAGCGCGCCGCCGCAATTCTTACCGATCATGCTAAGAGAACGCTGTGCGAGGTTGCCCAGATCATTCGCGAGATCGGCATTGATGCGCGCGACGATCGCCTCGTGGCTATAGCTGCCGTCCTGGCCGAACGGCACCTCGCGCAGCAGGAAATAGCGCAACTGATCGACGCCATAGACCGAGACCAGCGCGAACGGGTCGACCACGTTGCCGACCGACTTCGACATCTTCTCGCCGCGGTTGAACAGGAAGCCGTGCGCGAAGACACGCTTCGGCAGCGGCAGACCTGCCGACATCAGGAACGCGGGCCAATAGATGGCGTGGAACCGCAGGATATCCTTGCCGATAACGTGGAGATTCGCGGGCCAGTAGCGCTTGTAGGAGTCGCTTTCGGTGTCGGGATAGCCCGCGCCCGTGAGGTAATTCGTCAGCGCATCCACCCAGACATAGATGACATGGCCCGGCGCATCGGGCACCGGCACGCCCCAATCGAGCGTGGTGCGCGAGATCGACAGGTCCATGAGCCCGCCCTCAACGAAATTCGTGACCTCGTTGCGCCGTTCCGGCGGCAGGATGAAATCCGGCTGTTCGGCGTAGAGCTTGAGCAACTCCGGGCCATATTTCGAGAGCCGGAAGAAAAAGGTCTGCTCCTCGGTCCATTCCACCGGAGTCCCGGACGGCCCCAAGCGCACGCCATCCTCGCCGACTTCGGTCTCGTTCTCGGCATAAAATGCCTCGTCGCGGACCGAATACCAGCCCGCATAGGTGTCGAGATAGATATCGCCCTGCGCTTCCATCCGCTTCCAGATATCATGCACTGCCTTATAATGGCGCGGCTCTGTCGTGCGGATGAAATCGTCGTTGGAGACCTCCAGGACCTGGCACATCTCCTTGAATTGCGGCGTATTCTGATCGCCCAGTTCCTGGGGCGTCAGCCCCTCTTTCTGGGCGGTCTGCTTCATCTTCAGGCCGTGCTCATCGACGCCGGTCAGGAAGAACACGTCGTAGCCGTCGAGCCGGCGGAACCGCGCCAGCGCATCGGTCGCGATCGCCTCGTAGGCGTGGCCGATATGCGGTGCGCCGTTCGGGTAGGAAATCGCCGTGGTCAGATAATAAGCGGGCTTGTCAGTCATCGCGTCACGTCACGCCTTCAGGTTTCAGGTCACCGGCAGCGCGAGCTCGCGGGGCGCCGCTCAGGCTGTGCGCGCGCGCTGGGCGTCTCGCGCGGCGTCCTCGATCTCGGTGAATAATCGCATCAGCGCCGCGCCGCGGTCGAGATTGAGGGTCTCGGCTTCCGCGCGCAGCCGCTTCCCTGTGTCCCACACCTCCATCCATCGCGCAAGGCTGGGCGCGTTGAACACCCCGCTGGCCGCATCGGGTGAATGCGCGGCGCTTCGTATCGCGCTCGCCAGCGTCTCTTCGACAAGGTCGAAAACCAGATCGTATCCTGGTCCGGACTTGGCGTCGGCCCCGGAGTCGATCAATCGGAAGATATCTGCAGAGTCCATGTGCGGCAGCCGCCCGAAGATTCGCCGGATCAGTGTGTACACCTGCGCGCCGCCGCCGGAAATCAACTCCAGCGCCCGTCGCGGCCGTCCGTTCGCGGCAGCCAGGATCGCGGAAAGACTTTCCGGCTCCGGTAGTGCCGTGCCGGTCGCCGCGCAGGCCGCCTCGACGACCTTGCCAGTCTGGGCCTCATCCAGCGGCCGTAAGAGGAGGCGTTCACAGCGCGAGGCAATCGTCGGCAGCAGGCGTCCCGCGCTGGTCGTGACGAGGAAGAAAAGCGTGCGCGGCGGCGGTTCCTCCAGAGATTTGAGCAGCGCGTTTGCCGAGCTGGTGTTCAACTCGTCCGCCCTGTCGACGATCACGACGCGCCAGCCTTCGCCCGCTGTCGTGCCGAGGAACTGCTTGAGCCGGCGCACATCGTCAACGGCGATTTGCGTGCGCAGCTTCCTGGTCTGCGGGCTGATAGTGCGCCGCAAAACCAGGAGCCGTGGATGTGACTGCGCCGCGATCAGCCTGCGCGCCTCATCCTCCGTCTCGACGTCCCGCGACAGCGCCTCGGCGGCAAAGTCGTAGGCGAGCGTGGCCTTACCAATGCCTGGCGGCCCGGCGATGATCCAGCCCTGAGCGATGCGCCCGCCTTGCAGCCGATCACTGAGCCGCGCGCGCGCCGTTTGGTGGCCGACCAGACCGGTGGTTTCGCGCGGATGCGGCCAGCCAGCGAGCCTGTCGGCTTCGCCCGGCGATGACGCCGCTCCTGTCGCCTGTTTGGCGGGAGTTCGAGCCATGATTACGGGTTCAAACGCTCTTCCACGGTCTTCCAGATTGCCGCTTCCACCGAACCGGCGTCGCCGGATGCGTCGATCACCGCGCAGCGCCAGGGCTCGCAGCGCGCGATGTTCAGGAACTCGGAGCGCAGGTTCTGATGAAAGGCCAGCGGCATCTTCTCATAACGATCCTTTTCCGTGCCGGCCAGACGTTCCATCGCCTGCTCCGGCGGGAGATCGAGGACCAGCGTGAGATCAGGACGCGTGGGCCATACGATCGTGCGCTCCAGCCCCTCCAGCACGGAAAGTGGCACATCCCCACCGGCGCCCTGATAGGCGCGGGTCGAGTCGGAAAACCGGTCGCAGACGACCCACTTTCCATCGTTGAGCGCCGGACGGATCGTGATCTCCAGATGCGAATGCCGCGCCGCGTAGAACATCGCTGCCTCGGCCAGTCCGCCGAATTCTTCAATCTGCCCGGACAACAGCAACTTGCGGATCTGTTCCGCGCGCGGGGATCCGCCGGGCTCGCGGGTGAGAACAACGGCATGTCCGCGGCCCTCGAGCCGGTCCCGCAAGCGCCGGGCCTGCGTGGATTTTCCGGCACCCTCGCCGCCTTCCAGCGTGATGAACTTGCCTGCAGCCAAAACCTGCCGTCCTTCGCCGCGCGCGCTCATGGACGCCGCGCCCCGGCGAGCTTCTATAAAAGCCAGCCGAAGGCCAGCATGAGGATCGTATCGAACCCGCGCGATATCGTACCACCTTGCTCAATATCCTCGGCGGCGTAGAGCGGGGCACTGTTGCTTATGCCCTCATCGGTCGTCACGCGGATCTCAGCGATCCGGTCCCCCTGTTCAATCGGCGGATAAAGCGGCCCGGTATACGCGATTTCGGCCGAGATCCGCTTCCGGTCGGTCGAGCGCGGCAATAGTATCCGGACATAGCCCTTGCCGGTCAGGTCGACGAAGCGACTCGATCCGCCCCAAACCCGCGCGGTGCCGACAACCTCGCCAGCCTCGAACAGCTTGAATTCCTTGAAGCTGCGCAGGCCCCAATTGAGCATCCGGATCGCCTCGTTTCTTCGGGCGGACTTGGTTTCCAGGCCATTGACAACCGCGATCATACGCCGGTCCTTCGCGGTTGCCGAGGCAACCACGCCATACCCGGACTCGTTCGTGTAACCGGTTTTCAGGCCGTCGGCCTTGTCCGTGCGCACCAGCCGGTTGCGATTGTAGAAACGATGCCGGCGATACTTGAACTCCTTTTCGGCAAAATAGTCATAATATTGTGGGAAGGTCTGGATGACATGGCGTGAGAGCACGGCAAGATCACGCGCGGTCATGTAATGGTCGGGATCGGGTAGCCCGGTGGAGTTGACAAAATTGGAGTTCTCCAGCCCGATATCGTCTGCGTATTCGTTCATCAGCCGCGCAAAGCTATCCTCGGAGCCAGCCAGCCCTTCGGCCAGCACGATGCTGGCGTCGTTGCCCGATTGGACCGCCACCCCGCGAATGAGTTGCTCGACGGTCACGGACGCGTTGATTGGCGCGAACATCGCCGATGTCCCCGACGGCGCGCCCCCGGTCCGCCAGGCGTTCTCGCTGACCACGAACTCATCATCGAGACTGAGCCGCCCCTCGCGCAGCGCCTTGAACACAACCGCGAGCGTCATGATTTTGCTCATGCTCGCGGGCGACATGCGCTCGTCGCCGCGCTTGTTGTAAAGGACGGCGCCCGTGTCGTAATCCATCAGGAAGGCATAGGGCGCTTCGCTCTGGAACGCCGCACGCGCTGGCGCAAGGCCAGCGGCAAGCAGTCCGGCCAGAATCGCCGTCCAAACAGTCAAAACGCGCCTGCGCACGTGTTTGCCCCCGCACTGAGCCATCTGTCATCCGCTTATCCCGCAGAATCCGGATTCGGCCAAGACTTAACAACAGTCTTGCAGCGGAAATCAACCGCCGCTCACGCCTCGCGCGCGGGATGACGCAGCCGTTGAGGGCCGTGGCGCGGCTTCAGTGTCGAGCGCGCCGAGGCGCGTGGGAGGTTCATACCACGATTGCGCGGCGAGATAGGTCCGCTCGTAGCTGTCATCGCCACTGAGCGGGGCGGGCTTGAGGTAGGTGACGCGGACAGGGCCGGTTCCAGTCTTGCGAAGGCCCAGGAGGCTCGCGGCGCGGCGGGACAGGTCGATGATGCGGTTGCGCTTGAACGGACCGCGATCATTCACCCGCACGACCAGCGAACGATTGTTGCCAAGATGCGTGACCTTGACGTAGCTCGGCAGCGGCAGCGTGGGGTGCGCCGCGGTGAGCGCGGTCATGTCGTAGATCTCGCCATTCGCCGTCTTCCGGCCATGAAACATTTGGCCGTACCACGAGGCGGTGCCGGCGCGGTCGTAATCCGGGTCGGCGCGGGGCGTGACGGTCTTCCCAGCCGCCACATAAGGTGTCCCGATCTTGCGCACGCCGCCGCCCCTGGGCACCGATTCGCCCAGCGGCACGACGCGCGGGCTCAGCTTGTGCGTTTCATCTTTCGCAGCCCCGTCCGGTTCCGCGAGCAGGCGCGGCAGGGAAGCTGATGTCGCTGGCTGCTCGCCCGTACTCATCAGTGCGAGGGATGTCGTGGACGGATCCGGGCCGGTGCACGCCGCCAACAGGAGACCAGGGAACAGAAAGAGGGTGTGACGCAGCAGCCTGGCGGGAAGGGACATGATCGCTTTCTCAGTCAGAGTGAAACCTGTTAAGACATTCTCGGCACTATCACTGAAGCGCCCCGGAGAAGGTTGTAGCGCAACAACCTCAGCGTGCCGTAAAGCGGCGCTGAGCAATTTTAAGCGTGGGCAATCTTGGTGATTCGCGGGGCAAAGCTGTGGCCGTTGCGGACGGCCCAAAACTTTTCCCGGACCTTTGGGGGCATTTCCTTAGAGCATGGCGACACGGATCACCCCGGGGGAAAACGGGCAAACACAACTCAAGCGCACGGTGTCCCTGCCCGCGCTCACGCTTTACGGGGTCGGCGTCATCGTTGGCGCCGGCATCTATGTGCTGATCGGGGAAACGGCCGCCCGCGCCGGCTTCTACACGCCGCTGGCCTATCTCACCGCATCGCTTCTGGTGTCGTTGACGGCGGCGTCCTACGCCGAACTGTCCACCTCGTTTCCGGTCAGCGCGGCCGAGACCGCTTATATCCGCGCGGGGCTGGGCGTCGAGTCCCTCGCCACGCTGGCAGGGCTGCTGGTGTGTGCCTCCGGGATCATTTCCTCGGCGACCCTCGTGCAGGGCGGCGCGGGCTATGCCGCGTCGCTGACGGGGGTGCCGCCGCTCGCATTGGCCGTTTTTTTCGCGCTGCTGCTTGGCACCATCGTGGCGTTGGGGATCGAGGTGTCGGTCGGCGTGATCGCCACGATCACGGTGATTGAGGTCGGCGGGCTTATCGTCATCGCCGCCCTCGGTCTCGGGAATGTCGAGGCGGTTCAAGCCGGTATCGACGCGCACTACACTCCCTTCGAGATGGGCGCGGCCGTGGGCGTGATTTCAGGCGTGTTGCTGGCATTCTTCGCATTCATCGGCTTTGAGGACATGGTCAACATCGCCGAGGAGGTGAAAGAGCCGGAGCGCAACATGCCGCGCGCCATCGCGCTTGCCCTCATCAGCGTCACGATCGTTTACATGGCGATTGCGACGGTTGCGGTGGTGTATGTCGACACGGCAGAGCTTGCCGCTTCTAAAGCGCCGCTGACGCTTGTGTTCGAGCGTATCACGTCTCTGCCCGGCGCCCCTATCAGCATGATCGCGATCTTGGCCGCGCTGGGCGGGGTCGTCGCGCAGATCGTGATGTCGACGCGCATTCTCTACGGGCTCGGGCGCATGCGAAAGATGCCGGCATGGTTCGGCGTGGTTCACCCGCGCACGCGAACACCGCTCAATGCCACGGTTCTCGTCACCGGCATCATCGTCCTGCTCGCGCTCGTCATGCCTACGCGTCAACTCGCCGAAACCACGGCGGCGGGCACCCTGTTCGCCTTTTCCTTCGTCAATCTCTCACTGTGGCGCATGAAGGGACGGGCCGACTATCAGCCGCCCGGCTTCACGATCCCGCGCATTGTTCCCTTTCTTGGCGCTGTGCTCTCGCTAGCCTTCCTGCTCAACGAGATGGTGCGTCGTCTGGTCGAGGTGCTCTAAAGGCGTCCGGTCCCCTTCGTCGCGCGTGATGCGCCTTTCGCGCCGCCGCCATGACCAGCCAGCAACATGTGGCGCTGGCTCAGCGTGGACTGGGCCACATCCCACACGAGGGAAAAGGATTGCAGCGACTCCTTGTCGATCCGGTCGTTGTCCAGGTCCGAAATAACCTCGTGGAAAATGGCGAACAGGCTGGCGCGCACCTCTTCGATCTGCTGGAGCGTCGTGGCGTTTTCCGCTGCGCCGCCGCTCTTCACCGCTCGCGCCTTGATCGGCGGATCAGCCTGTCCCAGCGCCTCGGCAATGACCTGTCCCATGGCGAAATAGGTTCCGCCCTCCGTGCCGGTCATGATCGTGATACGCTCGATGCTGCGCCCGCCGGTGAACAGGTACACCAAGGCGATCACGAGGACGATAAGGACGCCGATGCCCACGGGCAGCCAGCGCCGGAGGCGACCGGTGCGCGGCCTCAAGCGATCTGCGGCCTCCCTGAGACGCTGGAATGAGGCATTGCGGCTGGGCATCGGGACCGGTCCTCCGGCCATTTTTCGGGCACAGCAGCCTCACACCAGCCGGCTGCGCTCAACCGCGGCCTCGATAAAGGACGCAAACAGCGGGTGCGGATCGAAAGGCCGCGATTTCAGCTCCGGGTGAAACTGTACACCAATGAACCACGGGTGCTCGCTGATTTCGACGATCTCCGGTAACAGGCCATCGGCCGATACGCCTGTCATCCGCAGGCCGGCGCGCTCCAGCGCCTCGCGGTAGTGCATGTTGACCTCGTAGCGGTGGCGATGCCGCTCCGAGATCTGATCGGCCTGATAGATGTCGGCGACCCGGCTGCCGGGTTCCAGCACGGCTTCGTAAGCGCCAAGCCGCATGGTGCCGCCCAGATCGCCGGACTCGGCGCGCTGTTCCAGTTCGTTGCCGCGCATCCATTCCGTCATCAGCCCGACGATGGGGATCTCGGCCGTCCCGAACTCTGTCGAGTTTGCGCCGACCAGTCCGGCGAGGTTCCGGGCCACCTCGATCACCGCCATTTGCATGCCGAAACAAATGCCGAAATACGGAACCTCGCGCGTGCGGGCAAATTGCGCTGCCGCGATCTTTCCGGCCGCCCCGCGCTCGCCGAAGCCTCCCGGGACAATGATACCATTGACGTTCTCGAGAAACGGCGCGGTGTCTTCCCGCTCGAAGACCTCGGCTTCGAGCCATTCGATATTTACGGCCACCCGGTTGGCGATGCCACCGTGAACGAGCGCCTCGGTCAGTGACTTGTAGGCGTCGGGAAGCTCGGTGTATTTGCCGACGATCGCGATCGTTACATCGCCGTCCGGGTTGGCGATGCTATTCGATATCCGCTGCCAGCGCGCGAGGTCGGGCGCGGGCGCATCCGCAAGGTCGAAGGCGTCGAGCACTGCCGTGTCCAGTCCCTCCCGATGGTAAGCAACCGGCACGTCGTAAATGCTCGGGACGTCCAGCGCCTGAATGACGGCCTCTTCGCGGACATTGCAGAACAGCGCGATCTTGCGGCGCTCGTCGGCCGGGACCTCGCGGTCGGCGCGGCATAGCAGGATGTCCGGCTGGATACCGATCGAGCGCAGTTCCTTGACGGAATGTTGCGTCGGCTTTGTCTTCAGCTCGCCTGCCGCGCCGACATAAGGCAGCAGCGTCAGATGAATGAATATGGCGTCGCCGGCCGGTAGCGTGATGGAGAGCTGGCGGATCGCCTCGAAGAAGGGCAGCCCCTCGATATCGCCGACCGTACCGCCGATCTCGCAGAGGACGAAGTCGACCCCGTCGTTGCCCTCGACGATGAACTCCTGAATGGCGTTGGTGACATGCGGGATGACCTGAACCGTTCCGCCGAGGAAATCGCCGCGCCGCTCCTTGGTTATGATGTCGGAGTAGATGCGCCCTGTGGTTACGTTGTCGGCCTGGCTGCAGGGCACCCCAGTGAACCGCTCGTAATGCCCCAAATCCAGATCGGTCTCCGCGCCGTCATCGGTGACGAAGACCTCGCCGTGCTGGAACGGGCTCATGGTGCCCGGATCGACGTTGAGATAGGGGTCGAGCTTTCGCAGGCGCACCGTGTAGCCACGCGCTTGCAATAACGCCCCGAGAGCCGCCGAGGCCAGCCCCTTGCCCAGAGAAGAGACCACGCCGCCGGTGATGAAGATATATCGCGCCATGAGCTTGCAAATTACACGCCGCTCGCCGTGCGCGAAGTGGGCGCGTCCGCCTATCCACAAGCAGGTGATACGCGGGCTTGCGCGCTGCGATTACTCCGGGCGCGGCACCTGCGGCTGTTGGTCGGTCTGCTCGGGCGGCAGAACCGGCGACAACTCCGGCAGCGAACGGGACGGGGCGCCGCCCTCGCTCGCCGGCGTTTCGCCGAGCGACGGACCGGTCGACCGCAACTCGGCAAGCACGGTCAGGGTAATGCTGGTCGCGAAGAAAGCCGCAGCCAGATAAGCCGTGGTGCGCGAGAGCACGTTGCCGGAGCCGCGCCCCGACATGAAGCCGCCGCCGCCGCCGCCAATGCCGAGCGCGCCACCCTCGGAGCGCTGAAGCAGGATCAGCGCCACCATGGCGATGCAGATCATGAGGTGAATGACCAGAACGAAAGTGACCATTGTTTATCCAGTGCGGGTTGTTCGCGTGCGCCAGGCGCTAGCCTTGCTCCGGCGCGCCTCTCGCGGGCAGCGGCGGAATCTGTTTCCGTGTGACGCCTGCCCCCGATCGCTGCACCTGCGGCTTTCGCAACGGCGCGGGAGGCATCACGTCGAGGCGACGCGGTCCATCTGCCGCCGGCTGCTCCATAGCCGCAAACCTGTCCGGGCAGCGAAACTTCAGCGCCTCGTGTATGCGTATGTAGCGGTGGATAAGATCCTGCTGCGGCCGCGTCAAGTTCGCCCGCGCCCAATCCGCCCCTTTGCGAAAGTGCTCGTGTACACCCAGACGCGTCATCGTCCGCACTTCGGCCGCATAGCGCTCACACGCCGACTCTTTCAGCGGCAGCGCTCCTGCGCCTGGCACACTGACGCCTGTGCAGACCGCAGCGATCGCCACCCATTTTGCCCCCCGGGTAACGATCATGGCGAAACATGGTCCTCGGCGCTTGCCGCAGGCTCCACGGCCTGCTTGCGCGCAGAAGCGATAGCCATCAGATCGTCGGCTTTCAGGCTGGCGCCGCCGACCAACGCCCCATGCACGTCCATTGCACTCAAGACCATTGCGGCATTGTCCGGCGTGACCGACCCGCCGTAGACAAGCCGGAACCCCGCCGCGGCCTCGCTGCCAAGCAAGACCGCCAGTTCCTGCGCGATGAAATTATGGGCCTCGCCGATTTCATCCTGCGTGGGGGTGCGTCCTGTGCCGATCGCCCAGACGGGCTCGTACGCGATAATCGTGTTGCGACGCGAGGCCGTTGGCGGTACCGAGCCATGGAGCTGGCGACGCAGGACTTCGAAGGTCAAGCCCAGACGGCGCTGCCCCAGCGTCTCGCCAATGCAGATGACCGCCTCCATGTCGGCACGATAGACCGCGCGCGCCTTGCGCTGAACATCGGCGTCGCGTTCGCCGTGCTGCGCCCGCCGCTCTGAGTGCCCGAGAATGACGGCGCTCGCGCCGGCATCGGCCAGCATGTCCGCCGACACGTCGCCGGTGAAAGCGCCCGAAGTCTCGCCGTGACAGTTCTGCGCGCCGATTTTCAGCGCGGACTCGCCGGCGATATGCGCAAAAGCCATCAACAGCGTGACCGGCGGGCACACCATCAGGTCGGCGTTGCCGGCCAGACCTTCACCCAACCTGTCGATCAGCTTATGCAGCTCCCCCGTTGAGGAGCGCAGGCCGTTCATTTTCCAGTTGCCGATTATGAGCGGCTTGGTCGAGATCATGATGTCTCCCGCCTTCTTGTTGGAGCGCCAGGCGATGTAACACGCGCTCGCGGGCGCGGCTAGTTCAAAGGCAGCTCCGGTTAACGGGTTGATTGCTCCCGGGGCGCACAGGGGCTCGCGAACAGAACGCGGCACCCGGGGACCTGGTTGCAGTATAACGTCTTCGTGAAAGTTTTGGACCCCTTTCGGCGCAAAGAAAGAATACACATTCTGCCGATCAGAGAAAGGCGCGGTTTGCCTTGCGGGCGCGGGCCGTGCCTCCTATGGTGCAAGCCAAGCGCACAACGACGGCGCTCAACACCAGCGTCCGAGAACATACCTCATCCACCATGCTCGATAATCTCAGAAAGAATGCCAGCGGATGGCTGGCCAAGATTCTTATAGGGCTGCTCATTATCAGCTTCGCAGTCTGGGGCCTCGCTGACCAGTTCACCGGAGGAAACACCCAGGTACTCGCCAGCGTCGAAGACCAGGAAATACCGCTGGAGCGGTTCCGCACGGCCTACCAGAACCGCATCAACGCCTTGAGCCGGCAGCGCGGGGAGCGGATCTCGACAAAGGAGGCGCGCGAGGCTGGGATCCCCGATCTCGTGCTGGAAGAACTGGTCAATACCGCGCTGCTCGACGCGCATACCCGCCAGCTCGGGCTCGGTGTCTCGGACGAAGCGGTGACCCAGAGCATCGTCGACAACCCGGTTTTCCAGGACTCATCCGGCGAGTTCAGCCGCGCACGCTTCGAGCGTGTCCTGCAATTCAGCAATCTCTCCGAAGCCGCCGTGCTTGCGCAGGAGCGCAGCGCGCTGATCCGGAACCAGGTGGTGGAGACCATAGCGCGGGCACCCGAGCTTCCTGACACGCTTGTCTCGGCCATGAACCGCTATCGCAACGAGACCCGCGTCATCGCGCATTTCAATGTCGGGCCCGACGCGATTTCAGACCGGCCGGAGCCGACCGAAAGCAACCTGCGCAGCTTCTACGAGGACAACACCGACCAGTTCATGGCGCCCGAAACGCGAGAGGTGGCCGTCCTCGACGTTACGCCGCAAGCGCTGGCGGACCGGGTCGATGTCAACGAGCAGCAGGTTCGCCAGGACTATGAGGCCCGCAAGGATCAATACGTGCAGCCGGAGCGCCGCGAGGTGCAGCAGATCGTGTTCCCGGACATGGCGGCAGCGCAAAAAGGCTATGAGGCGCTGCAATCGGGCGAGGATTTCATGGAGGTCGCCCGGCAGCAGGGCATGAGCGAGAGCGACACCGAACTGGGCGTTGTGACACGAAGTGATATCGGCGACGACAGGATCGCCGAGGCCGCCTTCTCCCTGGAAGAGGGCAATTATTCCGAGCCCGTCGAAGGCCAGTTCACCACGGTCATTCTCAAGGTCAATGACGTGACGCCGGGCACGAGCCAGAGCTTCGCGGACGTCAAGGACGAGATCCGCAAGGAGCTGACCGAGCGGGCCGCGGCCGAGCGGATTCTGGATCTGCGTGACGCGGTCGAGGACGAGCGCGCCGCCGGCGCGCCGCTATCGGAGATCGCGGAGAAATTCGAGTTGCCCTACAAGACCATCACCTTCGACCGGTCCGGCAATACGCCACAAGGCGGGTCAGCGCCTCATCCGGCGGACCTTTCAAGTTTCCGTCAAGCGGTCTTCGCCAGCGATGTCGGAGTCGATGAGGACCTGATCGAGAAGCCGGGCGGCGGACTGCTTTGGTACGAGGTGCTCAAGATCAATCCCTCGCGCGAGCAGCCGTTCGCAGAGGTGCGCGACGACGTCGAGAATGCGTGGCGGGCCGACCGCCTGCGCGAGGCCATCGTGACCAGGGCCGACGACCTCGCGGCCCAGGCGCGCGGCGGCAAAAGCATGGAGACACTGGCAGCTGAAGCCGGCACCTCGGTTTCGCGCACCGCACCGATCAAGCGCAATGCGCGCGTCGGGGCCCTGAGCTCTGGCGCCGTGGGCCGTGCCTTCACCCTGCCCGGCAGCGGCGTCGCGACCGCTTCCGCACCGAGTTCCCCCGGCCAGTCCGTCTTCAAGGTGCTGGAGATCAATACGCCGGAGCCCCTCAGCGGCGAGGAAGCGCAGCAGATACGCGGCGCCCTGAGAAGCGGTGTGGAGAACGACCTGACGCAGCAATATCTCGCCGGACTGCGAAACCGTTTCGACCATACCGTCAACCGCGAGGTGTTGAACCAGACTTATGGGCTCTGATACGAGGCCGGCCCGATTTCACCGCCCGGGCTTTCCCCTCACCCGCGTCCCGCTGGCAGGCTCGCCATGAACTTCGCGCCAGATTTCAAGTCGTTCGCGGCGGCCTACAATGCCGGCCAGCCGCAGGTGGTGTGGACGCGGCTCGTCGCGGACCTGGAAACGCCCGTGTCTGCGATGCTCAAGCTCTGCGGCGACGATCCCAACACGTTTCTGCTCGAATCCGTCGAGGGTGGCACCGCGCGGGGGCGGTATTCGATCATCGGTCTGGCCCCCGACGCGATCTGGCGCGCCAACGGCGACAGAGCCGAACTGAATACGCAGCCTCAGAAAAATCTGAATGCCTTCAGGCCATGCCGCGGCGGCGCGCTGCGGGCGCTGCGCAACTTCCTCGAAGAATCGCGGATCGAACTGCCCGAAAGTCTGCCGCCGATGGCCTCGGGCGTTTTCGGCTACATGGGCTATGACACGGTGCGCCTCGTCGAGGCGCTGCCAGATGACCGCCCCGATCCGGTCGGCACACCCGATGCCCTGCTTTTGCGCCCGACGCTCATCGCGATATTCGACAATGTGAAGGACGAGATCATCATCGTCACGCCGGTCCGGCCCAACGATGGGCGCCTCGCGGCAAAGACCGCCTATGCCCGCGCCTGCGAGCGCCTTAGCGGCGCGATCGACACACTGGACAGGCCGCTGCCCCATGCCCCGGGCCCGAACGGCGATATCGCCGCAATGCCGCAGGAAACCTCGAACATGAGCGCGGCCCAGTACCGCGAGATGGTGCGCCAGGCCAAGGAGTATATCGCAGCCGGCGACATCTTCCAGGTGGTGCTGAGCCAGCGGTTCGAAACGCCCTTCAGCCTCCCGCCCTTCGCGCTTTACCGCGCGCTGCGCCGCGTGAACCCTTCGCCCTATCTGTATTACCTCAACTTCGCGGATTTCGCCGTCGTCGGGTCCAGCCCGGAGATCCTCGTTCGCCTGCGCAGCGGTGAAGTCACCATACGCCCCATCGCCGGAACCCGCCCGCGCGGGCAAACGCCACCCGAAGACCAAGGGCACGCCGAGGACCTGCTGGCCGATGAAAAGGAGCGCGCGGAGCACCTGATGCTGCTCGACCTGGGGCGGAACGATGTCGGCCGGGTCACCGAGCCCGGAACGGTTCGCGTCACCGACAGTTTCTTCCTGGAATATTACAGCCAGGTCATGCACATCGTCTCCAATGTCACCGGGAGCCTTGCAGGCGAGCATGACCGCATCGACGCGCTGATGGCCGGCTTCCCGGCGGGCACGGTGTCGGGCGCGCCGAAGGTCCGCGCGATGGAGATCATCGATGAGCTGGAGCCAGACAAGCGCGGGATTTACGCCGGTTGTGTCGGCTACTTCACCGCCGATGGCGACATGGACACCTGCATCGTGCTGCGCACCTCCATCGTCAAGGACGGCAAGATGTATGTCCAGGCCGGCGCGGGTATCGTCGCGGACTCGGTGCCGGAGTCCGAACACACGGAATGCGTCAACAAGGCCAAGGCGCTGTTCCGCGCTGCGGACGAGGCCGTGCGCTTCGCCAGCCAGGCGCAGCGCGGGCAGTAATCCCGCAAACCCGTCGCGTTGGGTCGTGAAAACTCACACGACCTTCACGTATTCGTTCATGCGCCGACAAAATCTGGCGTTCCCGGGACTTACGCCATAGATTTCGCGTAGCCTGCGCTTGCGCAGCGCCCTCGCCATACCGACATCACTCTTTCAAAAACGCGCTTGTATATAAAGACCTTAGGGGAGCGAAATGCGCACCGTGTCTCTCTATCGTCACGCCAAATCGAGTTGGGACGATCCCTCGCTAGAGGATTTCGACAGAGGCCTGTCACCGCGCGGCGAGGCCGCCGCTCCAGCCATGGGCCATTACATCCGTCATAACGCCTTGGTCCCGGAACTCGTCCTGTTGTCCCCTGCCCTGCGCGCGCGTGAAACCTTCTTGCGCTCGTTCGGCGAGGGTGATGACACCCCTTCATTGCGCCTGGACGAGCGGCTTTATCACGCAAGCAGCGCCACCATGCTGGATCTGCTGCGCAACCTGCCGCCCGACACGACCCATGTCATGGTCCTCGGTCACAATCCCGGCCTGCACGCGCTCGCGCTCGACCTGTTCAGCCAGGGCGCGTCTGACGCGGCGGATGCACTATGCCGAAAGTTCCCGACCTGCGGGCTGGCTGTTATCGACATGGACCTGGACGATTGGACGGCGCTCGGCGTCGGCGATGGCCATCTGCGTTTGTTCATGACGCCAAAAACACTTCCCGATGAGGCTCACGCTGGCGCTTGAACCTTCACACTGCGGCGCGACACCGTTGCGCCACTCGGCGACACGACTATAGTGGGCGGCATGATCACGCTGATAGATAACTACGACAGCTTCACCTACAACCTGGTGCACTATTTCGCCGATCTCGGGGTCGGCTGCCGGGTTTATCGCAATGACAAGATCGGGGTCGAAGCGGTCCTCGCTGAGCAGCCGGCGGCGATCGTGCTGTCGCCCGGCCCATGCGATCCCGACCGCGCCGGGATCTGCCTCGATCTCATCGCGGCGGCCGACGGGCGCGTTCCCCTGCTCGGTGTGTGTCTTGGAATGCAGGCACTCGGACAGGCGTTTGGCGGGCAGGTCGTGCGCGCGCCCACGCTGATGCACGGCAAGCGATCGACAGTGACGAACTCCGGCACGGGCTTGTTCGCCGGTCTGCCCAGCCGCTTCGAGGCGACCCGCTACCACTCGCTGATCGTCGATGCCGACACCCTTCCCGAAAGCCTGCGCGCGACCGCTCGCACGGAGGATGGTGTCCTGATGGCCGTTGAACACACAGAATTCCCGCTTTACGGCGTCCAGTTTCACCCCGAAAGCATCGCCTCGGATTACGGCCATGCCATCCTGGCGAACTTCCTTGGGCTGGCAGGCATCAACTGGTACCCGGTCAAATCCGGTCTGATCCTGCCACAGGACATGACGCAGACCGCGCAGCCGGCGGCCTGATGCGGACACCGTGCCAAGCAAGGACGACGCGTGATGCAGAACATGCCTGATGATTTCAAACCCTTTCTCCAGCAGGCTTCCGAAGGCACGCCGCTGACGGCGGACCAGGCCGGCGAGGCATTTGGCCTGATGATGGCGGGAAGCGTGCCCGAAGCGCAGATCGCCGGCTTCCTGATGGCGCTGCGCGCGCGCGGCGAGACGGTGGACGAGATCACCG
>CAYFTI010000041.1:0-17272 GCA_964346065.1 uncultured Hyphomicrobiaceae bacterium
TGATGCCCAGCATCTCCGCCTTGCGCCGGGCCGGCTCCAGCTCCTCGCCCTGACCCAGATCGGCGGTGAAGGTGACGACCTCGCAGCCGTAAGTGACCTTCAACCACTTGAGGATGATCGAGGTGTCGAGGCCGCCGGAATAGGCCAGCACGACCTTGCGGATAGGGGCGTCGGCGTCGCTCATGGCGCGGATATCCTTGTCGCTGCGCGTTTGAGCGGGGCATAGCCCATTGCCAGCTTGGCGGCAAGACCGCGATCGCGAGACCCGACAAGTCTTCGCGCATGACAAATCTTTATTGCGGCGCTACATCTTTGAGCGGAGCTGACCGAGAGGCCAATATCATGCGCTATCGCCTGCAACTCGATGAACCTGTCGGCGAGGGCGTCCGGCGGGTGGGCGTTGGGCAGATCGACCGTGCGGCGGGAATGCTCGCGCGGGATGACCATGATACCGGCATTCACGAGGCGCGAAAGTGCTTCAAGCGGGTGCGCGCGCTATTGGACATGAGCCGTCCGGCGCTCCAGCCGAAGGTCTACAAGCGCGAGAACCGGCGCTTCCGTGATATGGGGCGGGTGCTTGCACACGCGCGTGACATCCATGTCATGTGCCAGACGCTCGACAAGCTGGCACAACAGCAAGACCTGAGAGATGCGCGGGATGTGCCCTCCGCGCTGCGCGTCTGGCTCGACCATAAGCGCGCGCAGGTCGTGCCGCTGGACGGGGATGCGGCGATGGCTCAGGCGCGCGACGTGCTGAGCGAGGCACGGGATGCATTCGCGGGGCTGTGCGTCGACGCGCAGGACATTGGCCCTCTGGCCGCGGGTATACGCAAGATCTACGCCGGCGGCCGCAAGACAATGAAGCAAGCCTACCGCGACGGGGTTCATGACGAGGTCTTTCACGAATGGCGCAAGCATGTCCAGCGGCATTGGCGCCAGCTTCAACTGGTGCGTAACGCGTGGCCGGAGATCATCACACCGCGCATCGAACTGGCCAGCGAGCTTTCGGGTCTGATCGGCGAAGATCATGATCTGGCCGTGCTGATCGATTTCGTCTGGAAGAACCGGGCGATCCTCGGGCGGCGCGAAGAGGTCGAGGCTCTGATAGGGGCGGCGCGGGCGCGCCAGGCGGAACTCCGCCAGGCCGCTTACATCCGCGGGCACCGTCTCTACGCGTTACCGCCTAAAGGACTGGCTGAGATGGTAACAGCGTACTGGACGACTGCCCCGGCCTTAACAGAGATCAACGCGGACATCGATGCTCTGGCGGATTCGGGCAAAGTCGTTAACATTGCCGGGTAGCGCTGACTTAGTTCTAACTTGGGAGGGTGACGATGAAAAAGCTGGTTGCCGCCGCGCTCGCCTGTTGTGTTCTCAGCGGACCGGTCGCCGCGCAGAGCACCGATATCGACAATGAACGCTACGTTGCCGAAGCCAACGCGATCATCAAGGACTTCATGACCAATCTGAAGGGCGAGCTAAAGCGCGCGCTCAAGCACGAAGGCCCGGTTGGCGCCATCGCCGTGTGCCAGCAGGCCGCGCCGGCGGTCACGAAGAGCGTCGCCGCGAAGCACGACTGGCAGGTTGGCCGCACCGCGCTGCGGCTGCGCAACCCGGAGAACGCGCCTGATGACTGGGAGCGCGAGGTGCTCAAAGAGTTCATCGCCCAGCGAGAGGCTGGCGCGGACCCGACAAAGCTTTCCGTCACGAAAGTGGTGAACCGCGACGACGAAGCGACTTTCCGCTACATGAAGGCGATCCCGCTGGCGCAGAAGCCGTGCGCCACGTGTCACGGCACCAATGTCGATCCCGATCTGCGCGCCGAAATTCTGGATCGGTATCCGCAGGATGAGGCAGTCGGCTTCAAACCGGGTGAGATCCGCGGTGCCTTCACGCTTTCGCGCAAGATCGATTGAGCCTAACCCAGCATCTTGCCGACCACCTCGCCGGTGTCCCGCGACAAGTCCTCCTTACCGGCGATGCGCTCCAGCATTTGCTGCGCAAGCGCGCGCCGGCCCGCCTCCAGCATCTTCCAACTCGAGAACGCGCTGGCCAGCCGCGCGGCGATCATCGGGTTGAAGCCGTCGATCTCCATAATCGCTGCCCCGACGAATTCGTAGCCGCGCCCGTCGGGCGAATGGAAATGCAGGGGGTTGCCATGCGCCAGCGCGCCGATCAGCGCCCTGACCCTGTTCGGATTTTTGAGGGAAAACGCCGGATGGCGGCGTAGCCGTTCGACGCGGTCGAGCGTGTCGCTCGCCGTGGACTGGGCCTGAATGGCGAACCATTTGTCCAGAACGAGCTGCTCGTCCTTCCAGCGGTCATAGAAAATCTCCAGCGCCTGGTCGCGTTCGGGCCGTTCGAGGCTGGCGAGAATGCGCAGCGCCGCCATGCTGTCGGTCATGTTCTCCGCCCCGTCGAAATGCGCCTGCGCCCGCTTCACACCCTCATCGGTTTCTTCCGCGGCCAGCAGCGCCAGCGCGGTGTTGCGCAGGCTGCGCTGTCCCACGCTGTCCGGGTCCGGTTCATACGCGCCCGTTACGGCATGATCCTCGTAAAGCTGCTTCAGGTCGCCCTGCAGCGTCTGGCCGAGAGCCGCGCGCAACTTGCGCCGGGCGTGGTGAACGGCGGTGGGGTCGACATCGGCGCCGATCTCCTGGGCGATGTCAAGTTCACTCGGCGGCACCGCGAACGTGGCGCGATAGGCGGGCTCCAGCGCGTCGTCGGTCAGTGTCGGCCCGACGGCCAGCGCGAATTCGCGGATATCCGGAACCGTGTCATCTTCCCCGCGCGCCATCGCCACGAGACGTTTCATCGCCTGAGTTTGCGCGGCCTGCCAGCGGTTGAACAGGTCGGCATCATGGCGCATCAGGAAGTCGAGATCGGCGTTATCCACGGGGCTTGAGAGCTTCACCGGCGCGGAGAAGCCGCGCAGGAGCGAGGGGATCGGACGGTGCGCGACATCTGCGAATTCGAAGTCCTGCTCGGCTTGCGTGACCATCAGCAGGCCGCCTGGCACCTCGCGCCCGTCCTTCATGCGCAGCGGCATGTCCTCGCCGTCCGGGCCGACGAGGCCAATGCGCAGCGGGATCGGCACCGGCTCCTTGTCCGGCTGACCTGGAGAGGGCCCCAGGACCTGTGTGACATGGAGTTTTGCGGCCTTCTCCGAAGCGTCATGCTCGAACCGGCAGACAAGCTCGGGCGTGCCCGCCTGGTTGTACCAGCGCATGAACTGGTCGAGGTACGCGGCGTTGGCATCGGCCATCGCCGCGATGAAATCTTCCACCGTGACGGCCTGCCCGTCGTGTCGCTCGAAATAAAGCTGCATACCGGCCTGGAACCCTTCTTCGCCAAGGATGGTATGCAGCATCCGGCACAGCTCGCCGCCCTTTTCGTAGACGGTCAGCGTATAGAAGTTGTTGATCTCCACGAAAGACGAGGGGCGCACCGGGTGCGCGAGCGGGCCGGCATCCTCGGAGAACTGGCGCGCACGCAGCAGCCTGACATCGGCGATGCGCTTGACCGGACGCGAGCGTTGATCCGCGGTGAACTCCTGGTCACGGAAAACTGTCAATCCTTCCTTCAGGCAAAGCTGGAACCAGTCGCGGCAGGTGACGCGGTTGCCGGTCCAGTTATGGAAATATTCGTGCGCGATGACGGCTTCGATCGCCTCGTAGTCGTCGTCGGTGGCGATGTCGGGGCGTGCCAGGATCAGCTTGTCGTTGAAGACATTCAGCCCCTTGTTCTCCATGGCGCCCATATTAAAGTCGCTGACCGCCACGATCATGTAGATGTCGAGGTCGTATTCCAGCCCGAAGCGCTCTTCGTCCCAGCGCATGGCGGTCTTGAGGCTCTCCATGGCCCAGCCGCAGCGACCCTCCTTGCCCGGCTCGACATAGATACGCAGATCGACGACACGTCCGCTTTTCGTCACGAAGCTGTCCTGCACGCAGGCCAGCTTGCCGCCCACGAGCGCGAACAGGTAGGCGGGTTTGGGGAACGGGTCTTCCCAGACGGCATAGTGCCGATTGCTGTCGAGATCACCTTCATCGACGAGGTTGCCGTTGGAAAGCAGCACGGGCGCTTCGCTCTTGTCCGCCTCGATGCGCACGCGATAGCGCGCCAGGACGTCCGGCCGGTCGATGAAATAGGTGATGCGGCGGAATCCTTCCGGCTCGCACTGCGTGCAGTACATGCCGTTCGAACGATAAAGGCCTTCCAGCGCTTCATTTCCTTCAGGGTTGCAGGTCGTCTCGATTTCGACCTCGAACGGCCCGTCCGGCGGCGAGCTTATCGTCAGCGTGCTGTCGTCGACCGTGTAGTCGTTAATCGGGTTTCCATCCACCGAGACCGCGTACAGCTCCAGCTTTTCCCCATCGAGGGTTAAAGGACCTTTCGGTGCTTCGGACGCCGGGTTCGGCGTGATTTTCAGGCGCGAGCGCACACGCGTGCTTTCGGGTGCCAGCGACACATCCAGATCCGCCGTCTCGATCAGGTAGGGCGACGGCTGATAGTCCTTGAGGTAGATCGTCCGCGGTTCTTCAGTCTTCATGTCTCACCTCTTTGGCTGAGTCCCTGTGTATAGCGGCGCGGGCGCAATGCCAAGAATGGGGCGCGTCAAAAACAGATGAAGCCGGGCGGCGAATTGCCCCCGGCTTCAACCGATCGGGAGATGATCAGGCGGGAGTCCCGCGGTGCTAGGCGGTGGCGTAGCCAGCCTTCTGGCAATCCGAAGGCGCACCGGCGCGCCACGTGTTGAGCCACTCCACGGCACGGCTGAAGCCGCCGAAGGTGTAGATGTGCAAGCCGTGGACCCTGGCGCCAGTCGTGTCGCTCGCCAGACGATGGACGAGGTCATCCGGGACCGCTGTGTCACTGAGCCGTGTCAGCTTGACGCCGTATTTGCGCATCGCCCGGAACGACGCCTTCGCCCCTGTCAGGCCGGCGAACTTCATGAGCGTCTTCAGGCTGGTCGGCCCGGCCACGCCGACATGCAGTGGCAGGTCGATGCCGCGCTCGGCGATGTTGCGCCGCCACGTCATCAGGTTGTCCGGGTCGAGCACGAACTGCGTCACGAGCCGGAAGTTGGCCGAACTCTGCTTGGCGTACGCATATTTCCAGTCGAGCGCATCGCTGACCACGTCGCCGGAGATGCCCGGAATGCCTTCCGGCTGGCCCCCGACGAAGATGGTCTCGATGCCATATTCCTCCAGAATGCCGGTTTCCAGAACGTCCATGCTGTTCTCGAACGGGCCGAAGCGCTCCTCCGGGTCGCCCGCGATCACCAGGACCTCGCGCAGGTCAACGCGTTCGCGCAGCTGGCCGAGGACATCGCTCAACTCGTCGCGAGAACGCAGCCGCCGCGCCGCGATATGCGGCACCGGTTCCATGCCCTCGTTGCGCAGGCGGTTCGCCATCGGGACGCAATCCGCGAATTCGGCCTTCGGCAGAAAAGGCACGAAGACCCGCCCGCCGAGCGGCATCAGATCGCGAAAATCTGCGATTTTGTGCGCGGTACTGGGTATCACCTCGATGGAGGCATTGCGCGACAGGCATCCGGCACGCTCTGCCTCGCTCATCTCCTGAACCAGTCCGGAATGAAAGCCCGACGGTATCTCGTCGGGTTCTTCGCCGGCCCGCGCCGCGACCGCTTCCATTTCGTCGTAAACGCTCATCGCCATCCCCGTGCTGAGTCCTTCTGTGCCGGCCGTGCGGGGCGGTCGATCATGACCGCCGTTCCGCAATAATACTATGCAACGGTACAGTATTCACCCTACTGATCCGACTGATCGCCGACCCGCTCAGCCACGCCTCCGGCATGGCGATTTGCGACATCGCGCGGCGTCAGGCCCTCAAACGTTCGTTATCCGGGTCGAACGGGCTTTCCGGGATCACCCGCGCCGGATAGCGCTCGCCGAGGATTTCCACCTCGAATTCCTCGCCTTCGCCCGACCACTCGGGCGGCACCATGCCGAGCGCCACCGAATGGCCGAGCCGCCAGCCATAACCGCCGCTTGTGCACCGGCCGACCAACGTCCCATCGCGATAGATCGGTTCGTTTCCGCGTGGATCCGAGTGGGTAATCTCGCCCACCTCCATCGTCACGAGCCGGTTCTTGAACCCTTTCTGCTGCCATTCGATGAGCGCGTCCCGGCCGATGAAGTTCGGCTTGTTGAGCCTTACAAAGCGGTCCAGACCCGACTCCAGCGCCGAGTACTCGATGGACAGCTCGCGCGGGATCAGGCGATAGGATTTCTCGATACGCATGGTGTCCATCGCGCGGATGCCATAGGGCTTGATGTCGTGCGGCGCGCCGGCCTCGAAGAGCAGATCGAAGATGGTGTTCTGCATCTCCATCGGGTGATGCAGCTCCCAGCCCAACTCGCCGACGAAGTTGACGCGCAGTGCGTGGGCCATGGCATGGCCGATGTTGATCTGCTTGCCGCTGAGCCAGGGGAACGCCTCGTTGCCGAGGTCGAAGTCGGTCAGTTGGCCGAGCACGTCGCGCGCCTTCGGCCCGGTCAGGACGAGCACGCCGTACTGCGTCGTGATCGGCTGAAGCTGCACGCTGCCGTCACGCGGGGCGAGCTGCTTCAGGTAATCGTGATCGTGGCGTTCAAACGCGCCGGCGGACACGAGATAAAAGCTCTCCGGGCCTGTCTTGTAGATCGTGAACTCGCTGCGCACGCCGCCGCCTTGCGACAGCATGTGGCACAGGCCGACGCGGCCGATCTTCTTCGGAATACGGTTGGCGACGAGCGACTCCAGCCAGCTTTCCGCCCCCGGTCCGCTCACCATGATCTTGGCGAACGCCGACATGTCCAGCACGCCGACGTTTTCATGCACGTGCAGGGCCTCGTTGCCGACATGCTCAAAGTAGTTGGAGCGGCGGAAGCTCCACAGCTCGCGGACCTTGCCGTCTTCGTCCGGCGTCGGGTAATTCTCGCCGCAGATGACGTCTGGCCGGTTCAGATCCTCGACCTTGATGCCATAGCCCTTCGGCGCGAACCAGTTGGGCCGCTCCCAGCCATAGACCGAGCCGAACACCGCGCCGCGCTCGGCCATCCGGTTGTAACAGGGCGCGCGCTTCAGCGGACGGGCGGCCACGCGCTCCTCGTCCGGATAGTGGACGGTGAACACGTTGGCGTAGGCTTCCTCGTTCTTCTCCTTCAGGTAGCCGCGCGACGCGTAGGGGCCGTAGCGGCGGGGGTCGACACCCATCATGTCGATCGACGGTTCGCCCTCGACGATCCACTCGGCGAGTTGCCAGCCCGCGCCGCCCGCGGCGGTGACGCCGAAGCTGTGACCCTCGTTGAGCCAGAAATTGCGCACATCCCAGGCCGGCCCGATGATTGGCGAGCCGTCGGGCGTGTAGGCGATCGCGCCGTTATAGGTCTGCTTGATGCCGACCTCGCCAAAGGCGGGCACGCGCTCGATCGCAGACTCGATGTAGGGTTCCAGCCGCTCCAGATCCTCCTGAAACAGCTCATATTCGGCCTGCTCATCGGGGCTGTCCACGTAGCACGCCGGCGCGCCCTTCTCGTACGGCCCGAGCAGCAGGCCGCCGGCCTCCTCGCGCATATACCATGAGCTGTCGGAGTCGCGCAGCACGCCCATCTCGGGCAGCCCCTGCGCCTTGCGCGCCTGAATGTCCGGGTGCGGCTCGGTGACGATGTACTGGTGCTCGACCGGCACGACGGGAAGGTCCAGGCCGATCATCTTGCCGGTTTCGCGGGCGAAGTTGCCGGTCGCGGAGACGACATGCTCGCAGGCGATGTCACCCTTGTCGGTGTGCACGATCCAACTGTCATCGGGCTGCTGGGTGAAGCCGAGAACGCGCGTCTGGCGGTAGATTTCCGCCCCGCCGGCACGGGCGCCGCGCGCGAAGGCCTGGGTCAGGTCGGCGGGCTGAATGTAGCCGTCATCGGGGTGCTGGATCGCGCCATACAGCCCGTCGGTGTTGCACAGCGGCCAGATTTCCTTGACTTGCTCCGGTGTCAGCCAGCGGACATTCACCCCGATGGTTTCGGCGACGCCGGCATAATACTTGTATTCGTCCATCCGGTCCTGCGTCTGGGCCAGGCGGATGTTGGAGACGACCGAGAAGCCGACGTGCTGGCCGGTTTCTTCCTCCAGCTTGTTGTAAAGCTCCACGGAATACTTGTGGATCTGGCCGACGCTGTAGCTCATGTTCCACAGCGGCAACAGGCCGGCGGCGTGCCAGGTCGACCCGGAGGTCAGTTCCTTGCGCTCGATCAGAACGACGTCGGACCAGCCCTTCTTGACCAGATGATAGAGTGTCCCGACGCCGACGACGCCGCCGCCGACGACCACCACGCGCGCTTGAGTCTTCATTGCCGCTTTGTCCCGTTTGCTTGAGTGGTCACATTCAACAGTGCCAGTGCGACGGGTGGAAACGCGCCACCGCCGCGTATACACGTATTTTCACGCTGCAGCATGCGCGCCAGAGCGTCAAACCGACGCCCACGGAGCGACATTGGCTTGGCCGATTGCGACGCCGCGCCGGATTACCGCAGCGCCCCGGCTTCCGCCAGATCGTCCTGTAGCGACGCGCCGCCGGCAAGATGGTGAAACCAGGCTGTTCCCGGCTCGACGGGACCGCGATCGACATTCGGGGCGCCCCGCCCGGCGATCAGGTCTCGCCGGTCGACTGTCCGCGTTTCGCTGGAGATGCGGGCCTCGTCGCTCGTGTTCGGGATCGTGGCATGCAGATGGGTGGCGGAGAAGCCGATCAGCGTCCCGGTTGGCACAACTAGCGGCAGCGCCGCATCCCAGTCGAGCGGTTCGCGGGCGGTCGGAAGTTCGGGATAGCCGGCCTCCGAGCGCGCGCGCCCCGAGTCCCAACCGGCGCTGTCGTTGACGACCTTGCGATCCCAGGCGCGCGGAAACACGGCCATGGTCCTTTCCGGGCTCAGGTCGAAGATCGGCAGCCACCAGTTGATCTGGCAGTCCAGCCCCGCGCCCCAACTATCGCGGTGGGCCGGCAGCAGGCCGTAGCCCGGGCCGTTCGCGGTCTCGTGCGGCGGTGCGGAGCGCAGGATCAGCCGGTCGCGATAAGTCTCGTCGGGCGCGACGCCCGCGGCGAGGAGTGCATTTTCCCAGTGCTGCGTGATCTCCGGCGAGCGGGCGAAGCGTTTCTGCGCCTTGCGCATGGTCTTGCGGAAGCTCTCCAGCCCCATCTGGCGGAAAGCGGTTGGTGGATACGCACCCGCGAACACATCATCGAGGATCGCTCGGGTCTCCGCGACAAGAGCCTTCACCGGGGACAGTCCCTGGAAACTCAGGATCCGCCCCGCATAGATCCGCCCGGCGAGGTCGTCCGGTGTCAGCCCCCCGTTCAGCGTATCAACCCACTCCTGATCCAGCGCACTGTCCATGTCGTCCTCGATCAACCAACCATCTCCGGCAACACCGCGAGGATGCGCCTGTTGCCTGTCCACCCGGCTGGCGCTTTACGACACCCAATTGGCTGATTGCGCCACGCCAACACACCTGTGATCGGCCGCGATCGAGAAGGCCGATTTCAAGCTGTTCAAGAGTCGTTCTTGGGATGATGTGCACGCCCGAATTGTGACCATATGCCTCGATCATCGCCCCCAACCCTTTAGGACGACTGCCATGCTCGAAAAGGTGAATCCGATGGCTAGCGAGAACCGTTCCCATCCCAATGTGCCCGACGTTGATCAGTCGGACCGCCATGTCCCGATCAATCTGCGTCAGTCCGGTCCGACGCAAGTGCAGATGCTGATCTCGACGCGCGTGCGGAAGTCGCCGTTCTGGCATCTGGCGGTCGAGGCAGGCTGCTGGCGCGCAACCGTCTATAACCGCATGTATCATCCGCGCGGCTACGTCCGTCCGGAGGACGGCGGCGCCATGGCCGAATACGACGCGCTCGTGAACCGCGTTACGCTGTGGAACGTGGCTGTCGAGCGCCAGATCCGCGTGAAAGGTCCGGACGCCGAGGCGTTCGTGAACTACGTCATCACCCGCGACGCCACGAAGATCAAGCCGATGCACGGCAAGTACGCCATTCTCTGCAATGAGAAGGGCGGTATCCTGAACGACCCCGTGCTGCTGCGTCTGGAGAATGACGAGTTCTGGTTCTCCATCTCGGATAGCGACCTGATGCTGTGGCTGCAGGGCGTGAATGTCGGCAAGAAGTTCGACGTGGACATCGCCGAGATCGACGTGGCGCCGCTACAGATCCAGGGGCCGCTGTCGGAAGACCTCATGACCGAACTGTTCGGCGATGAAGTGCGCAGCATGCCGTATTACGGCCTGTTGCGGACCGAGGTTGCCGGTGCCGAGGTCATCGTCAGTCAGACAGGCTTCACCGGCGAAAAGGGCTACGAGATCTACACCATCGACAGCTCGATCCACGCCGAAGCGGTCTGGTACGCGGTGCGCGGCGCGGGCGCGAGCTACGGCCTGCGGGTCATCGCCCCGGCTCACCATCGCCGCGTTGCCGCGGGCATCCTGTCCTGGGGTCAGGACCTGGATTCCGAGACATCGCCGTTCCAGGTCAACCTGTCCTATCAGGTGCCGCGCAAGAAGCAGGCGGATTACATCGGCAAGGAAGAGCTTGAGCGCCAACGCGGCGTGATCGACGAGGGGGGCTTCCCCTTCAAGATGCGCATGGTGGGCATCAAGCTCGGCGGCGCGCCGATAACCGACTACGCGAATGACTTCTGGCTGATCTCCGAGCCGGAAGGCGGGCGCGTCGGCTATGTGACCTCCCCCTGGTGGTCACCGGAACTGCAGACCAACATCGCGTTGTGCTGGGTGCCGCACCGCCTCTCGGCGATTGGCACGAAGCTGCAGGTCGAGGTTCCTGAAGCCTATGCCGAGCGCTCCGGCCAGCCGGTGGATGCGGAAGTCGTGCAAGTGCCGTTCCGCCCGTCGGTCAACCCCAGCGCCCGTGAACGCGCTCAAGCTCTCGGGCGCGATTACGCCTACTAAAATCAGTCCCGTGCCCGGCCGATAAGCCGGGTGATGTCCTCCCATCTCCTCGCGCGCCGGTTCGGGTCTTCACCCGGGCCGGCGTTTGCATGTCGCGCTCTAGCCGCATCCGTTCCGATCGAACCGGCATGCGGCTCTATCATTCTGGTTTGCCCCGCAATTTATCCGAAATCCGGTTTCGGCGTCCCGGATTGCGCTCCAACCCACCCGCCCGGAGCTTGACGGGGCGCGCCGGACTTGCAACACACCTGAGTATTCGGCAGCGATGCAGCTAGAAAGGCTCAGGCCATGCGCATAGACGCGATCCCCGTCGGAGATCATCCGCCGCACGACGTAAATGTCATCGTCGAAGTCCCGCTCGGCGGTGAGCCGGTCAAGTACGAGATGGACAAGGCGTCGGGCACGCTGTTCGTGGACCGCGTGCTCTATACCGACATGCGGTATCCGGGGAACTACGGTTTTGTGCCGCACACGCTGTCGGACGATGGCGACCCGGTCGATGTGCTGATCGCTAACCAGCGCCAGTTGATCCCCGGCGCGGTGATGAACTGCCGGCCCATCGGCGTTTTACACATGCGCGACGAGGCGGGCGCCGACGAGAAGATCATCGCGGTGCCGTCGGGCCGCGTCTCAGCCATGTTTAACGGGATCGACAGCTACCGCGACCTGCCGGACATGCTGATGCACCGGATCGCCCATTTCTTCGAGCATTACAAGGACCTGGAAACCGGGAAATGGACAGAGATCACCCGCTGGGGCGACGACAGCGAGGCGCGTGAGATGATCGTCAAGGCGATCGAGGCGGGCAAGCCCGGTATTACGGTATGACAGGGCAGGACGAGTACAACCGGGAGTAAGACGCAATGAGCGAGATGCGGCTGGCCGTCATGGGCGCCGCGGGGCGTATGGGGCGCACGCTGCTCCGGGCTGTCCATGACTCGCCGCAATGCAGGCTGGCCGGGGGCACCGAGGCGCCAGGGTCCGCGAGCATCGGCAAGGATTTGGGCGAACTGGCCGGCGTCGGGGCGCTGGGGGTTCACGTGACCGACGATCCGCTTGAGCTATTCACGCGTTGCGAGGGTATTCTCGATTTCACCTCGCCGACAGCGACGTGCGAGTATGTCGGGTTAGCGGCCCAGGGGCGCATCGTTCACGTCATCGGTACGACGGGCTTCTCCGAGGCTGACGAGCAGGCCATTGCCAACGCCGCCCGTCACGCCACGGTTGTAAAGGCCGGCAACATGAGCCTGGGCGTCAATCTGCTCACCGCGCTTAGCGAGAAGGTGGCGGCCGCGCTGGATGCGGACTACGACATCGAGATCGTCGAGATGCATCACCGGCACAAGGTGGACGCGCCCTCGGGCACGGCCCTCATGCTCGGCGAAGCAGCGGCAACCGGGCGGCAGGTATCCTTGTCGGAACATGCGGTCAAGGCGCGCGAGGGCCATACAGGGCCACGCCAGAGCGGCGATATCGGCTTCGCCGTGCTGCGCGGCGGCGACGTGGTCGGCGAGCACACCGTGATCTTCGCGGGACAGGGTGAGCGCGTGGAACTGACCCACCGCGCGACAGACCGCCAGATTTTTGCGCGCGGGGCTGTTAAGGCGGCGCTCTGGGCGCGAGGCAAGCCGCCGGGAATCTATTCAATGCGCGACGTGCTCGGCTTATAACACGGTCGGGGCGTCCGCCGCCACGGCTCAGGAGGAAGTGGATCTTATGCTCGTGCTCGTTCGTCACGGTCAAAGCGAATGGAACAAACTGAACCTGTTCACGGGCTGGCGTGACCCGGATCTGAGCGAGCGGGGCATCGAGGAAGCGCGTCAGGCAGGACGCGCCCTAAAGGCGGAGGGCTTTCGCTTCGATATCGCGTTCACGAGCGCACTCAAACGCGCGCAGCACACGCTTGACATCATCCTCGACGAACTCGGGCAGACCCATATCCCGATCGAGCGTGACGAGGCCCTGAACGAGCGGGACTATGGCGATCTCTCCGGGCTCAACAAGGATGATGCGCGCGAACGTTGGGGCGAAGAGCAGGTGCATATCTGGCGGCGCTCATTCGATACGCCACCGCCGGGCGGGGAGAGCCTGAAAGGCACCGCCGAGCGTGTGCTCCCCTATTACGAGGAACGCATACGTCCGCACCTGCACGCGGGCAAGGCCGTGATCGTCGCGGCGCATGGCAATTCGCTGCGCGCTCTGATCATGCACCTGGACGATTTGTCCCGAGAGGAAATAACCCGGCTGAACCTTGCCACCGGCGTGCCGGTTATTTATGAGTTCGATGCCGCCGGCAAAGTCGTCGGCAAGCGCAACCTCGCAGCGTGATCATCGGCTCGGCGCTGGCCGTCAATCCCGCAAAAAATTCCAACGGTTTTTCGCATCCCGTTTAGGTCTCCTTCAACGACTGTCTGGCATGGTCTTGCTCCCTCAGGTCACAGAGGATGCGGACCATGCGCTGGATCTTGCTCGTGCTCTTCATTGTTGTGGCTGCCCTCGCCGGCGCCAAACAACGCAACGCAGCGGCTTTCGGTGGCGAGACGGATATCGACGAGGCATCCCTCCCGCAGCGCGAGAGCCGTACGACCATGCAGATCCACGGTTTGACCAACGCACCACCGGGCTACGTCGGGTATTGCCGGCGTGAAGCGGGGGAATGCCGGCAGGGGTCGATCGCCAGGACGAGCGCGGCGCAACAGGAACGGCTTGCGCTCACCTCCGAGCGCTGGATCATGCTCAACGCCGTGAACAGCTATATCAACGATGCGATAACGCCGAAGACCGACCGGGAACTCTATGGTGTCGAGGAGCACTGGACGCTGCCCCGCTCCGCAGGCGACTGTGAGGATTACGTGCTGCTCAAGCGCCGCGAACTGATCAAGCGGGGCTGGCCGGAGAGCGCGCTGCTGATCACCGTGGTGCTGGACGAGCACGGCGATGGTCACGCCGTTCTGACGGTGCGCACGGCGCAGGGCGATTTCGTGCTCGATAACAAGCACTCGCGAGTCCTTCTCTGGCGCGATACGCCCTACACGTTCATAAAGCGCCAGTCCTACCGGTCTCCCCGGCTCTGGGTCGCCCTGACCCCGCTGCTAAAGCGCGGCACCGTGGCCGCGGCCGGGGCCGACCGGAATTAGGTCCAACCTGATCAAAGGCGCCGGCTCCCGAAAATGCCACGTCACTCCCGCCGGCGATGACCGATGTCCATTGATGGTCCTGCCGAGCGGAACACCGATCACCTGTTGTCGGTCTGCAGCAGTGTGGTTTGCCTGCGCCTGTTAGTCTTGCTGGTAAAAGCTGGTTAACCAGCGAGATAACGCAGGGAGGGTTTCAGCATGTTTGGGGGCAAAGAATATCTGAGGGCGAGTTGCGTCGTGGCGGCGGGTCTTCTGGTTGGTGGTGAGGCGCTCGCCACGGAAGGGTATTTCCAGTACGGCTATGGTGCGCGGCAAAAAGGGCTCGCGGGGGCGGGCGTTGCCGACAGCCGCGACGCCACGGCGATCGCGCTGAACCCTGCCGGGCTCGTCCATGTGGGCGACCAGCTTGCTGTGTCCGTGACGGCGTTCAGTCCGCAGCGCGAGTATGACGCGAGCGAAGATTGCGACTCGTCGGGCTTACCCGATTGTCCGCCGGTGCTTTCTGGTGAGCGGGGCAGTGATCGGCAGCTTTTCGCCATTCCCAATCTGGGTTATTCGCGGCGGCTTGGGCCTGATACGGTGTTCGCGCTTGGCGCCTATGGCAATGGCGGGATGAACACCACTTATCCCAATGCCGTTTTCGATTCGTTTGATGGGCAGCTTGGCGACGAAGACCCCCCGACCGGCGTCGATCTCACCCAGATGTTTATCTCCGCCGCGCTATCCCACCGAATGGGCCGCTTTTCGCTTGGTGTCGCACCCATCTTTGCGGTCCAGTTCTTCGAGGCGGAAGGCGTCGGCAACTTCGGGACGTTCTCGACTGACGAGGCCAATGTGTCCGACAGGGATTATGATATCTCGTACGGCGGTGGCTTGCGAGCCGGGCTGGAATTTGCCGCGACCCCTTGGCTGCGTTTCGGCGTGGCGGGCAACACACGTATCTACATGACCGAGTTCGATAAATATGCCGGCCTCTTCGCCGAGCAGGGCGATTTCGATATTCCTGCAAGTGTTACCGCCGGCGTGGCCATGGACTTGCGCCCAAACCTGACTTTGATGCTTGATTACAAGCATATTTGGTATGGGGACATAAAGGCGATTAACAATAGTTCTTCTGGTCTATTGCGGTGTAACGAAATTACTCAGTCTGGATGTTTGGGCCAGAAGACGGGCGCGGGGTTCGGCTGGCAAGATATCAATATAGCCAAGGTCGGAGTCGAATGGCGGGTGAACGATCAATGGACCTGGCGCGCGGGTTACGCGTACAACGAGAACCCCATCGCGTCCGACGATGTGGCGATCAATATCCTCGCCCCCGGCGTGGTCAAGCATCACATCACTGGCGGGTTCAAATACAGGTGGTCAAAGGATCTGGATATCGAGTTCGCTGCCGCCTTCGTCCCGGAGAACGATGTGTCTGGCCAGCACCCCTTCGGTTCTCAGGACATCGAGATCAGCATGTGGCAGATGGAGGCGACGCTGGGTGCCGTCTGGCATCTTGATGAGGCGGAAACGCCGCTGGAGCCGCTGAAATAGCCGCTCGCCGGTTACGTGTCGCCGGAAGTCTCGATGTTCAGGACGCGCCCGCAGTGCTTGCAATGCACCGCGTCGGCGTCGTGCTGTTTCAGCCCGCAATCCGGGCAGGTGTAGTGCACCTTGCTGGGCCGAAAGATGACCTGCAACAGGCGCAGGAACAGGCCGACGCCGAACACCAGGATGACCACGGCGAGCAGCCGGCCGACAACGCCCTCCAGGACGATATCGCCGAAGCCGGTGGTGGTCAGCGCCGTGACGGTGAAATAGAGCGCGTCCAGGTAATTGTTGATGCCTTCGTTCGTCCGGTACTGGAGCACGAACACTAGCGCCGAGATGACGAACACGAACACCAGCAGGTTGAAGACGGAGTTGATGACCTCTTCGTGCCGCCGGAAGAACGGGTACAGCTCGCGCAGGTCGCGCAGCATGTGATACGAGCGCAACAGCCGGAAGATCCGCAGGATCCGCAGGAACAGATAGTCCTCGGCAGCGGCGGGCACGAGCAGCGAGGCGAGCACGGCCAGGTCTGTCCAGGTGCTGATTTCGCGGAAGTAGCCGCGCACGGTGGCCGATGCGATGAACCGCGCCAGCAGATCGAGCGCGATATAGATGCCGATCCCGATATCGATCGTGCGGTAGATGTCGGATGGCGGCAGCGCCGTGATTGCGATGAAATAGACGAGCGTCGCCGTGTCGATCACCAGCAGCGTGAAGCGAAAGGCGCGGGAGTAGTCATGGGTCCCGTAATAAACTTTGCGAATGAATTTGCGCACGAAGCATCACCGGCGTTGGCTGGATCGCAAAACGCCGCGATCTTTCAGAATCTGGCCGTGCGGCGCAAGCGCAAACCGCCAGAGCGTGAACTCAGGCCGTGTCCGCGGGCTTGGCCGTGGCGGGACGGCCCAGCCATGCCCCAAGCGCGAAGGCCCCGTTGCCGATGACGAGGACGGTCGCGGAGATCAATAGCAGCTTGTTGTATTTCACGGTGATGCCCATCAGCAGAGGGATGATGTCGGCGTGGCCGCCGCTCTCGGCATAGTAGAGCGCCGCGCCCACGATTGCCGCGACGAAGGCTGTCAGGTAGCTCCAGCGCGGGATCGCCATGTTGCCCCAGATGCAGAAGAAGATCACAGGCGCGAGGAACAGCGAGGCCGTGCCGCTGACCGCGACGGCGGCGTAAAGATCTTTGGTGCCGAGGGCGAGAAACACCAGCCCGCCCAGCGCGAACAGCGCCATGGCAATCCGGCCGTTGGCAATCGTCGGCTGCCCGATGCGCATGTCGGCCACGGCCAGTTTGGCCGCGCTGGAGAATGTCGAATCGAGCGTCGAAATCGCCGAGAGGACGAGCGCCAGGTTGACCAGCACCATTGTCGTGTCACCGAGGAGGCGCGAAAGCACGGCCATCATCTCCTCGCCCTCTTGAGCGTCCAACCCCGCCACCACGCCAAGCAGCGAGAAACCGAGAATGCAGATCACGCTGATCCACGCCGCGTTGAGAAAGCTCAGCCGCGTGGTGCGCCGGTCGGCGATGAAGCCGCGGTCCATCATGACCGGGTCATGCATGGGATAGCTCCAGACCTGCAAAAGCGCGACCAGGAGCAGGTTCCAGCCGTTTTCCA
>CAYFTI010000042.1:0-17265 GCA_964346065.1 uncultured Hyphomicrobiaceae bacterium
ACATGTCCTCGGTCGAGTTCCAGAAATACGGCCGCAACCGCATCGCCGAGGGCAAGCTGCCGCTGTGCGCGGAGATGTGCTCGACCAAGGCGCTGCTTGCGGGTGACGGCGACCAGGTCGCCGACATCTACCGCAAGCGCGTCGTGGCCCGCGGCTTCGGCTCCGGCGCCTGGGGCTGGGGCCGCGCCTATCCGGGTCAGTCCGGCTAACGGGCGCTTGAACCGCGTGACGATCAAGCGGGGCGGTCTCCACGCGGGGGCCGCCTCCATTGTCTGGCAGTCGTGTCAATGAGTGCCAGACGTTACCGGACGATGGCGCCCGGGCGTATCGTGCCGTGCTTGGCAGGCATGGGCGCGGTGCGCGACGGGCGGACAGTGTTCCGTCCTTGCAAGCAATTGTCTGAAACGGACAAGGTGTCTCTATGCAACGAATTGTTTTGAATGGCTATGGCGCTGTCCGCCTCCTTGGCCTTCTGATGCTTTCCGTACTGATCCATGGCGCAGTCACGGCGCAAACCGTCGACGCCCAGAGCGTCCGGCCACCATCCGATGCCACGAAGAACGCTGTCCCCGGAACGCCTGGCGATCCGGAAACATCTCGCGCGCCTCAGCAGTTTGAAAAGAGTCCAGAGGCCCGCGAAGCCTTCGGGCAAAGCCAGGGCGCGATCTCGACCTCGGATTTCTGGAGCAAGCTGCGCCACGGCGAATCGGGTTATTCAGCCGTTAATGCTCCCGGCGGGCAGGCCGGGCTGGCGATCCAGAGCACGGGCGAGAACTGGCGGCAGTTCCGCAATGGTGGTCTCGCGACCTACGGATGGTGGGGGCTCGCTGCCATTACCGCGCTGTGCCTGATCTATTACCTGATTGCAGGACCCATCCGCATCGAGGGCGGACGCAGCGGAAAGACGATCGAGCGCTTCGCGTTCTCCGAGCGTACGGGTCACTGGCTGCTGGCGATTTCATTCATCGCGCTCGCCTTGACCGGTATGAACATGCTGTATGGGCGCACGGTACTCATGCCCGTGATGGGCAAGGACGCGTTCGCGGCAATGACCCTCGGCGGCAAGTGGGCCCACCATATTTCCGCGGCCCTCTTCATGGTTGGCCTGGTCTGGATCACCGTGCAGTGGATCCGTTACAACGTTCCGCACTGGACGGATGCGGTGTGGCTCGCCAAGGGCGGCGGTTTCTTCTCCAAGGGCGTTCATCCGCCAGCCAAGAAGTTCAACGCCGGGCAGAAAATCATCTTCTGGCTCGTGCTGCTGGGCGGCATCTCGGTGAGCCTGTCGGGCATCGCGCTCTGGCTGCCGTTCGAGTTCGCCATGTTCGCCAAGACCTTCGCCGCGATCAACAGCGTCATCGGGACTGATCTCCCCACGCAGCTCTCGGCGATGGAAGAGATGCAGCTCAGTCAGCTCTGGCATACCATCGTCGCGCTGTTCCTGACCGTTGTGATAATCGCGCACATCTATATCGGCTCGATCGGCATGGAGGGCGGCTTCGAGGCGATGGGCTCCGGCAAGGTCGATCTCAACTGGGCCAAGGAGCACCACAGCCTGTGGGTGAAGGAGCTGGACCAGGGGCAGATCGAACAGTCACGGGGCGCGCCCTCTGGTCCACAGCAGCAACCGGCCGAATAGCGTCACATCTATGCGCGGTCTGACAGGAAAAGCATCGCGCTTGGCTTTGGTACTTGCCCTCGCCGCCGCGGCCCCGTTCGGTTTCGCGGCGGCCGCCGGGGCGCAGGACACGGGTGCGCAAGAGCCGCGCGATCTCGTGGGGCATGGCGGGCCCGTGCGCGGCGTGGCAATCACGCCCGATGGCGCGCGTGCGCTGACGGCGAGCTTTGACTATGCCGCCATGTTGTGGGACCTGACCGCGCAACCGCCGGAGCCTGTCAAACGCCTGATCGGGCATGACGGCCCGGTCAATGACGCGGCGTTCGTCAGCAAGACCCGCGCCATCACCGGCAGTGACGATGGCACGGTCGCGCTCTGGGATCTGGAAACGGGCGAAATGCTGTCCCGCTTCGAGGCCCACGACGCGAAGGTTGTCGATGTCGCCGTGTCACCCGATGGAAGCCGTGCGGCGAGCGCAAGCTGGGACCGCACGATTGGTCTGTGGCGCTTGTCGGATGGCGAGATGCTCGCGCGGCTGAAGGGGCACACGGGGCCGGTCAACGCCGTCGGCTTCTCCGAAGATGGCGCGCATCTTTATTCCGGCAGCTATGACGGCAGCATCCGGGTCTGGCATGCCGACGGGCGCTCGGAGACGCCGATACGCCCGATCATCGAATACGGGTGGGGCATCAATGCCATGGAGGTCCTGCCGGATGAACAAATCGCCTTCGGCGCGCAGAACGGCGATGTGCGCGTGATTAACGCCGAGGGCAAGGAAATCAAGATCCTGGCGCCGCACGAGGGACCGGCCCTGGCGCTCGCGCTGTCGCCGACAGAAGAGGTGCTCGCCACGGGCGGTGCCGACGGGGCGATCCGGCTCTGGCGCACGGACAACTGGGCGGTCGGCGAGTCCTATACCAACCCCACCGGCCCTGTCTGGACGATCGCTTTCAAGACGGCCGGACAGCTTTATTACGGCGGGCTGGATGATTTCGCGATCCACTGGAGCGCGGTCCCGCGCGAACCGTTCGAGGAGGTGCCGAGCACTTACCCGCGCCGTTTCCAGGTCACCGGCGAGATGTCGCTGGGCGAGCGTCAGTTCGCGCGCAAGTGCAGCGTTTGCCACACGCTCACGCCGGCGGATGGTAACCGTGCCGGGCCGACTCTTTATGGTATCTTCGGGCGCAAGGCGGGAGCCCTTCCGGATTACCCGTATTCCAGCGGGCTCGAGAAGACGGATATCGTCTGGAACGAGGAAACCATCGGCGAGTTGTTTGATCACGGGCCGGACCACGTCACGCCCGGCTCAAAGATGCCGCTTCAGGTGATCTCAGACGACAAGAAGCGCGAGGCGCTGGTCACGTTCCTGAAAAAGGCGACCAAGACGACGGGCGACGTGCAAGGCACGTCTCAACACGATTAGGTGCGAGATGGACGAAGAAAAACTCAATATGGCCCTTCGCAAATTCCTGAAGGAAGTCGGCGTGACATCCCAGCGCGAGATCGAGAGGCTGGTGCGCTCCGGCGCGGCTGGTGACACCCTCAAGCTGCGCATGACGCTGACCGCCGAAGGCACCGATCTGAACCACGTGGTCGAAACCGAAATCGACCTCAAATAGCCGCCAATTCGAGAGGTTAACGGCCGCGATGGCAGATATCGAGGTCGACTTTCCGCCCCTGCTCACTGGCCATGCCGTCCCGGCGACGGAGCCGCCCATGCGCGCGGCCTGCGAAGGCGCTGCTGCCGGGCGGTTTGGCGCGGGCGACGTGATCTGGAGCCAGGAAGACGCGCATGCCGGGCTGGCGGTCGTCATGGAGCCCGACGTGCCGCTGGCCCGCGCGGTGGAAATGCTGCCGCTCGGCGTGGTGGCCTGTGGCGATTGTCTGGCCGCGCTGGCGCCGCCCAAGGTCGCGATCACCTTCGGCTGGCCGGGGATCATTTTCGCGAATGACGGCTCGGTCGCGCAGGTGAGCCTTGCGGCGGACCGGGTGGCGAGCGAGGACAGCGTGCCGGCGTGGCTCGTGCTTGGCGTGGAGGTTCGGCTCACGCACCGTCCGGGGGCACCGGAGCCCGGACACGACCCGAGCGTCACCACGCTGTCGGAAGAGGGCTGCCCCGACCTGACGTCGGAAGAGCTCATCGAATCCTTTTCGCGCCATTTCCTGACCTGGATGGACACCTGGAACAACGACGGTTTCGCGCCGATCCACAACGCCTGGACCCAGCGCGCCGATGCACGTGAGCGCAGCTTCACCGACGCTGGCGGCGGTGGCGGCGTGAGCGGGACGTTCGTTGGGCTGGATGAGCACGGCAACCTTGTTCTCAAGCGCACCGACGGCGAGCACATATCGCTGCGCCTTGTCGATGCGCTCATGCGCTGGCCGCCGGAAAAGGCCCTGCAATGAAGTTCGCGCGCACGATCCGGTTTGACAATTCCGACGATAATGTCTTCGCGCAAGCCGCACAGCCGGGCGAGTGGGCGATCTCCGGGGCTTTCACCTTCGCTGACTTGCCGCCGGATGCGCTGATCGGCAAGGAGCGGCAGGCTTTCGCCAACGGCTTCCTCGGCCTGAGCTCGTTCGGCCGGTCCACCTTCGTCGTCGCCGCGACGATCACGCCGGAGCAGCTCGAAGCCGCCGAGAGCGTGCTGGCGCGCCACCTGCTCAGCGATTACGGCGCGCCCAACCTGGCCGCGGCGCTGGAGGCCGCGCGCGAGGAAACGGCCTTCATCAGCGAGATGTGTGAGGAGGTGCGCCCTGGCGTGATCTTCGCCGTGTCGCGCAGCGTGAACGACGCCGGCGAGATCGAGGAGGCGTTCCGCAAGATCGAGCAGCCTGAGAGCGCGCCGCTTGTTCCCACGCAGATCTGGGGCATCGAGAGCGATGATGGCTAGAGATTTCTGGCGCTCGTCTGGCCTGAACCTGACTGAACGCGACGCCCAGGGGTGGCTGCGCGTCACGCCGGATTACCTGCGTGCGTATTACCTTCGCCCGGAAATCCATCCCATCGAGGAATCCTGCGACGCCGAGCGCGCCTTGTTCGAGTCGTTGATGGCAGAACCGTTCCGCGAGGTCGGCGAGGACGAGTTGACTACGCTGGCCGACCCGGACGCCGCAGACAACTATCGCGCGGTGCTGCGCCTGCGCGAGCATCTCACCCAGTCCGGCACGGTCGAGGGCGCTTATCTCTCGCTGTTCTCAAGCGGGCAGGTGAGCGTGCCGCCGCTGTTCATCGACCAGATGGCGCACCTGATCCTGCGGCACATCCTCAGCGGGGCCGACGACCCCTACCGCTTGCGCGCTGCGGAGATTTTCTTCCGCGATCAGAACGTCAACACCGACGACGGCCGGGTGATGCTCGCGGATCAGGAGATCGTCGAGATGCGCGCGGAGCAGGGCAGCGGGCCGGGCCAGCTCGTGCTTGCCGACTTGTCGCGCGGACCCGTCGAGATGGATGTGCTCAGCGATCAGAACAAGGACCAGTACTGGGACCGCTCGGAGCAATTCGATTTCGTCGTCGATTTCCGCTTCGGCCAGCCGGCGATCGACGCCTTCGCGCGGGTGATCGAGGCGTGGATCCTCCATTTCCTCAAGGTCGAGGTCCGTGTTCAGCCGCGCACGGCGATCCAGAACGAGGACTGGCGCTGGCACATCGGGCTGGACACGCAGGCAACCGGGCTGCTGAACGCCCTTTATCGCGGCGAGACGCTGGAGCCTGAAGCGCAAGAGCGGATCATCGCGCTATTCGACATGACGATTCCCGACGAGGCGCTCGTGCTGGAGCAGGCGCGCGGCCAGCCCATCCATCTCGCTATGGCGATGACGCCGGACAAGCGTCTCAAGATGAAGCCGCAGAACCTGCTGTTCAACCTGCCGCTGATCTCCCGGAACTGATCATGAGTTCTTGTCGCTGTCGTCCCGCTCCATGATGTAGTCCTCGGTCGTGCGCACGCGCGGCACCTCGCCCATCTTGAACGGGTCGTTGCTGCTCTCGGCCATCGCCACGACGCGGCAGTTGTCGCACATCTTCAGCAGTTCGGTCTGCTTGCCCGACGAGAACATCCAGTGCTTGCCCTCGAGCTTGGCGATGATGCCGTCGATCGCCTTTTTCGAGCCGAACGGCTTGCCGCAGCGCACGCAGGCGAAGGGTTCGTCCTCGTTCAACACGATCGGGCTCGCTGCCTCGTCCCGGAAGTTGTAGCGCGGCTCCAGCGTGATCGCGGTCTCGGGGCAGGTGCTCTTGCAGATGCCGCATTGGACGCAGTTCTGCTCGATGAAGCGCAGTTGCAGCGTATCCTCGCCGTCGAGCAATGCCCCCGTGGGGCAGGCGCCGACGCAGGCCAGACAGAGCGTGCAAGCCTCCGTGTCGACGTTGACCCGGCCATAGGGCGCGCTATCGGGCAGGGCGATGAGTTCGGCCTCGCTGCCCCCGCCTTCATGCAGCTTGCTGATGGCCATCCGGGCGATGTCGCGTTTCGAGCCGATCGGCAGGAACGGCTGGGCGCTCACCGGCGCGGGGGCGGATGTGCCGTGCAGATGGCTCTCGACGGCGTCCGGGTCGGCCTCGACGAGCACCTCGACGCGCGCGTCCTCACCATAGCCAAGCTCATGCATGAAGGTCTGGGCCAGCTCGGCCTGCGCGTGCAGCGCCTCCAGTTCCTCCGCCTGTTTCGGCGAGGCCAGCACGACCACGCGCCCCGCGCCCGAGGCAACCATCGCGCAGATGAGGTCATGCCCGAGCATCGCCACGGAATGCAGCGCGAAGGGCAGCACATTCGCCGGCAGCCCCCGTCCGAACCGCGCCATCGCCGATATCAGCTCGCGCCCGTGGCTCTGGTCGTGCACGAGCACAACGGGGTCGCGCCCGCCAGCGCTCGCATAAGCCTTGAGCAGCGTCTGCCCCCGGCCGATCAGGTCTTCGCGCTGGGGATAGGCATAGCTCGCCGCGCCGGTTGGGCACACCGCGTTGCACTGGCCGCAGCCGCCGCAGATGGCCGGGTCGATCGCCACGTGGTCGCCGTCCGGCGTGATCGCGCCGGTCGGGCAGACATCGAGGCAGTTGGTGCAGCCTACCCGCCCGCTGCGGCTATGGGCGCAGATGTCGGCGTTGTAGCTGACATAGATCGGCTTCTCGAATTCGCCGACCATGTCGGTGATCTCGAACATCGCCTGCGCGACCGCGCCCGGCTGGTTCGGATCGGCGCGGAAATACCCGTCGCGGCGCTGACCGGGCGTGAACAGCGGCGTGTCGCCGGAGACGTCGAGGATCAGGTCGCATTCCGAGCGGACATTGTCCTGCCGGGCCTCAAAGGCGAATTCATCCCGCGAGGACGGCTTCATGGGCGCATGGCTGTTAAAGGTGACTTCGAAGCCGCCAAGCGTCCCTGTCGCGCCTGCGACGGTCCCGCGATAAATCGGCACATCGACCTGCTCGGGCGGCAGGGCGTCGCGCGCATCCTTGAGGACGAGCGTGACGCTCAGCCGGCTTGAAAGCTGGCGCGCGACGTCAAGCGCGGTTTGTCCCGCGCCATAGACGAGGCACGTCCCCTCCGACTTGAGCGTCGTCAGGCCGGTCGGGTTGGGCTGGTAGGCGGCCTCGGCGATGAGCGCGGCCATTTTCGGCAGCGCCTGCGGACCTGCTTCGCTCCATCCAGCTTGCTCGCGGATATTGACGAATGAGACGTCCGCTCTGCCCGCTTCCTCGGCGACCTCGCTGAACACGGGGGCTTCCTGCGTGCAGGCCACCATGACCGGCTCGCCTGTGTCCAGGGCGTTGCGGTATTTGTCGATCTGGCGGCGGCACAGTTGCGTGTTGACGTTCAAGGGGTCGGGCAGACCGAGCGCTTCGCTCAGCTTGCCGCCATCAAGGTCCATGGTCTTCTCGCAGTTGCAGACCATCAGACGGCGGCCTTTAAGGGTATCGCTCATAATGGGCGTTTTCCGCTCCGTGGTGTTCATGTGTTCGCCGCGGGTGCGGCAATGTGTTATTATTCTAATTTAAACAAGTTGGCAGGCCGAGGGAAGCGGCGCGTCCGTCACCCGGCCAAACGACCAATAATAAGGGTGCCAAGCATGAACGCCTCGCCGCCCCAGGAAACCGACACTTCGGTCGCGATCCCGCTCGGCGTGATCCTGACGCGCAAGCAGCCGACAAATGCCTGGGCCGATCCCGTCTGGCGTGCGAGCGGGGTCATGCTCGACATCCCGCCTGGCCCGGAATGGCGTGAACTTGCGCAGGGCGAAGGCTACATGCAGTACCTGACCACGCGCGCGCAGCTTGAACTGTTCCGCAAGGAAACCGAGGCGTATATTGCCAACATCGAGAGCCGGGAGCCGGCGCTTTATATCGTGCTGCGTGAGGGCGAACGCGACGACGTGCCCGTTGAGGTGCACCTCGTCACCGCCTCGCCCTTCGAGGCGCAGGACTACATGGACAGCAGCGAAGAGACGGTTGAGCGCGTGTCGGTGCCCGATCCGCTGCTCGAGATGATCGGGGAGTTCATCGATGCGCATCACGTCGAGGAAGAGTTCCGCAAGCGCAAACGCGATGAGGTCGATTTAACCGAGGAAAAATTCGGCAAGGAGCCGATCTTCGTGACCCGTCAGCGCAGGAAACAGAACGGTCGAAAACCATGACAACCGACGACAACAATTTTCTCACGCGCTGGTCGCGCCGCAAGCAGGCCGTGCGCGAAGAAGAGGCCAAGGCCGAACCGAACCAGCCCGCCGTACCCACCGACAGCGCGGAGCCTCCCGCCGAAGCGGCTCCGCCAGGCGAGGAAGCGCCCGTATCTGACGACGCGGCGTATGCCGATGTCGATTACGAGGCGCTGGACTACACGTCGGACTACACCCGTTTCATGGGCAAGGATGTTCCCGAGATGGTGCAACGCCGGGCCCTGCGCGCGCTCTGGCGCTCCGACCCTATCCTCGCGAATATCGACGGGCTGAACGACTACGACGAGGACTTTACCGACGCCGCGCTGGTCGTGGAGAACCTGGCATCCGCCTACAAGCCGGGCCGGGGCTATGCGAGCGAAGAGGATCCGGCCGCCCAGGAGGCCGACGAACCCGAAAGCGCGGAGGAGGCGCAGGTCGCCGAGGCCGGCAGCCCCGAGTCCGAGGCTGAAGCGCCGGCCCACCCCGACGCTCTTGAGCCCCCTGGCGAGGAGCCGATCCAGTCGGAGAGGACAGCCGCATCAGAGACGGATCCGGCCACGCTGGACGACGGCGGCGGCTCAAAGGCCTGACGCCACGATATCCGGACCGTGCCACTCCCGGACGCCAACAACTGGGGCGTATCGCGCGCGTGCGGAATAGGCTAGCCTTCCATCCGGGCCAATCAGTTTTTCCTGAAAAGAAAAGCGGTCGCCCAACAATTGGATTCGGGCCAACCGGATCGCATCAGGGAGGAAATATCATGAAGCAAGCATTTGTCTTCGTTCTCGGCGTTATCTTCGCGACGTCGGCCTTTGCCGCAGAGCGGACGCCGGCGCCAGAAGGCGCGGAACTTTATATCGTGAGCCCGCAGGAGGGCGCGGAAGTCCAGAGCCCCGTTACTGTCGTGTTCGGCCTCAAAGGTATGGGCGTCGCCCCCGCTGGCGTCGACATGGAAAAGACCGGTCATCACCATCTGATCGTCGATGCGGATCTTCCCCCGCTTGACCAGCCGATCCCGGCAAGCGACAATTACATCCATTTCGGCGGCGGCCAGACCCAGACGACGCTTGAATTGGAGCCGGGCGAGCATACGCTTCAGCTTCTGCTCGGCGACAAGAGCCACATTCCTCATGATCCGCCGATCACGTCTGACAAGATCACGATCACGGTCATCGAATAGAACCTGCGGCGCGGCGGCGGATCGCGGCTGCCGCGCATCCCATGACAGGGCCGGTCGGAACGGCTACATCAGGGCTGTGAATTAAAGACGATCCCTGAGACAGTCATGGCCGCGCCGCTTATACAGTTGACCGATATATCCCTGAGCTTCGGCGGCACGCCGCTCCTCGTGGGCGCGGACCTCATTGTCGCGCCAGAGGAACGGCTGTGCCTGGTGGGGCGTAACGGCTCCGGCAAATCCACGCTGATGAAAATCGCGGCCGGCCTGATCGAGCCCGACGGCGGGGAGCGTTTCGTGCAGCCCGGCGCGACCGTGCGGTATCTGCCGCAGGAGCCGGATATGGCCGGCTTCGACACGGTGCTGGGGTATGTCGAGGCTGGGCTTGCTCCGGGAGATGACCTGCACATCGCCGCGCGGCTTCTCGAACAGCTCAGCGTGGATGCGACCGCGGCGCCAGCGACGCTCTCCGGCGGGGAAGCCCGCCGTGCCGCACTGGCCCGCACTCTCGCCCCGAAGCCGGACGTGCTGCTGCTCGACGAGCCCACCAACCATCTCGACCTGCCGGCCATCGAGTGGCTCGAAGGCTGGCTGAAGGCGTATCGCGGCGCGCTGGTGCTCATAAGCCATGACCGGCGCTTTCTGGAGAACCTGTCCCGTACGACCGTGTGGATCGACCGCAGCCGGACACGGCGCATCGATATCGGCTTTTCCGGTTTCGAGGACTGGCGAGATGAAGTGCTGGCGCAGGAAGAGCGCGACCAGCACAAGCTTGATCGCAAGATCGCCCGGGAAGAGGACTGGTTGCGCTACGGCGTCACCGCGCGGCGCAAGCGCAATACCCGCCGGCTGGCCGAGCTTCAGGCTTTGCGCCGGACGCGGCGGGAGTATCGCGGCGTTCAGGGGCAAGCCACCTTCAGCGCGGCAGAAGCCGAGAAATCCGGCGATCTCGTCATCGAAGCAAGGAACATCGCAAAAGCCTTTGACGATGAGCCCATCGTCCTCGACCTCTCGCTCAAGGTGCGGCGCGGCGACCGGCTCGGGATCATCGGGCCGAACGGCACCGGCAAGACCACGCTCGTCAAGCTCCTCACCGGCGAGATCGCCCCTGACAGCGGCAGCATCCGTCTGGGCGCCAACCTTTCGATGGCCCGGCTGGAGCAGGATCGCGCGAATCTCGACCCGAACGTGACGTTGAAGGATGCGATCACGCGTGGCGGCAGCGACATGATCACGGTCGGCGGCCAGACCAAGCACGTCGCGGCTTACCTGAAAGACTTTCTGTTTGCGCCGGAGCAGATGGGCACACCGCTGCGCGTTCTCTCCGGCGGCGAGCGCGCGCGCCTGATGATCGCCCGGGCGATGGCCACACCCTCGAACCTGCTGATCCTCGACGAGCCGACCAATGATCTCGATCTCGACACGCTCGACGTGCTGCAGGACATGTTTGCCAGCTATGAGGGCACCGTGTTGCTCATCAGCCATGACCGCGACTTTCTCGACAGGATCGTCGGCTCGGTTCTGGCGCCGGAAGGTGGCGGGACCTGGCGCGAATACGCCGGCGGCTATTCCGATATGCTGGCTCAGCGTGGCGCCGAGTTGGGCGTGCAGAAGCCGAAAGGCGGCAAAGGCAAACCGAAGATGAAAGCCAAGCCCAAGGGCGATAACAACCGGGGACGGCTGAGCTTCAAGCAGAAGCATGCGCTGGAAACCCTGCCCGGTGAAATCGACCGTCTGCGCTCCGAAGCGCGGAGCCTGGAAGACGAGCTGGCTGACCCGGAGCTTTACGCGCGCGATCCTGACAGGTTCGAGAGGACGACCGCACGTCTCGGCGAAGTTCACGAGGCGCTCTCGGACGCGGAAGAGCAGTGGCTGGAGTTGGAGATTCTGCGCGAGGAGCTGGAAAACGGCTGATCCGCGCGCTGATGGTGGCCAAAAAGCATCGCCCCGGCGAAATCGCGTATTTGTGATGAACCTGGACATTCACCGAGCATTAAGCACTGTGTAATACTTCAGGACTACGGATAAATCGTCGTTTTTTCCACCGCATGGCGGTGTCTCGTTTCCAGGAGTAGAGCGTAATGTTTGGTTTGCCGCGTCGCGGAGGATGGCCGCGTTTCCGAACTGGTATGGGCCTGGCGCGCGCCGCGTCTGTCTCGGCGGGCAGCGCAATCGCCGCATTGATGATAGCGCTCCCTGGCGCGACGGCCGGCACTGCACTGCTCGGTACGTCTCAACCGCTGAAGATCATCGTTTCGCTGAAAAAGCAGCACATGGATGTCTACCGGGGCGCGGAGAAGGTGTTTTCCTCCCGCGTGTCGACGGGCAAGCGTGGATATTCTACGCCGGCCGGAATTTTCAGCATCCTCGAAAAGCGTCGCTGGCACCGCTCGAATATCTATTCCGGCGCGCCGATGCCGTTCATGCAGCGGCTGACATGGTCTGGCATTGCGCTGCACGCGTCGGGCCACGTGCCGGGGTATCCGGCCTCGCACGGATGCATACGGCTGCCGCGCAGCTCCGCCAGCAAGCTGTTCGGCAAAACCGATGTGGGCGGCCATGTCGTCGTCACGCGCGCGGACACCTCGCCACGCCCGATCCTGCACCGCAACCTGCTCCAGCCCAAACCATTGAACCTTGTTACCATGGACGCCCGGACTGCGTTGCGTCAGCGCCTCGCCCACGAGAGAGGGGACGTGGTCAGCATCGCTTTACCGGCGCCTGCAGATCGGTCGACGAAATACGCCGCGCTGAGCCGGGCGCAGGATAGCATCGTGATGGATGACGCCACCAATGCGCCCGAGCCGATGTCCGCGAAAGAAGGCGCGCTGATGATGGCGGACCTGGAACACGATATGCATCGGTTGGACAGCTATATTGCGCGCTCGGAGAAGCCGCTGCGTATTCTGATCACCCGGCGGGTCGGCCGGGAGCGCATTCGCGATGTTCAGATGCTGCTCAAGGAACTCGGCTACGATCCCGGTCCGATCGACGGTTACATGGGCCGGCGCACCGGCTCGGCGATCCAGGCATATCAGGAAGAAAACGATCTCAAGGGCACGGGCGCCTTTTCCGAAGACTTGCGCGACAAACTTTTCCTGGCCGCGCGCGGCGAGCCCGCGCCCACGGGGCATCTTTACGTCCGCCAGGGCTTCAAGACGGTGTTCGACGCGCCTGTCGGCCTCAGCGGTTCGGAAGACTCCCTGGGAACCCATGTCTATTTTGCCCAGCGCTTCAAGCCGACCGACGAGCGGACCCAATGGCTTGCGATGACGACGGAGCCCGCCGAGGACGTGGGCGTTCATGACGCGCTCGATCGCGTGAGCATCCCCGCGCCCATTCGCGACCGGCTGGAGCGGATGCTGACTCCGGGCTCTTCGCTGATCATCTCGGACGAGGGGCTGGGACGCGAGACCGGCCGTGGCACGGACTTCGTGATCACCCACTGATCGCGGCCCACTCCCGGTCAGACGCGAGCGCATATGCCAGAAGTTTATAGGCCAGTTTCGCGGCCGTGAAATCGTAAGCGTGAAAGCCGGGGATCGGCGCGAACTCCACAAGGTCGGCACCGACAACATGTCCGGCCCCCGCAGCCGCGCGAACGATTGCACAGACCTCGTCGAAGGTGAGGCCGCCGGGTTCCGGGGTCCCCGTCGCAGGCATGATGCCGGCGTCGAGAACGTCGATGTCGACGCTCACGTAAATGGGCCGTTCGCGTAGCGGCGCGAGGATCTCGGCCAAGGACCAGTTTGCGCGATCGCGCGCCCGGAAGATGCGCACACGCTGCCCACTCGCCTCGATCACCGGCACCTCCTCCGCCGAGATCGCGCGGATGCCCAGCGAGATTATGTCCACCTCCCGATCGAGAACGCGGCGCATGGCGCAGGCATGCGACACGCTCCGGCCCTCATAGCTGTCGCGCAGATCCGTGTGCGCGTCGAGATGCAAGACAGCAAGGTCGGGATACCGCGTGGCAAACGGGCGGATCGCCCCGGCGGTAAGCGTGTGCTCGCCGCCCAGCACAAGCGGCATGTGACCGGCATCGAGCGCAGCGCTTGTCAGCCCGGCAAGCTGATCGAGCGCCGCACTCACCGGTTCGGCAATGCGCGGCGTGCGTAGCGTGGCCACCCCGAATTGGCGATAGGGCTCGCACCACAGCTCATCATCGAAGAATTCGAGTTGCGGACTGGCCGCGATGATTGCCTCCGGCCCGCCGGCGGTCCCCGTCCCGTAACTGACGGTGGCCTCCAGGCCGAAAGGGATGACGAGCGCACCGGCCGATTCAGCGGGCCCGGCCTCGGTGTCGCCAAGCCCGAGGAAACCATCTTCGGGACGGCGATACGCGAGCGTCATCGCGCTCAGCCCATCGCGCCGGCGGTGTCGGCCATGCGCGCCGGCGTATCCCCCGCGTAGATGCTCAGCATCGGTTCGTCGGTGAGGGTGACGCGCTCATACTTGCCGAAGCCGTTGAAGGGCGATGCCATCACGTGGCCATAAGCACCGATATTGCCGATCTCGATGTAGTCGCCCTCGCCGATACCCGCGGGCAGCATGAACGGCCCCGGCAGATGGTCGAAGCTGTCGCAGGTCGGTCCGAACAGCGCAAAACCCGCCGACGGGCCGTCAATGGCTTCGCCGCCGGCCCGGAAGCCACGCGCCGGGAACGTGAAATTCGCGTGCGCGGCGTCGAAAAGCGTGCCGAATGCCCCGTCATTGATGTACAGCATCCCGCCCTTGCGCGCTTCGACGCGCACGAGCACAGATTCTGCCTCCGCTACCAGCGCACGGCCCGGCTCGGCCCACAGGGCGCAGTCATCGCCGACCCACAGCCGGTCGAAGCTTTCGGCGATTGCCGCCACGAACGCACTCAGCGGCGGTGGCTCCAGCCCGGGATAGCGCGCGGGAAACCCGCCGCCGACATCAACGAGGTCGATCTTCGCCGGCGCGGTGGCGATATAGCGTGCGGTCGTGCGCAGCGCCTCGCCGAAACCTTCCGGCGACATGGCCTGCGAGCCGACATGGAAGGTCAAGCCGAGCTGCTGCGCCATGGCGCGCGCGCGCATCAGTAGGTCCGCCGCGTCGCTCAGCGCCACGCCATACTTGCCTTCCAGCGGGATTTCGCTGTGGGTGTTCGGGCAGATCAGACGCAGCATCAGAGTCAGGTCGCGCGCCCCGCCGGTCTCCGCCAGGATCTTGTCGAGTTCCTCGCCGCTGTCGAAGGCGAAGGTGCGCACGCCGTAATCGAAATAGGCCGAGCGGATCAGCGCGCGTGACTTGATCGGGTTCATCACATGGGCGCGCGCGCCGGGCAGGGCATGGACACGCGCGATCTCATCGAGCGAAGCGGCATCGAAATCGCGCAAACCCGCCGCATGCAGCGCGGCCAGCACATCCGGGGCATCGTTGGCCTTGACCGCGTAAAGCGTCGATCCCGGGAAGTTTTCGCGGAACCATTCAACCGCACGCGCGGCGGCATGCGGGCGCACGCACAAAACCGGCACATCCGGGGTGCGACGGGCCAGCAGATCGGCGGCGCAGGAAAACTGTTCCATCGGCATTCCTCCCGCGAGGGCGGCGTTCAAGACGACATCTGTGTGGAGAGATCAGGATGCGTCGCTTAAAAGTCAAACAAGCGCTTGTAAAGACTTTTCTCTGCCGTCATCCGCCGCGTCAGACCGGCAGCGCGGTCTCTTCCTTCAACACTTCCATCGAGAGGCTGCTGGTCACGTTATAGATCGACACACGCGAGATCAGGCGCTTGTAGAACGCGTCGAACTCTGCCGTCGAGGCCACGCGCACCTTCAGGATATAGTCGATTTCACCGGCCAGTCGATGGGCTTCCTGAATTTCCGGCATCTCCTGAATGGCGCGATGGAAGTGCTCGAGCCAGACGGCGTCATGGCTATTGGTGCGGATGGTGACGAAGAACACCTCGCGCAGGCCGGCACGCCGGCCATCGACGATTGCGGCCTGGCGGACGATCACGCCGGATTGCTGCAGGCGCTGGATACGGTTCCAGACCGCGGTCTTGGAGATGCTCACCTTCTTGGCGAGACGCTCGAAGGAGATTGTCGCGTCCTGCTGCATGATGCGCAGGATCTTCCGGTCAATGTCGTCGAGCTTCGGCTGTGCCGGGGATGTTTCGCTCGAGGCCACGGCGCAGGCTCCATAGATCAATGTTCATTTTAACACAAGATCAGCTAGTGAAAATGGAACAATGTTCAGTGCTTGTCGAGGGGCGTCGCGCGTGACCGGCGGGCAAGCGTGCACACGATGTCGTGATGACGTCAGGCTGCTGCCTCGCGCGGCGGGCCATGACGGAAGCAATTGATGATATGGTCTTCCAGACGGTCATGCACGCACGACGTCGCGCCGTCGGCCCGGCGCATCGCCAGTGCATAGTCGGGCAGGCCGGGAAATCCTTCCCGTTCACCCAGAATGCGCAGCCCCTGCGTGACATTGGAGTGCGGGATGGCAGCGACGGCGAGCCCGGCGCGCACCGCGGTCTCGATACCCGCGAAGCTCACACTGGTATAGTTGACCCGGTACCCCCGGCCGGAATCCGCGAGCGCGCTGATCGCCCACTGGCGGAACCGGCAGCCCGGCTGAAACAGGGCGAGCGGAACGGGGTCATCCTGGTGGACACAATGCCTTTCCGACGAGGCCCACACCACCGGCTCGCGCAGCAGGATCGGATCGCTCTTGCCGTCATCGCGGTCGACCTCGCCGCCCTCGGTGAACAGGATGATGTCGATCTCGTTCATGTCGAGTTTCGGCATCAGGCTTCGCGTGGGTTCACACACCACGTTGACGAGCACCTGCGGATGCGTCTCGGAGAAGCTGCGCAGGATCTTGGGCAGGAAGGCAACCGCGTATTCATCCGGAGCGCCAATCGTGACGGCGCCGGTTAACTCGGAAGGATGGAAGGCCGACAGCGCCTCGGCGTGCGCACGCAGAATGCGCCGTGCATGGCCGAGAAGCAGTTCGCCGTCCGAGGAGAGCTTCATCGTGCGTCCGTCGCGCACGAACAGTTCGCGCCCGACAGTGTCCTCGAGCCGCTTGATCTGCATGCTCACGGCAGATTGCGTGCGCCCGACGCGCTTGGCCGCCTCGGTGAAGCGCCCCGTCTCGGCGATGGCGATGAAGGTTTGAAGCAGGTCGGGTTCCAGTACAGGCGGCATCGCGCAATCCATCTCTCAAACTGATAACTAGCGTAGCACGCATTTGTGCAGCTGATCAATGCCTGCTGCTAAAACATCAACTCAGGTGATATTTCGCATAAAAACTATTCGTTAGACTGATCGAACTGACTTGGGCATCGTGGCTCTCGTGACCGATGATCACCGTTGAACACCACTGGAGCAAGTTCATGGAGTATCCGAACGCGAAACAGTCAATGTCCAAGTACCAGCCCTACATCAGATCGGCGCACAAGGCCCGTTCGATGGAGATGTACCGTCTTGCCGGGCTTGCGGCGCGCGGGATAGGGCGGGCCGTCGGCGTTCTTCTCTCGCCGCTGGCGCCGGCGAGCAAGGGCGTCATCAAGAGGCTTGAGGCGCACAAGGCCGAAAAGGAGCTGGCGGCGCTGGATGACCGTCTCCTGGCGGACCTCGGCATCAGCCGCGAAGACATCAGGGATGTCGTGCGCAATGGGCGGAAGGCCCCCGAGCCTGCGGCTGAGCCGGAGAAGCATCCGCACGAAGCCAAGCGGGCCGCCGAGGTCGTCGAGCTTCGCCGCGAGCAGGACGTGATGGGAGCTTTAATCCTCCACGGGCCGTGGGCGCACTACGCCGATCACCGCCGGAAGCGC
>CAYFTI010000043.1:0-14357 GCA_964346065.1 uncultured Hyphomicrobiaceae bacterium
GCCGGCTTCCTGATGGCGCTGCGCGCGCGCGGCGAGACGGTGGACGAGATCACCGGCGCGGCCAGCGCGATGCGCGCGAAGATGACGCGCGTGACGGCGCCTGAAGGCGCGATGGACATCGTTGGCACGGGCGGCGACGCGAAGGGCACGCATAACGTATCGACCTGCACAGCGTTTGTCGTCGCGGGCGCGGGCGTCCCGGTCGCCAAGCACGGCAACCGCGCGGTGTCCTCGCGCTCGGGCGCGGCGGATGTGCTGGAGCATCTGGGCGTGTGCATGGAGACGGCGCCCGAAGCGCTTGAGCAGGCGCTGGAGGCCGCGCGCGTCGGCTTCATGTTCGCGCCCGCGCATCACGCCGCGATGCGCCATGTCGCGCCGGCACGCAAGGCGCTTGGCGTGCGCACGATCTTCAATGTGCTCGGGCCGCTGTGCAACCCGGCAAGCGTGCGCCGGATGCTGGTCGGCGTCTACGCGCCGGAGATGACGCGCCCGCTGGCGGAGGTGCTTGGACGGCTCGGCGTCGAACACGCCTGGGTGGTGCATGGCCAAGACGGGCTGGACGAGTTGAGCACCACGGGCGAGAGCGTTGTGGCCGAACTGAAGGACGGCGCGGTGCGCGAGTTTACCGTCACGCCGGAAGACGCCGGTTTGCCGCGCGCGCGGCTCGATGATCTGATCGGAGGCGATGCAGCGGAGAACGCCGCGGCGATCCGGGAGACGCTGGCTGGTGCCGACGGCCCGCTGCGCGATATCGTGCTGCTGAACGCAGCCGCGGCTTTGGTGGTCGCGGACAAGGCCGCGAATCTGCGCGACGGCGTCGAGCTTGCGGCCAAGGCGATCGAAAGCGGTGCGGCGGTCGGGGCGCTTGAAAAGCTCGCTACCATCTGCGGAGCGCCGGAGAATGTCTGACATGCTTGCGCGCATCATCATCACCAAGCGCGAGGAAGTCGCGGCGGCCAAAGCCGAGCGACCGCTGCGTGAAATGGAACGCAGGGCGGCGGACGCCCCGCCCGTGCGCCCCTTCGCCGAGGCGCTTACGCGTGCGCCGGGCTTCGGCCTGATCGCGGAGATCAAGAAGGCCAGCCCCTCCAAGGGCCTGATCCGCGCGGACTTCGACCCGCCGGCCCTTGCCCGCGCTTACGAGGCAGGCGGCGCGGCCTGCCTGTCGGTGCTGACTGATGCGCCGTGGTTTCAGGGCGCGCCGGAGCATCTGATCGCTGCGCGCGATGCCTGCCCCCTGCCCGTGCTGCGCAAGGATTTCATGATCGACCCGTACCAGGTCGCCGAGGCGCGTAGTTGGGGGGCCGACTGCATCCTGCTGATCCTCGCGGCGATCGACGACAACCTCGCACGCGATCTTGCCGATGCCGCACACGCGCACGGCATGGATGTGCTGATCGAGGTGCATGACGAGGCCGAGCTTGAGCGCGCGATCGCCCTGCCCGGCCGTCTCATCGGCATCAACAACCGCGACTTGACGACATTCGAGACGAGCCTAACGGTGAGTGAGCGTCTGGCCCCGCGCCTGCCGGGGAACCGCATCGGCATCTGCGAAAGCGGCATCGCGGCGTACGAGGATCTCGCGCGCCTGTCGCGATCTGGCCTGCGCGCCTTCCTCGTTGGCGAAACGCTGATGCGCGCGGGCGACGTCGCCGCGGCCACGCGCACGCTCCTGACGGGCACGACCGCTCAAGCCGCCGCAAGCTGACGGGATACCATGAGCGAGCCGAAACTGAGCCATCTGAACGCACGCGGCGAGGCCAACATGGTCGATGTCGCCGAGAAGAACGTGACGACCCGCACGGCCCGCGCCGAAGGTTTCGTCTCCATGCGGCCAGAAACGCTTGACCTGCTGGAGCGCGGCGAGGCGAAGAAGGGCGACGTGCTCGCCACCGCGCGCATCGCCGGCATCATGGCGGCCAAGCGCACGCCGGACCTGATCCCGCTGTGCCACGCGCTGGCGCTGTCCAAGGTCAGCGTCGACTTCACGCCCACGCGCACGCCGCCGGGGCTGCACGTCACCGCCTATGTCAAGGTCGACGGCAAGACCGGGGTGGAGATGGAGGCGCTGACGGCCGTCTCGGTAGCCTGCCTGACGGTCTATGACATGCTCAAGGCCGTGGACAAGGGCATGAGCTTTTCCGGCATCCGCCTGATCGAAAAAATGGGCGGCCAATCCGGCACCTATCGTGCCGATGAAAGCGCTGGTGACGCGCCGTGAGCCTGCTTCCGGTTGACGACGCGCTGGCCCGGATTCTCTCGGATGCCGCGGCACTCGATACCGAAACCGTTGGCGTGGCCGATGCGTCCGGCCGGGTGCTTGGCGAGGATGTCAACGCCCGACTGACACAGCCGCCTTTCGATGCCTCCTCGATGGACGGCTATGCCGTGCGCGCGGCCGATATCGCCACGTTGCCCGCGACATTGCGCCTGATCGGGCAGGCCGCGGCCGGCCACGCCTTTGACGGATCGCTCGGGGCCGGCGAAGCGGTGCGTATCTTCACAGGCGGCCCGGTGCCCGAAGGCGCCGACACGGTCGTGATGCAGGAGAACGCGACGCTCGACGGTGAGACGGTTACGGTCAACGAGGGCGCCGAGAAAGGCACAGCCGTGCGCAAGGCCGGCCAGGACTTCACCGAAGAGGACAGGCTGCTCCCGGCCGGCAAGCGGCTGAATGCCCGCGACCTCCTCCTCGCAGCCTCGGCCAATCATGCCAGCTTGCGCGTGCGCTGCAAGCCGCGCGTGGCAATCCTCGCCACCGGTGATGAACTTGTCCCGCCGGGCGAAACGCCGCGCCACGACCAGATCATCTCGTCCGTGCCGGTTGGCCTGAGCGCCATGCTCGAAGCCGCTGGGGCCGAGACGGAAGCGCTGGGCATCGCGGCGGATACCCGCGGAAGCCTCGACACGCATCTGGACCGCGCAGGCGACGCGGACCTGCTCCTGACCATTGGCGGCGCGTCGGTGGGCGAGCATGACCTTGTCCGCGAAGCGCTCATGGATGCGGGCTTCAGCATCGACTTCTGGCGTATCGCCATGCGCCCGGGCAAGCCGCTGATGTTCGGACGGCGCGGCCCCAGCCATGTCATCGGGCTGCCGGGCAACCCGGTCTCGGCGATGATCTGCACGCGCGTGTTCGCGGTCCCGTTGATCGAGGCGATGCTTGGCGCGTCCTCCGCCGCCGAAGCGATGCGCAACGCCACGCTCGACCGCGCGCTGGAGCCAAACGGACCGCGCAAGCACTACATGCGTGCGCGGATGCGAACAGACCCCGATACCGGTGTGCCCAAGGTCATGGCGCTGCCCTCGCAGGACAGTGCGCTGATGGCTGCGCTTGCCAGGGCGGACTGCCTGATCGTTCGTCAGCCCAATGCCCCCGCGGCCCGCCCCGGCGAGAAGGTCGAGATCCTGCCGCTTGATTTCTGAGCCGCCGCGCCCCTGCTCTTGCGGAACACAACGCGAACGGGTATATCTGTTCCTGCTTTGTACATTCTCTCAGGATTCGCGGGATGCTAACCGAAAAACAGAGAAAGCTCCTGTTCTTCATTCATGAGCGCACACAGGAAAGCGGTGTGCCGCCATCCTTCGACGAGATGAAGGAGGCGCTCGCCCTGCGCTCGAAATCCGGCATCCACAGGCTGATTGCGGCGCTCGAAGAGCGGGGCTTCATCCGCCGCCTGCCGCATCGCGCGCGTGCGCTGGAAATTCTGAGGCTGCCGAATGACGGGACCGCCGAAATCAGTTCGGCGGACGGGCCCGCGGCGGAGAAGGCGCGCTCCCGCGGCCTCGACGTCATAGAGGGCGGCCATCTCCGCAAGCCTCTTGCCCCTGAACCTGATGACGTCCCGCTGTCTGTTCCCGTGATGGGCCGTATTGCAGCCGGCGTGCCCGTGTCAGCGATCCAGAACCAGAGCCACACGATTCAGGTCGGCCCGGAAATGCTCGCCGCCGGGGCTCACTTCGCGCTGGAGGTGCGCGGCGACTCGATGATCGATGCGGGCATTCTCGATGGCGATGTCGTGCTGATCCAGCAGAGCGAAACGGCTGAGAACGGAGACATCGTGGTCGCCCTCATCGACCGCGAAGAGGCGACGCTGAAGCGCCTGCGCAAGAGGGGCAATTCGGTCGCGCTGGAAGCCGCGAACCCGGCACACGAAACCCGCATTTTCGGGCCGGACCGCGTGGAGATTCAGGGCCGGCTGGTGGCGCTCATCCGGCAGTATTGATGCGGGCCTATCCCCCACCGGTCCAGGGCCGGTCGCCGCGCCGCTCGGCGGCCGTGATAACCCGAAACCGGCGCTCGCCCTCACGCCCCTCGATGTATATCGCATGGGCGCCGTGCGCCTTCAGTCGTGTATTGGTAATAACCACTTCGGGCGATGGGCAAGGTGTCCGCAGCGCCAGCGGCGTGACGACGATGTCCGCCAGCTTGCAGTCCTGCGCGAGCGCCGCGGCGTGCTGCGCCACCGAAAGACGTGTACCGCGTACCTCGGCCACGCAGCCGCGGTCGTCGCAGAAGAACACGCCTTCATCCCGTGCCGCTTTCGGCTCACGCCGATCGCCGTCCGCCGCCAGCCATTTCTCAAGACTGTAGTTCCCCGCCCGGCCGGGGATCGCGGCGAGCCGTCCCGTGTCCGTGCGCACGGCAATCACCTTGCCATCCCGGTCAATAAGGATGTCCGGCTTGCTGCCCACACTCGTCAAGGCCAACCCCGCGCCCAGAGCGGCCAGCCCGGCATGGCGCCAGCGTCCACGCCAGATCGCGAACCACAACGCGCCGAGCGCCATGAGGACAAGCGCGCTGACAGGAAATGCATCGATGGCGCGCACGGCGCCCGGAAGCGCCGAGACCTCCCGCGCGATGGACAGCATCACCTCGATGCCGGCCCCCATCAGCAGCATCGGACCCTCGGCCAGCCCCAGCGGCAGTGTTAGGAGCGACAGGAGCGCCGCCGGCATGATCCACAGGCCGACAACCGGCATGGCGAGCACGTTGCCAAGCAAGCTGTAGCTTGTCGCCGTGTGAAAATGAAACGCGGCGATCGGTGCGACCGCAATGCCCGCGATCATCGTGGTCAGGCCAATGCCGCCGGCGTAGCGCAGCAGACCGGCCGCTGCCCGCAAAGCTACGCCGGCTGCACCGCTGGAACCCGCGCCAATGCCGCGCAGGGGGCTAACGCCGCGCAGCCGCTCATAAGTCGCGATAAGCGCCGTGGCTGCTGCGAATGACATCTGGAAGCTCACGTTGAGCAGGCTCTCTGGCGTCAGCACGAGGATCAACAGCGCCGCGATGAGCACGTTGCGCAAGGTGAGCGCCGGCCGATCCAGCATCACCGCGATCAGGAAGACGGCTGTCATCAGGAAGGCGCGCTGCGTGGCGACGGATGCCCCGGAGATCAACAGATAGCCAAGCCCGCCGATGAGCGCGGCCAGCGCCGCCCACTTCTTCACCGGGTAGCGCAGCGCCAAGCCCGGCACAGCAACCAGAAAGAGCCGGACGGCGAAATAGATCGAGCCCGCCATGATCGCCATATGCAATCCGGAGATGGCCAGCACATGGGCAAGCCCGGCCCCGCGCATCGCCTCCTTCTCGGCTTCGGCGATGCCGCCGCGGTCGCCGCTGATCAGGGCCGTCGAGATTCCGGCCGCCGGGCCGGACAGGACTGTATCCACCTGCGCGCCGATCGCCGCGCGCACCCGATCCACCGCCGCCCAGAATTGCAATGCGAGCGGAGGCGGCGGTCCCGTCATCGTTTCGATGCCGGAAATCGTGTAGCCAACAGCGCCCAGCCCCATGAAATAGGCCATGCGCGCAAAGTCGAACCCGCCCGGATGAGTGGGTTCGGGCGGCGGCAGCAAGCCGGCCTTGACCGCGACAAGGGCGCCAATCCGCGGGCCATCATCAGCATGGGTGGAGACCCGCACAAGCCGTGGCGTGGCCTCCGCGGCAACGCCGTCTATGGAGCGGACCCGGATGGTGAGCCGGTTCTTCTGGTCCGTTCGGTCCTCCCATTTGGCCGCCCAGCCGGTAATCGCTGCATAATTCATCTTCTCGGCGAGAACCGGCGCAGCGACGACTTCCGTGCGAAGCTTCGCGGCGAAAAAGCCGAGCGCAACGCAGCACACGGCTCCGCTGATGAGCAGACCGAGGGCCGTTCCGCGCGCCATCACCCGCCAGGCGAGTGCCATGAGCACAAGTGAGGCGGGCAGCACCAGCGGCGGCTCTGCGGGCAGCGCGAAATATGCGCCGATGCCCGCGCCAACCAGCACCGGAACCCAGAGGGCGAGCCGCCCGTGCTCGATCTCGACAAGACGATCGACGAGGCCGGGCCGCGGCACGCCGATCTCCGCCGGCTCGTGCCAGACGCCCGGGTCTGATGCGCGTTCTTGTGCCCGGCTCACGCTCCTGCGCCCCTTGTCCGCTTAACCTTTGCGCCCCGCTGTGATAGGGGGACAAGCAATTTCGCGGCATCTAATCAAGGTAAGACGTCATGAACAACTCTGTCGTCACGCGCTTCGCGCCGTCACCGACAGGCTTTCTGCATATCGGCGGAGCGCGCACGGCGCTGTTCAACTGGCTCTATGCCCGGGCCAAGGGCGGCACGATGCTGCTTCGCATCGAGGACACCGACCGCGCCCGCTCGACGCAGGAGGCCATCGACGCGATCATCGACGGGCTGACCTGGCTGGAGCTGGACTGGGAGGGCGACTGGGTCTCGCAGTCCGCGCGCGCCGAACGTCATGTGGAGGTCGCGGAGACGTTGCTCGCCGAGGGCAATGCCTACCGCTGCTATGCCACTTCGGAAGACCTCGCCGAGATGCGCGAAAAGGCCCGCGCGGAAGGCCGCCCGCCGCGCTATGACGGCCGGTGGCGCGACCGCGATCCGGCCGAAGCGCCCGAAGGCGTGCCGCCCGCGATCCGGTTCAAGGCACCGCAGGAGGGCGAAACCATCATAGAGGACCGCGTGCAGGGCCAAGTGCGCTTCGCCAACAAGGAGCTGGATGATCTGGTCCTGCTGCGCGGCGACGGCTCGCCCACTTACATGCTCTCGGTGGTGGTCGACGATTACGACATGGGAATCACGCACGTCATTCGCGGCGACGACCATCTCACCAACGCCGCGCGCCAGAGTCAGATTTTCCTTGCGTTGGGCTGGGAGCCGCCGGTGTTCGCGCATGTGCCGCTCATTCACGGCCCGGACGGCGCAAAGCTGTCGAAGCGGCACGGGGCTCTTGGCGTCGAAGCCTATCGGGAGAAGGGGTATCTGCCGGCGGCGCTGCGCAATTATCTGGTGCGGCTTGGCTGGGCACATGGCGATCAGGAGATTTTTTCAACCGGCGAGATGATCGACCTGTTCGACCTCAACGCGATCGGACGATCACCCGCTCGCTTCGACTTCACCAAGCTGGAAAGCGTCAACGCGCACTATATCCGCACCACACCGGACGAGGAACTGGTCCGGCGCATTCGCGAGACGCTGCCGGCGCTTGAAGGCGTCTCCGACCTGGCCGGCCAGGTCGATGAGGCTGGCTGGGCCAAACTCGAACAGGCCATGCCCGGCCTGAAGCCGAGGGCCAAAACGCTGGTCGAACTGATGGACACTGCGCGATATCTGTTCGTCGAGCGTCCGCTGGAGATGGACGACAAGGCTGCAAAACAGCTCACAGCCGAAGCCCGTGAACACCTTGCCGCCCTGAAAGAACGTTTCGCTGCGGCGGAGGATTGGTCCGCCACGACGCTGGAGGAGATGGTGCGCGCCTACGCCGAGGAGGCGGACGTCAAGCTCGGCAAGATCGCACAGCCCATGCGCGCGGCGCTTACCGGACGGACGGTCTCGCCGGGCATCTTCGAGGTGTTGGAGGTCCTGGGACGCGAGGAGTCGCTGGGCCGGTTGGCGGATCAGACCTCCGCCTAGCAGGTCCGGTCACGACGCTGACAATGGAACGTGACCCGCCCAGCGGGCGTCCCTTGTTGCCGCACTGCAAAAAACACGCTAGCAAATGCTTCCATAGAGGCCGGTCGCGTGACACGCTACAGGCTATAAAGCTCGTGGGGCCGGCCCGACCGCGCGAAGGGCAACGGCCTCGCGGCCCGAGCTTCCACATCTCAGGAGCGCGATGATGAACGAAACCCATCCCAAACATCCCGGCGCTAATGGCAGCGCACAGGTAAAGGGGAATGCCAAGCTCTCCCTCGATGACACCGAACTGGAGCTGCCCGTGATGTCCGGCACGGTCGGACCGGAAGTTGTCGATATCACCAAGTTCTACCGCGACTCCGGGTATTTCACCTTCGATCCTGGGTTTACCTCCACGGCAAGCTGCAAGTCGGGCATCACCTTCATCGACGGTGACAAGGGTGAGTTACTTTATCGCGGGTATCCGATCGACGACCTGGCCGAACAGGGCGACTTCCTCGAAACCTGCCATCTGCTGCTCTATGGCGATCTGCCGACGCGCGAGCAATACGAGGATTTCGAGAACCGCGTCACCTATCACACCATGATCCACGAGCAGATGAGCCGGTTCTTTACCGGATTCCGGCGGGACGCGCATCCGATGGCGATCATGGTGGGTGTCGTCGGTGCGCTCGCCGCGTTCTACCACGACTCCACGGACATCAACGACCCCGTGCAGCGGGACATCGCCGCGCTTCGCATGATCGCCAAAATGCCGACGATCGCGGCGATGGCGTACAAGTATTCGGTCGGCCAGCCCTTCGTGTATCCGCGCAACGAGCTGAATTACGCGCACAACTTCCTTTACATGTGCTTTGCGGTGCCGTGTGAGGAGTACAAGCTCGATCCGGTTCTCGCGCGCGCGATGGACCGTATCTTCATCCTGCACGCGGACCATGAGCAGAACGCATCGACCTCGACCGTGCGGCTTGCGGGTTCCTCAGGCGCCAATCCGTTCGCCTGCATCGCATCGGGGATCGCCTGCCTGTGGGGCCCGGCGCATGGCGGCGCGAATGAGGCCGCGCTCGGGATGCTTCAGCAGATCGGCTCTGTTGACCACATCCCGGAATTCATCGACCGCGCCAAGGACAAGGACGACCCCTTCCGCCTGATGGGCTTCGGCCACCGCGTCTACAAGAACTACGACCCTCGGGCGAAGGTCATGCAGAAAACCGCGCGCGAAGTGCTTGATCTCGTCGGGACGCACGATGACCCGCTGCTTCAGGTCGCTCAGGAACTGGAGAAAATCGCGCTTGAAGATCCGTATTTCGTCGAGCGCAAGCTCTACCCGAACATCGACTTCTACTCCGGCATCACGCTCAAGGCGCTCGGCTTCCCGACCTCCATGTTCACGGTCCTGTTCGCCATTGCCCGTACGGTGGGATGGATCGCCCAGTGGAAGGAGATGATCGCCGACCCGGACCAGAAGATCGGCCGGCCGCGCCAGCTCTATATTGGTCCGGCCCGCCGGGACTACATGCCGATCCAGAGCCGCTGAGTGGTTACTCTGCGAGCGGTTCAGCCCGCGCAGCTTCGCGCCGCCCGCCGTTGAGGATGCGCAGCGTCACCTCGGCCGCGCGTTCACTCGGCCGGTCGCCGGGCGCGCGCATGATCGCGCGAACGCGCGCCACGGCAGCGCGTTGGCGGGCGCGGGCGTCGCTATCGCTCAACAACGGCGCAAGCGCACCGCTCAGGGCCTGCGGGTCGCAATCGTCCTGGATGAACTCGGGGAAGGCGTTTTCCTGCACAATCAGATTGGCCAGCACGATCGAGGGCACCTTGAGCACGAAGCGCAACGAGGCGGCCACCGCGTCCACCTTGTAGCCGACGACCATCGGCGTCCCCGCAAGAGCCAGTTCCAGCGTGACCGTCCCCGAAGCCGCGAGCGCCGCATCAGCCAGTCGGAAGGCCCGGAACTTGTCTTCGGCGCCTTCGGTGATGTGCACCTTGCCGGGCCAATCGGCGAGTGCGGCTTCGATCTGCGGGCGCAGCGAAGAGACCACGGGAATGATGATCTCCGGCTCAAGACCCCCGGCGCGCAAACGTGCGACCGTCTCGCCGAAGGGAGCCATCAGGCGGCGCGCCTCGGTGGCACGGCTCCCCGGCAGAACGACGAGCACCGGCCGGTCCCGGTCAATGCCGAGACGCCTTGCCAGGGCGTCAGGATCAAGCGAGCGGATCCACGCATCCTGCTCCACGAGCGGATGCCCGACATAACTGCAGGGCGGGCCGCCAAGGCGGGCATGCGCGTCCGGCTCGAACGGCAGGAGAGCAAGCACATGGTCGACATAGCCCCGCATCTTGCGCGCGCGCCCCGGCCGCCATGCCCACACGCTTGGCGAGACATAATCGATGATTGGAACCTCGGGGCACTTGCGCCGTATCCGCTTGGCGATCGGATGCGTGAATTCCGGGCTGTCGATGATAATGACGAGATCCGGGGAGGCTGCCACGGCCGCGTCAACGGCCTGATAGACGCGGCGCACCAGCCGCGGCAAGCGCCGCAGGATGGCAAGCGGCCCCATCACCGCGACATCGGACAGCGGAAACAGGCTCTGCAGCCCCATCTCGCGCATCTCCTCGCCGCCGACGCCGGAATAGACCAGCGGGGCCTCGCTTCTTTCGTTGAGCGCGGCCATCAGCTTCGCCCCAAGCGCGTCTCCGGAGTGCTCACCAGCAACGATGAAGATATGACGCGAACGCGGCTTCACCGGTCTTTCCCCCTCGCTTCGGGCGCGACCGACGCTCGCGCCGCCGGCGGATCGGCAGCGGGCGCGTCGTCATCGGTCATGCGCGTGTCCTGGGCCGGGTCGACACCAAGAACAAACAAGCCGAGCCGGTCTGCCGTCTCGATCAGCGCCTGCGGCTCGGCAAGAAGAACCTGCCCGTGCGCGACCGCAATGCCGGCGAGACCGGCCTGCGCGGCCAGTTCGGCGGTGCGCGCGCCCACGACCGGCATGTCAACGCGAAGCTCCTGGCCCGGCTTCGGCATCTTTACCAGCACGCCGTGTCGGCGAGACAGCCCCCATTGTCGAAGGCCGGCGCAGCGGCGGAGCATATCATCGGTCCCTTCGGCTGCTTCCACTGCCAGGACATAGCCGCGCGCCGCGACAACCGCCTGGCCAACATCGAGCGGCCCCAGGGCGCGCAACACCGCCAGCGCGGTCTCAACGTCATCTTGATCAGCCGGACGCGGCGCGGCCCGCGTCAGGCAGCCCACGGGGGCCGTTAAATCGGCCGCTATTTCATGCGCGCCGCGGACCGTGAATCCCTGATATTCGAAAAAACGCACAACCCGCTTGAGGACCGCGTCATCCCCGCCTCGCGTGAGACGGTAGATGAGCGGGGCATGACGGATCAGGCCCAAGTCGATGCTTAGCGATGACAGCCTGGGCCGGCGAACACTTCCGACGATAACGATCTCGCCGCACCTGTTCTGACGCAGCAAGCGCAGCATCCGACCGATCTGGCCCCAACGCATCCAGCCATGCGCAAATTGTGTTATGCCCGGCTCAGCAAGGCCATGAAAACCGAGGACGAAGGGCTTTCGCCCCTGCTGCTGAGCGCGCGCGGCGATGTGAACGGGCAGAGCACCGCCGCCAGCGATAATACCCAGCGTTTCGGCATCTTGCCCTGCCGCCTTCATTGAACTTGCGCCTCACTCCGGCGATACGCCTGCAGTCTGTCGCGGGACGCACAGCGCCCGGCCGGAACCCGCGCGCGCAAACGTTATGATGCGCTGCACCTGAGGGTCGTCCCCGAACTCCGTCTCCAGTTCTTCAACGCGTTCGGCCACAGTGCCCTGTTCCGCGAACAGCCGGCGATAGGCTTGGCGCAGGCGATGGATCTGGTCACGTGCGAAGCCGTGGCGTTTCAGCCCGACGATGTTGAGCCCGGCAAGACCAGCCCGGTTGCCAAGGGCCATGCCGAAAGGAATGACGTCGTTTTCCACGCCCGACATGCCGCCGATAAAGGCATATGCGCCGATCCGAACGAACTGGTGCACCGCGCACAGCCCGCCGAGGATCGCGTGGTCCTGCACCGCGCAGTGGCCCGCCAGCGTGGCGTTATTGGCGAGTATGACGTTGTCCCCGATGATGCAATCATGGGCGACATGCGACCCAACCATGAGCAAATTGCCCGTTCCGATCCTGGTCACCAGATGACCGGCCTCCGTCCCGGGGTTGATCGTCACGTGCTCCCGGATGGTGTTGAACGCCCCGATCTCAAGACGTGATGGCTCACCCCGGTATTTGAGATCTTGTGGCTGGTGCCCGATCGCGGCGAACGGGAACACCTTGGTCCCCTCGCCTATCGTGGTATCGCCTTCAACGACGACGTGAGAGTGAAGCTGAACGCCGGTACCTAGCTTCACCCCAGCGCCAACAACGCAGAAAGGGCCGATGCGGACCCCGTGGGAAATCTCGGCCCCGGGATCCACGACGGCAGAAGGATGAATCATCGGCGCGCTGTCCGTTGCGGCGGCTGTGGGAGTGGATGTCGTCATCTGGTAGCCGGGCTCCTTGCTGTTGTGTGCCCGTTCATCGAATAGCATGCGTGGGACGCCATGGCAGGCGCATCCACATGGTGTCTCATCCGGTAGGAGCCTTGTCGGGTTCCACGATCATGGCGCTGATCTCCCCCTCGGCCACGCTTTGCTCGCCGACCCGGGCATCGGCGCGAAACCGCCAGACCCGCCCCCGGTTGCGCAGCTTCTGGACGTGATAATGAACCGTGTCCCCCGGCATGACAGGACGACGAAACCGCGCCCTGTCGATCGACATGAAGTAGACGAGTTGCGGCTCGTAATCCTCGCCCAGGCTGGCGACGCAGAGCGCGCCAGCAGTCTGCGCCATCCCTTCGATGAGCAGGACGCCGGGCATGACGGGAAAGTCCGGAAAATGGCCCTGAAAAAAGGGCTCGTTGATGGTGACGTTCTTGATACCGATTGCGGACTTGTCAGCGTCCATCTCCACAATGCGGTCGACAAGCAGAAACGGATACCTGTGCGGTAACAGCTTGAGCAGTCTGGAAATATCCGCCTTGCCCAGCTCCGGGGTTTCAGACGTCTCGGTCATCCGTTCACCGCTTTCGCCGTCATCAGGCTCCGTCTCGGGTCAGCATCTGCTTGAGCCGCCCCAACGCCTTGCCCTTGAGCATTTCGCCGAGCATCCCGATCAGCGCCAGGTCCCGAGACCACTGGGCCACGGGCTTCGCCGGCGTGCCGCCCCACCGTTCGCCAGGCGGAACCGAGTGGGACACGCCACTCGCCCCCGCGATCTGCGCGCCCGCGCCGATCCGGATGTGTCCCACGCACCCGGACTGGCCGCCCATCACCACGAAGTCTTCCAGCACGACACTACCGGAGATCCCGACCTGCCCAGCGATCACGCAGCCCCGACCAATCTGCACGTTATGGCCGATCTGGACGAGGTTATCAATCTTCGTACCCTCGCCGATCACGGTATCCGTCAGCGCGCCGCGGTCCACGGTGGTGTTCGCCCCGATTTCCACGTCATCCTGGATAATGACCCTGCCGATCTGCGGCACCTTGAGGTGTCCGTCCGGCCCCATCGCAAAGCCGAATCCGTCCTGCCCGATGGATGCCCCCGAGTGTATAATCACCCGATCACCGATCAATGAGTGGATGATAGTGGCGTTCGGCCCCACGTAACCGCCGCGCCCAATCTTCACACCGGCGCCAATGACAGCGCCCGCCGCGATAACTGTGCCGGCGCCGATCTCGGCCATTGGGCCAATGACTGCCCCTGGCTGGACCGCCACCCCCTCTTCGAGACTGGCGTCTGGGTGGAGGGGGCTGCCGTCATGTTCATGGACAAAAGGCCTCTGGGCTTCGGGGTAGAACAGGCCCAGAACCCGAGCAAGGGCATGATAGGGGTGCTGCGTAAGGATTCCGGACGTCGTCTCTGGCAGGTGGTCTGCCAGTGCCGGGCGCAACAGACAGGCGCCCGCCCCCGTGGTCTTCAGCTCGGCGACGTACCGCCGATTGTCGAGAAACGCGATGTCGCTGGGCCCTGCTTGTGACAGCGGCCGGACATCAATGACCATCCGATCGGCACTTGCCGGATCGGAGAGGTCGCCCTGTACAAACTCGGCAATCTCCGACAGACGGTAAGGGCCGTGACGAGAAAAGAAAGTACCCGGTTCCATGTCAATGCGTCTTCGCGGAGGCATCCACAGCCGGCGCGCAAAACGCCTCCGCCGCGCCTGCGACCGTTATTCTAGAACTTGGTCGTTGCACCGAACCCGAACAATTCCTCTTCGTCGAAGTCTTCGCTGGTGATCACGTAGGAGAGATCGGCGCGCAGCGGTCCAACCGGGGAGTCCCAAAGCACGCTGGCACCGACCGAGGAGCGGATACCTTCATCATCCTGACAC
>CAYFTI010000043.1:14457-17079 GCA_964346065.1 uncultured Hyphomicrobiaceae bacterium
CGCAATCCGCATCGCTCGCATCGGTCCCGAACGCGGAGCCAGCATCCGCGAAGACCGCGCCGGACAACCCGAGTTCGTCGGGAATGAACGGGAACGGGAACCGCAACTCCACGTTGGCCGCGTAGAATGTCTTGGCGCCCAGCGCATCGCCGTTCGCGTCACGCGGCCCCAGACCCAGACTTTCGAAACCGCGGATGAGTCCGCTACCCTTATAGAAGGCGTCCGAGATACGGACATCATCGCCGTTGGTACCTTCAATGTGACCGCCGATCACCCGGCCCACAAGTGTCACACCGTCCGCGACCGGATAATAGCCGCGCGCTTCCGCGGTCGTCCGCAGATAATTCACGGTGCCGCCAACACCCGCGAGTTCCTGACCAAGCGAGAGGTAAACACCACTCGTGGGGTTCCGCTTGAGGTTACGCGTGTCATATACAATGCTATATCCCACGGCCGAAATCTGCGATGTGCCTTCAAGCTCCTGAATAGCATTTGAAGCATTGGCGTTAACATCGAACACCTCATCTTGTGTGAACGAATACCTTGTTGAGAGAACAACATCTTCGCTGACGAGGAACCCAAATCGCACAGCGCCGCCGGTCTTCCGGTTCATGTAACCAGCTTCGTCAGTGTAATCCAGTTCCTTGTGGAACACATCGAAACCGGCAGACATATTGCGGCCGAGGAACCGCGGCTCGGTAAAGCTCAGATCAATCTGGGCACGTTCAAAGCTACCGGACAGTTTTAGCTGCACAAACTGACCGCGCCCCATGAAGTTGCGTTCAGTATAGCTCACCTCACCGACGACACCTTCGAGCGAGGAGTAACCGCCGGCAATTCCGAACTCACCCGATGCCTGTTCGACGATCGTAATGTTCAATATGACACGATCTTGTGCCGAGCCCTGTTGCTTCGAAACATCGGCGGACTTGACGTAAGCCTTACCCTGTATGCGCTTCTTGGACTGCTCGACAAGCTGACGGTTATACGCGTCCCCTTCGGCCACGAGCATCTCCTGGCGCAGAACGTATTCGCGGGTCCGAACGTTGCCGTAGAAATTGATTCGCTCGACGTAGACGCGCGGCCCCTGCTCGATGACGAAACTGACATCGATAGTGAGCGAGATTGGGTCCCGGCTAACCTGGCGGCGCACACGGGCAAACGGGAAGCCCTGATTCGAGGCTGCCAGCGTGAGCTTTTCGACGCTCTTATCAAGCCGCAGGCCGTTGAACACATCCCCGCGCTCGACAAGGATTTCGTCCTCGATCATGGCAGGATCGAGAGCGGATAGTTCCGACTGCAGGGATACATCGCCAAAAGTATATTGCGGCCCTTCTTCGAGCGTGAAGGTGATGAAAAAACCTTCGCCGTCGGGATCGAGATCAGCGACAGCGGAAATGATCCGGATTTCTGCGTACCCGTTCTCAAGATAGAATTTACGCAGCAGCGCCCGGTCGAGGTTCAGCCGGTCCTCGTCATAAACATCGGTGGGATTGAGAAAACTCAGCAGGCTCGATTCGCTGGTTGAAATGACATCGCGGAGCTGGCTGTCGGAGAAGGCCTTATTACCGACGAAGTTGATACTCTGGACTTTCGTACTCTCGCCCTCGTTGATCTCGAATACCAGGTCGACGCGGTTGAAGGGCAGCTTGATGATTTTCGCTTCAACTTGCGCGTTATAGTAACCTTGCGCCCGGTAGATGTTCAGGATGCGCTGCACATCGGCCTGAGCCGCGGCGCGCGTATATACCGAGCGCGCGCGCAACTGCCCTTCCTGCGAGAGTACGTCGTCGGTGATCTCGTCATTGCCCTCGAAGGCGACCCGATTGATGACAGGGTTCTCCGACACTTCGACGGTCACCACCCGCTGGGAAAACCGTATGTTCACATCCGAGAAAAGCCCGGTCTCGAACAGGGCCTTGAAGCTGTCATCCGCCGCCTTGGCGGTGTAACGGTCGCCAACCGAAAAGGTGAGATAGGATTTTACGGTTTCTGGCTCGACGCGCTTGTTGCCGGTGATGCGGATGTCGCTGATTGTCTGCGCTGACACGCCAGCCTGGCCGAGCGTAATGTCCGCCGCGCTTACCACGACAAAGCTCAGCACGACAGCCACCGCCATAGCCGCGCACTTCAACAGAAATTTCACCATCGGCCTTTGTGCCCCTCGAAATAACTTTGTCCCCTCGCCCGTTCGCCGCAGTTGCCGCGCTCGAGCCCGTCTCGATCTCGCAAAGCCCACGCCACACTAAGACGCCGGTTTATGACTGCATAGTGGCAGGGCGCCGGTGATACGAATTATGCGCCGAAGACGTGGCGCGGGCGCCACGGAACGCAGACGCCGGCTAGATACACGGAAAACGCGGCGTTGTTTTTTCGGCAGACTGCAACCTGAAACGTAAAGATTGCATTGCGATTATCCGCTATTTTCAATCAGTTGCACCACGTCGTTCCATGTGACGAAGATCATTAACATGAGGACCAGCCCCATACCAATCCGAAATCCGATTTCCTGGGCCTTTTCGTTCAATGGGCGGCCACGTATGGCTTCTATGCCATAGAAGACGAGGTGGCCACCGTCGAGCACCGGGATCGGGAAGAGATTGATGAGCCCGATGCTGATCG
>CAYFTI010000044.1:0-17068 GCA_964346065.1 uncultured Hyphomicrobiaceae bacterium
CGGCGCACCGGTTGCGGGCTGCTGCTCGACGTGAACAACGTCTATGTCGGCGCGACCAACCACGACTACGACCCGGCGGCCTATATCGACGCTTTCCCGATCGAGCATGTCGGCGAAATCCACCTCGGCGGCCATGCCCGGCAGGAGGATGACGCGGGCGAGCCGCTGCTCATCGACGATCACGGACACGACGTGGATGATGCGGTATGGGCACTTTATCGCCGGCTCATCGCGCGGCGCGGGCGCTGCCCGACGCTGGTGGAATGGGACAACGACATCCCGGACTGGCCGACCCTGTTCGCCGAAGCGCAACGCGCCGAATCCATCATCACGGACCGCCGAAGCAACGACACTGGCCATGCCCCGCTACACTGAGACCCAGTCCGCTTTCGCCGATGCGGTGAGGAATGCCGGGCAGCCGCTGCCCGAGAGCGTGACGAGCCATAGCGCGGATGCGCCCGCGCGGCGGTTCAACGTCTACCGCAACAATTTCTACGCAAGCCTGATCAAAGTGCTCGCCGGACGCTACGCCGTTGTTCAGCGCCTCGTCGGCGAAGAGTTTTTCCGGGCGATGGCCAAGGCCTATGTCGAGCAGGACCCGCCGCGATCGGCGATGATCCTGGCATATGGCGGCGGCTTCGCCGATTTTCTCGGCCGTTTCCCGCCGGTCTCGGACGTGCCCTACTTGCCCGACATCGCGCGTTTGGAGTGGGCACGGCACACCGCCTATCACGCCGCCGACGCAACGCCGCTCGGGGCCGAGGATTTCGCCGCGATACCCGGTGAGCAGGTCGCCGCGCTCAGATTGATGCTGCATCCGTCGCTGAGGGTCGTGTCGTCGCCTTACCCGATCGTCTCGATCTGGCAGACCAACATGTTCGATGACGAGGTTCGCACGATCGGCCCGGACGCGGGCGGGGAAGACGCGATGATCGCCCGGCCCGAGATGTCGGTCGAGGTGCGGACTCTGCCGCCCGGCGCCGCCGCTTTCATTGCTGCGTTGAACGAGGACACGCCTCTGGGCGAGGCGGCAGTTCGGGCTAGCGAAACCGACGATGGCTTTGACCTGGCAACGAATATTGCTGGGCTGATCGACGCCGGCGTCATCATTGGTTATGAAAATTCCGCTATATCATCCAGCACGTGACACGCGGGACTATTTTACGGGGGGAAAATGTCTGCATTGATCAATTTGTACAATGGTATCTTCTGGGGTCTTCAGCGCCTGCTCGAAGACTGGTTCCTGGGGCTGGCGGCACGGCTGATCTTCGCCAGCGTGCTGCTGTTCTATTTCCTCAACTCGGCGCTCACCAAGGTCGGATCGGGCATTCCCGGGTCGTTCATCCCAAGCACGGGCGCTTATGCGCAAATCCTGCCGAAGCTGACTGAATCGGTCGGCTACGACGTTTCGCAAATCGCCTTGTTCCCCTACGGCCTGATGGTCTGGGCGGGCACCTATGCGGAGTTCATCCTGCCTGTGCTGATTGTCGTTGGGCTGTTCACACGGGCTGCGGCGCTGGGCATGATCGCGTTCATCGCCGTGATGACTTATGTCGACATCACGGCACACGCCGTTGACCAACAGACGATCGGCGCGCTCTTCGACAGGCTGCCCACTGCGCCCATCTCCGACCAGCGGCTGATGTGGGGCTTCCCGCTGCTCTATCTGGTGCTGCGCGGACCGGGAGCGATCTCGCTCGACTGGATCTTCGGCAAGATGCGCAGCTGAGAAGGCTTGAATCGGCGCGGGCGGGGATGCAAGCTCCGGGCATGAAGCGCCTTCTGATCGTTGCCCACGCCCCTTCGCCGAACACCAGGCGGATGCTCGACGCCGTCGTGCGCGGTGCGACCAGCGAGGATATTGAGGGCGTCGAGACGCTTGCGCTCAGCCCGTTCGACACCGGCCCGGACGAGGTCAAATCCGCCGGCGCGCTGATCCTCGGCACGACCGAAAATCTCGGCTACATGAGCGGCGCGCTGAAGGACTTCTTCGACCGCTGCTATTACCCCTGCCTGGAAGAGACCGAAGGGCTGGCCTACGCACTCTACATCCGCGCTGGCCAGGACGGGACTGGCACGCGCCGCGCGGTCGAAAGCATCACCACCGGCCTTCGCTGGCGCGCGGTGCAGGAGCCGATGATCTGCCGCGGCGCGTGGGACGATGCCTTCCTGGAGCAGTGCGAGGAACTCGGCCAGGCGATGGCGGCCGGGCTGGAAGCCGGCATATTCTGACGCGTCTTCACGCGATGCTCACCCAAAGCTGATTTGCCCAGAGCGGACGGGGCCCGGAGAATTGTACCCGAGAGACTTCGGGAGACGCTCATGTCCGCGCCGCATCGCCATGCCCTGTGGTTCGCCGCCGCCCTTCTCGCGGCAACCCTTCTGGCTGCTACCTCAGCCGCCGCGGCCGAAAACGACCCGCCCCCGCTGGAAGGACGGAGCGGGCAGTTCACGGTCATCGAACCGGCGCAGGTGCCGGAGCCGAAACCGTTTGAAAACGGCATGGGCGAGGAGGTCACGCTCGCCGACTTCCGCGGCAAGGTCGTTCTGCTGAACTTCTGGGCGACATGGTGCGCGCCGTGCGTCGAGGAGATGCCATGGCTGGACGAACTCGCGCGCGATCGGGCGGACCAGCCGTTCGAAGTCGTCGCGATCTCGCTCGACCAGAGCGGGCGCCAACAGGTGATCCCGTTCCACCAGCGCCACGGCATCGAGACGCTGGAGGTCTACACCGACCCGGAGCAGCATGTCGGCGCCATCAATCCCCCGGAAGGTTCCGACCCGCCCTTCGCGCTTTACGGCATGCCGACCACCTACGTCATCGGCAAGTCCGGCGCGGTGAAGGGCTACATCCAGGGGGCGGTAGACTGGCGCTCAGGGGAGGCCCGCGCGCTGCTCGATCATTACCTCGCACAACCGTCAAGCTAGTGAGCCGCCCATGCGCGCCTTTGCAATTTCACTTCTTATCGCCGTCATCACGGCCGCGACAGCGACCGCCAAACCGAGCCAATGGGAAGACCAGGGCTGGGCGGAGACGGACTTTTCAAAGCATTCAATCGAATGGAGCGAGATCGTCTCGGGGGGACCGCCCAAAGACGGCATCCCTTCAATCGACGATCCGAAGTTCCAGCCGGTTGCGGACGAGACCGACGTGAAGCCGAACGAGCCGGTTATCGGCCTCGAGGTCAATGGCGACGCGCGCGCCTACCCGCTGCGTATCCTGATATGGCACGAGATCGTCAATGACACGGTCGGCGGCAAGCCCGTCGCGGTCACCTACTGCCCGCTGTGCAACTCGGCGGTGGTGTTCGAGCGCGTCGTCAAAGGCGAGACAACCACGTTCGGCACGACCGGCAAACTGCGCAACTCCGACCTCGTGATGTATGACCGGCTGACGGAAAGCTGGTGGCAGCAGTTCACCGGCAAGGCCATCGTCGGCGAGATGACCGGCACGAAGCTCGACATTGTCCCCGCACTGCTGGAATCGCTTTCGCAGTTCCGCGAGCGCCATCCCGACGGGCAGATCCTCGTGCCCAACAACCCGGACTTCCGCAACTACGGGCGCAACCCCTACGCGGGCTATGATTCTGCGGATGAGCCGTTCCTGTTCCGCGGCGACCTGCCGGAGGACATCAACCCGATGGTGCGCGTCGTCATGGTGCGCACGGATGCCCCCAAGCTCGTCAGCCTCAAGCTCCTGCGCGAACAGAAGCGCGTCGAAGCGGGCGACGTGACGCTGACCTGGCAGCCCGGTCAGGCCTCCGCGCTCGATGACGACAGCGTCGCGGGCGGCCGGGATGTCGGCACGGTCATCGCTCAGCGGCGCACGGGCGACGGCGTGGCCAATGTGCCCTACGAGGTGACCTTCGCCTTCGTGGCGCATGCCTTCCATCCCGACACACAGATCGTCCAGCAATGCGGCGACGGCGGGATCGACTGCGCGGCGACAGCAAAGCGGTAATCTCTCGGCCGATGAGTTCGCTTCGAGCGGCGCGCCACCCGAGCGCGCCGCTTTTTTCGTTGAAATGCGGCCTATTTTAACAATTCGCCACACGAAATCTTAGCGTCACTTTGTTTTCGTCGCTGCCTAGTGAACAGACCAAGGCGCGGAACACTCCATGTTCCAGAATACGATTGCAAACGCTTACCCGGACGGCGTTCTCCTCGTCGACAGAGCAGGCCGGATCACATGGCTCAATCCGGCGGCGCGGGACATGTTCGGCTGGCCCGGCGACACGCTCGTCGGTCAATCCGTCAACGTCCTCATCCCCGAAGACAAGCGGCGGCGCCACGCGGCGCTCATGCGCAACATGCAGGATTTTTCCGGCCAGGCGGACAGCATGGCCGACTGGCGCCGGGTCGAGGCACGGCGCAGGGATGGCCAGCGCTTCCCCGTCAATGTCTGGCTTTCCGGCACGCACAGCACGCAGGGGCCGCGAACGATCGCCTTCGTCCGCGATATGAGCGAGTTGAACAGCCGCGAGCATGACCTGGCCGAAGCTCACGCCCGGCTCGAGGAAAAGGGGCGGCAGAACGCTCTGCTCGCCCTCGTTGCGGAACACGCCAAGGAATGCGTCATCATTACGGATGCGCAAGGCCGCACGATCTGGGTCAACAACGCGCTCGAACGCCTCAGCGGCTACGCCGCGGAGGAATTCAGTGGCCGAAAGCCGGGCGAGCTGCTGCAAGGGCCGGACACCGATCCGGCGACCGTTAATCGGATCGGGCAGGCTGTCCGCGAGGGGCGTGAAATCCAGTGCGAACTCCTGAACTATCGCAAGAGCGGCGAAAGCTACTGGCTCGACATGAACATCACGCCGATCTGCGATGAGTCGGGCCGGCCTGAGAAATTCATCGCGGTAGAGCGCGAAATCACGGAGGCGAAACAACACCGGGAGACGCTCGCCGCGGCGCGCGAGGCGGCCAAGCGCGCGGAAAACCGTCTGGCCTCCGCCATCGAGGCGATTCCGGATGGCTTCGTGATCTATGACGCTGAGGACCGCCTGGTCATGTGCAATCAGGCGCTCCACGAACAGTTCTCCTTCCTCTCCGAACAGATGGTGCCGGGAACGAAATTCGAAGACCTGATCCGCAGCGCTGCCACCAACGGCCAATTCGATACCGAGGGGCTCGATCCCGAAGCCTGGGTCCAGAAGCAACTCGAAATCCGCCGCCAGAATGCCCAGGCGGAGACCACCGTGCGTTTCAAGGACGGACGCTGGATGCTGCGGCGCGAGCGGCGCACGCCTCAAGGCGAAATGATCGGAGTCCGCTCCGACATCACGGCGTTCAAGGAGCAGGAAGAACGGCTACGCGCCGCGAAGCGCAAGGCGGAGCGCGCGGAGAGCCGCCTCGCCTCGGCCATCGAGGCGATCTCCGAAGGCTTCGCCGCCTATGACGAATACGACCGGCTGGTCATGGCGAACGAGGCCTTCCGGAACCTGCATGAGGGCGTCGCTGACCTGATCGTCCCTGGCGCAACGTTTTCCGAGATCGTTCTGGCGGCAGCCGAACGCGGCTACTTCGATACCCAGGGCGAAGATCCGGAAGACTGGGTGCGCAAGCAGGTCGAAAAGCGTCTGGCCGAGCCTCACGCGGAAACGATGGTGCGGTTCACGGATGGCCGGTGGATGCTGCGGCGCGAGCGGCGCACACCGGAGGGCGAGATGATCGGCATTCGCTCGGACGTTACCGCCTTCAAGCAGCAGGAAGCCGCTCTTGAGGACGCGCGGGAGCGTGCCGAAGCCGCCGACCGGGCCAAGAGCGAATTCGTCGCCAACATCAGCCATGAACTGCGCACGCCGATCAACGGAATCATGGGCTTCACACAGCTCATGCTGGCCGGCGAGCTCAGCGACAAGCAGCGCGAACGCGCCGCGATCGTCAAGTCCTCATCCGGACATCTGCTCCAGCTTGTCAACGACCTGCTCGATCTATCGCGCATCGCCAGCAACAGGATCGAGCTTTCGCCTGAGCGTTTCGACCTGTGCGAACTCGTGAATGAAACGATGGGACTGCTCAAGCCGCTCGCCACGGAGCGCGGCCTGGCGTTGGCGGCCAGCAGCGACCTGTCCGACGGCGCGGTCATCCATGCCGACCGCTCGCGCATCAAGCAGATCCTGCTCAACCTTGTCGGCAACGGGATCAAATACACCGCTCAGGGCGGCGTGACGCTCACCGCACGGCCAGCAGGCGAGGGAATTTGCTTCGAGATCGCCGATACCGGCCCGGGCATGCCCGCCGATCGCCTGGAAACCATTTTCGACCGCTTTCAACGCATCGACGGTAGCCTCACGCCGTCCGGCGGCGCGGGCCTGGGGCTTGCCATCACCAAGGGGCTTGTCGAACTCATGGGCGGCCAGATCGAGGTCCAGAGCGAACTGGGCGCCGGCTCGGTTTTCACCGTCAATCTGCCGCTGCCCGTGCACAACCCGCCTAAGGGCACCCCGTCAGCGAGCGGCGGCGCCGCAAAACCGGACCAGGAAAGGAGCCAGACCGTGTATGACATTCTCGTCGCCGAAGACCACCCCATGAACCAGCTTCTGATCAGCGAAGTCCTCAACGGGATCAACTGCCGGGTTACAGTGGCCGAAAACGGCCGGCAGGCCGTGGACCAGGTCGAGGGCAACAACTTCGACCTGATCATCATGGACAACCAGATGCCCGAAATGAGCGGGCTTGAAGCCATCAAGCATATCCGCGCCCGCGCGGACTGGAAGGGACGCATTCCCATCGTGGCGCTGACAGCCAATGCGATGCGCGGCGCGGAAAAGGCCTATGAGGCGTATGGCGTCGAGGCGTTCATCACCAAGCCCTTCGACATGAGCCACGTGATCGCCACGGTGGAGCAGCTCGGAAGCGCCGGGCGCCGCCTGCGCGAGGAGGCCTGCGCCGAAGCTGAATGACGCGTCGGCCCACGCGGCACTGGCGCGTCATGCGCCAATCGAGCGATCGTTTCGCGCGGCAGGGAACGGAAATACGCTCTCCGGCGTTCTAGGCGTGTTTCGGTTATCGACTGGCCGGGCCACACGGCTCGCCATGCCGATCTGAACCGCATGTAAAACAGAGCACCGGAGAGAAGATGAAGAGCATGAAATTCGCCGCAGCGATCATTGCAGGCACCATCGCGGTGTCGGGTCTGGCTTTCCCAGCCCAGGCCGACGAGGATAGACCGGAAATTGAACACTATCGCGCGGAGGCGTCCGAGACGCTGAAGGAGGCGGTCCGCAACTTCTCCGAATACAACAAGCGGGTTTCGGAAGTTCTCAAGAAGTCAGAGTTATCGCCCATGGATGTCGAGCGCATTCACGAAGCCACCTACACGCTCGAGGAGTCCCTGGAAGAGATTGAAGAGGGCGTGGAAGACCTGGAGGCGCGCCTCGAACGGCTTCACCGCGCATCAGAAGCGCACCGCGAGAAAGAAGTTCGCGAGTCGGCGGGAGCTTATCTGGAAACGGCGAACACCATCATCCCCTAAAAGCTCAGGCCGGGAGCGGAGCGCGTGCGAGCGGGCTCCGCACTCATCCGGTACGCGAAAGACCGTGTAGGTGGTACACCGCGATTGCCAGGACGACGAAGGCGCCGGCCTGATGGACGAGCCCGAGGCTCAGTGGCACCTGCGCCACGAGCGTCCAGATCCCGAGCACCGCTTGAAGCGTGACCGCGCCCGCCAACGCGACTGCTGAGACACGGCCGATCCGGTTCGCCCGCACCATCGCGACCGCGTGCCCGATCGTCCAGGCAAACAGCAGGTACGCCGCCATGCGATGATTGAACTGCACGCTCAGCGCGTTCTCGAACAGGTTGATGTGCCAGGGCTGCATGACGAACAGCCCGTCGGGAACGAATGCACCGTCCATCAGCGGCCAGGTGTTGTAGGCGAACCCGGCCTTCATGCCCGCCACGAACGCGCCCAGCACGATCTGAATAAACGAGAAGACTAGCAACCCGGCCGCAGACAGCCACACCCAGCCCCGCTTCATGGCGCGCGCGGGCTGCCCGACGCCCAGCGCAACCCAGATCATCGCGGCGTAGATGATGGCCGCCAGCCCGAGATGCGCCGCCAGCCGGTACTGGCTCACCGACACCCGGTCGACCAGCCCGCTCTGCACCATGTACCAGCCCATGAAGCCTTGCAGCGCGCCCAGCGCGAACAGCGCAACCAGGCTCGGCGCGAGGTCGCGGCGGATGTAGCCGGCGAACGCAAAGGTGATGAACGGAATGGCGAAGGCCACGCCGATGAACCGCCCGAGGAAGCGGTGCGCCCACTCCCACCAGTAGATGAACTGGAACTCCGCCAGGCTCATGCCCTTGTTGACGAGCTGGTATTGCGGAATCTGGCGGTACTTGTCGAACGCCTCCTGCCAGTCGGCCGCCGAGAGCGGCGGGATCGCGCCGAGGATCGGCTTCCATTCGGTGATGGACAGGCCCGAGCCGGTCAGGCGCGTGGCGCCGCCCACGACGACCATCGCGAAGATCAGCGTGATCACGCTGCCCAGCCAGACGCGAATGGCGCTGTCCGCGCGCGATGAGGAGGTTGTCCGGCGATCCAGCGCCACGGCATCGGTCATGTCGGCTCTCCAGCGATTGCCTAGCGATCTATTACGTGCGTCGCCCAACGCCAAGCGCGCGCAGTGTCGCGGAGCCTGCCGATGTTTTTCATTGGCGTGGCCGTGGCCCTGTGATTATGGTGCGCACCATGTCGATACGCACGCGCAAGTTCATCGGCGTTGTGGGGATGGTCGTGTTCACGGTGTTCTATCTGTGGCTCGCGATCGCCATCGCCATCGTACGCCTCCCCGGCACCGCCCTGGGCCTCCAGCTCGCCTTCTACTTCATCGTGGCGGCTGTCTGGTTCGCCGTGTGCGCCGCGATCATCTGGTGGATGCGCCCGCGCGAGGGCCAGCAGGTGGATCAGACGTCCGGCAGCTAGCCGAGCGCCCATCCGTTCCCGCGATCCTCTCAGGCCACCTTCCCCTCGAACAGGAAGCCGCCAGACTGGCGCGACCAGAGCGACGCATAGATGCCGCCCGCGCGCACCAGTTCGTCGTGCGTGCCCTGCTCGACGATGCGGCCCTGATCCATCACCACAAGCCGATCCAGCATTGCAATCGTTGACAGCCGGTGCGCGATGGCAATGACCGTTTTGCCCTGCATCAGGTTGTAAAGCTGCTCCTGAATGGCCGCTTCGGCCTCGCTGTCGAGCGCGGATGTCGCCTCGTCCAGCACGAGGATTGGCGCGTCCTTCAGCAGGACGCGCGCGATGGCGATGCGCTGGCGCTGCCCGCCCGACAGCTTCACGCCCCGCTCGCCGACATGCGCGTCGTAGCCCGCGCGGCCCTTCCAGTCACGCAGATCGGGAATGAAGTGGTGCGCATGGGCCTTGCGCGCGGCCTCAAACACTTCTTCGTCGGTCGCGTCCGGCTTGCCGTAGCGAATGTTCTCCATCACGGAGCGATGCAATAGCGAGGTGTCCTGCGTGACCATGCCGATCTGCGCGCGCAGGCTTTCCTGCGTGACATCCGAAATGTCCTGCCCGTCCACGAGGATGCGCCCGCCCTCCAGATCATGGAAGCGCAGCAGCAGGTTAACCAGCGTCGACTTGCCCGCGCCCGAGCGGCCGACAAGCCCGATCTTCTCACCCGGCTCAATCGTCAGGTTGAGATCCTGGATCAAGCCACCTTCCTGGCCATAGTGGAAGGTGACATCCTCGTAGCGGATTTCGCCGCTCGTGACCGTGAGTGGGCGCGCGTCCCGCGCATCGGTGAGCCGCAGCGGGTTCGAGATGGACTTGATGCCCTCCTGGACCTGCCCGATGTTCTCGAACACGTTGGTGACGACCGACATGATCCAGCCGGACATGTTGTTGATCTGGATGACCAGCCCCGCCGCCACGGCAATCGCGCCGAGCGTGATGACCTGGTGGCTCCACAGCCACAGCGCCAGCCCGACCGTCGCCGCGATCATCACGCCGTTCATGGTCCAGAGGATACCCTCCATGATCGTCAAAAGGCGCATCTGCCGCCGAAACGTGACCGTCTGGTCGCCGAGCGCCTCGGCCGCATACTCGTCCTCGCGCTCGGTGCGCGCGAACAGCTTGACCGTCTGGATGTTGACATAGCTGTCCACGATCCGCCCGGCCAGCAGCGAGCGCGCATCCGAATTGAGCATGGAGCGATGCTTCACCTTCGGCACGAAATAGACGAGCAGCAGTCCGTAGCCGAAGAACCAGATCAGTAGCGGCGCCATCAGCCGGGGATCGGCGGAGAACAGCACGACCAGCGTGGAGACGGCATAGATCGTCACGAACCACAGCGAGTCCGTCAGATCGACCATGGTTTGGCGCAGCGCACCGCCGGTGTTCATCACGCGGTTGGCAATGCGCCCGGCGAAATCGTCCTGAAAGAACGACGGGCTTTGGCGCAGAAGATAGCGGTGCGCCTGCCAGCGGATCAGGTTGGTGAAGGACGGGATCAGCGACTGGTTGATCAGCGTCATGTGCGCAAAGAACGTCACCGGCCGCAACAGGATGGCGAACGCCGCCATGATCAGCAGCGTGGTTCCGTGCTCGGAGAAAAACGCCGCCGGCGTCTCGGCCGCGCGCGCCATGTCGACGATCCGCCCCAGGAAGGTGAACAGCGCCACCTCGATCAGCGCCGCCAGCGACCCGACCAGGACAACGACCAGCAGGGTGCCCCAGATCTGGCGGCAGTAATGCCAGAAGAAGCCGACAAGGTTTTCAGGCGGTTGATCTATCGAGGCCCGTCGGAACGGGGATATTCGCTCTTCAATCCAGCGTAACATGATGCTCGCTCGCGTGTGTCTCGGTATTTGTCGAAAGGATCACACGGCTGAGCGAGACGGCCAAGGGGCCGTGCGGTTCAGCCGCGCATGGAAGCTGCGCGCTTTACCATTGGTGTTGTCCTGCTGGTGTTGAAGGGCGCGGCGGACACATCTCCGCCCGTTGACCGCAGAACGCGTGATGCAACTTCGTGGCAACAGTGCGGCACAACAACATTAGCCGCGCGTTGCGCCGAGCAGATATTCCTGATTGCCGTCCTGTCCGCGCAGCGGCGCGGGAACCGGCGAGAGCGGCTGCCAGCCCTGATCGGCGACAAGCCGCTGGATCGCCTCAACGGCGCGATCCCGTGCGGCCCTGTCCGTCACGATGCCACCCTTTCCGATGCCTTCGCGACCCACCTCGAACTGCGGCTTCACGAGCGCCACGAGCCACGCCTCCTGCGCAGCCAAAGCCATCACATGCGCCAACACCAGGCGCAACGAAATGAAGCTCACATCGATCGTGATCGCGCCGATCGGCTCCGGGACATCGGGGGGCGTCAGGCTGCGCGCGTCGCGCTGCTCCAGATTGCTCACGCGCGGGTCCGCCGCAAGGGTCTCGTGAAGCTGGCTTCGCCCAACATCGACGGCATAGACACGCGCGGCACCACGCGCCAGCAGCACCTGCGTGAAACCGCCGGTCGATGCGCCGATATCGAGCGCCACGCGCCCTACCGGATCGAAGCCGAACGCATCGAGCGCGGCCATCAGCTTCCCTGCGGCGCGCGACACGTAATCCGCGTCCTCGCCAGCCACGCCAATCTCGGCTTGTGGGTCCACGAGCGCGCCAGCCTTCGTGACGACGGCCCCAGCCACGCTGACCAATCCGCGCTTGACCAGATCGCGCGCCCGCGACCGGCTCGCCACATAGCCCCGCGCGACCAGCGCGACGTCCAGCCGGGTCGGCGTGCCGGCCACGTTATCCGGCGTCGCCGCGGCCCGCCGCGCCGAGCTCGCTGTCATCCGCGGCCACTTCGCGGCCGAGGGCGCTGAACACCGTTCGCACGATACCCTGCGCATCGAGGCCATAGTCGGCGTACATCTGCTCAGGCTTCCCGTGCTGAATGAACGCATCCGGCAGAACCAGCGGGCGGATTTTCAGACCCTGGTCGAGCAGACCCTCCTTCGCGAGGACGTGCAGGACGTGGCTGCCGAAACCGCCGATAGAGGCTTCCTCGATCGTGACCACGACCTCATGCTCGCGCGCCAGACGCCGGATCAGGTCCTCATCCAGCGGCTTGGCGAAGCGCGCATCCGCAACCGTGGTGGACAGCCCGTGGCGCGAGAGTTGATCGGCCGCCGACAGGCATTCCTGCAGCCGCGCGCCGAAAGACAGGAGCGCGACGCTGTTCCCTTCGCGCATGATCCGTCCACGCCCGATCTCCAGCGGCACGCCATGCTCGGGCATCTCCACGCCGACACCCTCACCACGCGGATAGCGAAGCGCGCTGGGCCGGTCGTCGATCTGCACTTGGGTGGCGACCATGTTGCGCAACTCGGCCTCGTCCGCCGCCGCCATGACCACGAAGCCAGGGAGGCAGGAGAGATAGGTCACGTCGAACGAGCCCGCGTGCGTCGGGCCGTCGGCGCCGACGAAGCCCGCGCGGTCGATGGCGAAGCGCACGGGAAGCTGCTGGATGGCGATGTCGTGCACGACCTGGTCATAGGCACGCTGCAGGAAGGTCGAATAGATCGCCGCGAACGGCTTGTAGCCCTCGGTCGCCAGACCGCCGGCGAAGGTCACGCCGTGCTGCTCGGCGATGCCGACATCGAACGTTCGATCAGGGAATTCCTCGCCGAACAGATCGAGCCCGGTGCCAGACGGCATCGCCGCCGTGATCGCCACGATCTTGTCGTCGCGCCGCGCTTCGTCCATCAGGCTCTGGGCGAACACCTTGGTGTAGCTCGGGGCGTTCTGCTTCGGCTTTGACATCGCGCCGGTGATAACGTCGAATTTCGACACGCCATGATACTTGTCGGCCGCGTTTTCCGCCGGCTCGTAGCCCTTGCCTTTCTGCGTGACGCAGTGCACCAGGATCGGCCCCTGCTCGGTATCGCGGACATTGCGCAGCACCGGGACGAGCTGGTCCAGGTTATGCCCGTCGATGGGGCCGACATAGTAGAAACCAAGCTCCTCGAAAAGCGTGCCGCCGGTCCAGAAGTTACGGGTGTATTCCTCCGCGCGGGCGGCCCGGCGCTCCCAGCTTTTGGGCAGGCGCTTGGCGAGTTGCTTTACGATGTCGCGAAGATAGAGATAGGTGCCCGACGAGGTCAGCCGCGCGAGATAATGACTGATGGCGCCGACCGGCGGGGCGATCGACATGTCATTGTCATTCAGGATGACGATCAGCCGCTTGTCCATCGCGCCGGCGTTGTTCATCGCCTCATAGGCCATGCCCGCGCTGAGCGCGCCGTCGCCAATCACCGCGATCACGTTATTGTCGCCCTCGCTCAGGTCGCGCGCGACGGCCATGCCCAGCCCGGAAGAGATCGAGGTCGAGGAGTGCGCCGCGCCGAACGGGTCGTATTCGCTCTCCGCGCGCCGGGTGAATCCGGACAGCCCGCCGGGCTGGCGCAGAGTGCGGATGCGGTCGCGCCGGCCGGTGATGATCTTGTGCGGATACGCCTGATGGCCAACGTCCCAGATGAGCCGGTCATCCGGCGTATCGAACAGGTAGTGCAGCGCCACGGTCAATTCGAGCACGCCAAGCCCCGCCCCGAGATGTCCGCCGGTTACCGAGACAGCATCGATTGTTTCGGTGCGTAACTCGTCAGCGATCTGACGCAACTGTTTTTCATCCAGCGCGCGCAGGTCGGCCGGCGTATGGATCTGGTCGAGAAGCGGTGTCTTGCTGTCTGAGCTCACGGTGTTTGCGCCCCTAACGCGGTTGCCCCAGCGACTGTCGCAGGTCGGCGCCTGCTATCATCCGAAGTTTACACATTCTTGGTTGTGTCGGCAAAATATGCGTGAATATTGAATACGGTAAGCCCCGTCACGCGCATTGTCTTATCGCGGATTGTCTCATTTGCGCAATTTTATTCCACATCCAGCGGCTGTGTCCCGGCCGGCTGGCCATCGTCGGCGAGATTGATCTTGTCGACTTTTGCCTCCGCCCGCTGGAGAAGCTTGTCGCAGTGGTCGCGCAGCGCTTCACCACGCTCATAGATGGTAATGGATTGTTCGAGTTCCACATCACCGCGCTCAAGACGTCCGACGATTTGCTCCAGTTCCTTTAAAGCCTGTTCAAAGGACATATCCTTGATGTCCGCGTTCGCCGCCGCCTGCTGTTTCGCCATTGCTCAGCGTCTCCTTTCGCGGTGCGCGCCGCCGCCTCAAGTCGCATGTTCCATCATTACGCGCAGATGCGCCGCAACAGATCGTGACAATCCACCGAGGTCGTATCCGCCTTCGAGGAGGGAAACGACCCGCCCTCCCGCGTGCTTTTCCGCCACGTCCAGCAACTTGCGCGTGGCCCATGCGAAATCCTCTTCCCGCAACACCAGCCCGCCGATCGGATCGTCGCGATGCGCGTCAAACCCCGCCGAGATGATCACGAGATCGGGCGAGAAATCATGCAGAGCGGGCAGAATCCGGCTCTCGAAGGCTTCCTGGAAGCAATAGGTGTCATCCCCCCGGCGCAGCGGGGCATTGACGATGTTGCCCGCCACACCCTGCTCGCTCCACGCACCCGTTCCGGGGAACAGCGGCATTTGGTGGGTCGAGCCGTAAAACATGTTCGCATCCGACCAGAACATGTGCTGGGTCCCGTTTCCGTGATGCACGTCGAAATCCACCACGGCAACGCGCTCCATGCCGTGCACGGCGCGCGCATGAGCTGCGGCGATCGCGGCGTTGTTGAACAGGCAAAAGCCTATCGCCTCGCGCGTTTCCGCATGGTGCCCCGGCGGGCGCGCCGCGCAGAAGACGTTGCGCGCTGCCTTGCTCACGACCTGGTCGACGGCCATGACAGCCGCCCCCGCAGCGCGCAGAGCCGCCTCCCACGTGTCCGGCGACATGATCGTGTCGCCGCCATCGACGGCAATGTGCCCGCTTTGAGGCGCGGCCTGCTTCAGCGAGTCGATATAGTCGGTGCCGTGCATCCGGGTGATCGCGTCTTCATCGGCCAGCGGCGCCTCGTCGCGATGAAGGAACTGGAAGCTTTCGTGTTCGAGCGCCTGCTCGATGGCGCGCAGGCGGTCCGGGCGCTCGGGGTGGCCAAACCCGGTGTCGTGCTGGAGGAAGACCGGATGCGTAATAAGGAGTGTTGGCATTGCGTGTTATCCGCCGCTCGCGTCCTTTGGTGTTGTCATTGTTGGCCCGGAGCGGCCAGCGGCGCGGGCGGTTCGCTGTCTTCGGGCACGAAAAAGTCCGGCGTCAAGTCCACGGTCGGGTCGATCCTGTAATGATCGAAGTCATGGACGCCGTGCGCGGCCAGGAGCGTATCATCAATACAGAAGTTCCCGGTAAACTCGCGCGCGGGCCTGGTCAGGATCACGTGGGCTGCGTCAGCAACGATCTGCGGGCTGCGGCTGGCGCGCATGACCTCCTCGCCGCCGACAACATTGGCAATCGCCGCCGTGGCAATGGTTGTCCGCGGCCAAAGTGCGTTGACGCCGATCCCGACGGGTTTCAGTTCTTCCGATAATCCGAGTGCGCACAGGCTCATGCCGTATTTGGCCAGCGAATAGGCGATATGGCCTGCGAACCATTGCGGCTTGATATCGAGCGGTGGCGAAAGCATCAGGATATGCGGATTTTCCGACCGGCATAAGTGCTCAAGACAAAATTTCGAGACCATGAAGGTGCCGCGCGTGTTCACCTGATGCATCAGGTCGAACCGCTTCATCTCCGTGCTCGCGGTATCGGTGAGGCTGATCGCGCTGGCGTTGTTCACGCAGATATCAAGGCCGCCGAAAGTCTGCACGGTCTGGTCGATCGCGGCCTGAACCTGCCCCTCGTCACGGATGTCGCAGACGATCGGAAGCGCATTGCCGCCAGCCTTCTCGATCTCCAGCGCGGCGGTGTAGACAGTACCGGGCAACTTCGGATGCGGCTCGGCCGTTTTGGCGGCCAATGCGACATTGGCGCCGTCGCGCGCGGCCCGCAGACCAATCGCCAGGCCGATCCCGCGGCTGCCGCCCGAAATGAACAGGGTCTTTCCCTGCAATGTCGTCATGAGCCTGGTCCTTCAAGACATGGCTGGCAAAGCGGCGCGCTGCCTTGGCAAGCGTCGGTCCGCCCGCTCGCAAGGCATATGGTTTTCAGCGCTGCCGGCGCGTCGCGTCTTTACCGTAGCGTTTCCTCAAGCGCTGCCACGTTATTGGTCTTTGCGGCGGAGCGTTGATTGCAGGGTACATATTCATGCACGCGCCGCAACCGCCATGTGGTGTGCGCTAGTTCTGGAAGATCTCGTAGAACCGATCCTCAGGCGGCTGCGGCCGCCGTCGTTCCTCGCGCATGATTTCGCGTCGCGCATCCTCAACGGCCTGCGCCTCATCGAGCGCGGCACTGGGCGTGCTTCTCGCAGCCGCCGGGTCGGCGGGAGCGTCCGAGGTGCCGGCCGGATCCTCATCTTCCGGTGCGTCCTCGATCTGTGTGCTGAAGCCGGGAAGCGGGTCGGATGTCTCCAGCGGCAAGTCCTCGGAAGCCGGGGAGTCGGGCCTTTGAGGCCCTGTCTGAGACGCGCCGGCCCCGCCGCTGCCTTGAGCCGGCGCGCTGTCCTCGGGGAGCGGCTCGATGCGGTCACGCTCACGCCGGAGCTGCTCAAGCCGTTCCACGTTGCGCTCCACGCGTGCGACAGTCAGGAACTGTTGCAGATCGTCGGCGTCGATCTCCGGGTCGAGCTTGCCAAAGGCGGACAAGGGGCCGTCAAAACTGACGCGAACCGCTGGCAGCGGTACATCATCGAGCGCGGCGGCCACCTCCCAGCGGCTGTTGAGCATGGCTTCGACAAGGTCGATGCGCGCCGATGCCGTGACGCGCTGTCCGTCCTCAGCCGCGAGGATCTGGGTCCGCGGCACGCGCAACGCCCCGTCCTGAAGGCGCAACTCTGCGCGTGCGCCGCCGTGGCGCAGCTTGCTGTTGCGTAACGGCTCTTCGAGTTGCGCCGCGATTGCTGTTTCCGGCTCGCCCTCGGCCCGCAGATAAGAGCGCGCCGTGTTTGCCAGCACATCCGGGTTCAGACCGTTGATTGTCCCGTCGGTGACGGAGACCTCGCCCGACCCGCTC
>CAYFTI010000045.1:0-16822 GCA_964346065.1 uncultured Hyphomicrobiaceae bacterium
TCGTGGCGACCTCACCGGCATCGAACTGATGAGCCGCCTCTCGGAACAGGTCGTGGTGAGCGACATCACCGTGCTGAACGAGGTGCGCGGTCTCGATCTGTTGTTCGATCGCTCGGGCACCTATGTCGCTGGCGCGCTTTTGCTCGATGGGGATGACGGCTCATTCATCGCGGTGAACGCAAGGGCCACGCTGATCGCGACCGGCGGGGCGGCGCCGCTTTACCGGGTGACGGCGGCCTCGCTGGAAAAAAGCGGTGACGGCATGGCGATGGCCTACCGCGCGGGCGCACGGTTTATCGACATGGAGATGATGCAGTTCCACCCGACCGGGCTGATCGCGAGCGGATCGGTCATGAACGGTACGGTGCTCGAAGAAGGCTTGCGCGGCGCGGGCGGCCACCTGCTCAACGCCGAGGGCGAGCGCTACATGCAGCGCTATGATCCGGCCAAGATGGAACGTTCGACACGCGACCGGGTCTCGCGCTCCAGCTTCCTGGAAATCCGCGCTGGCCGGGGCAGTGACGAGGAGGGCGTGTATCTGGATGTGCGTCATCTGGGCAAGGACTTCCTGCTTCACTCTTCGCCGGGAATGTACAAACGCTGCCTGTCCGTCGGCTACGACATGGCCGAGGACCTGATCCAGGTGACGCCGACGGCGCATTTCCAGATGGGCGGTGTGCAGATCGACAGCCGCTGTGCGAGCAGCCTGAACGGGCTCTATGCCGCCGGCGAGGACTCGGGCGGCGTGCACGGTGCCAACCGCCTCGGCGGCAACGGCGTCGCGGAGTCCATGGTCTTCGGCGGACGCGCCGGCGAAAGCCTTGCCGAACACGCACAGAACCATGAGCGCCGCGAGATCGACCCGGACCAACTTGCCGAGGTGACAAACCGGTATGGTGAGGCGCGCGCGGGCACCGGCGATGTGTTCGCGCTGCGGCGCCGGCTCGGGGAGACGTCGTGGGAGAACCTTGGCGTCATCCGCAGCCAGGAGTCGCTGAGCCGCGCCGCGCTGGATCTGGAGGAGATTGGCGGAGGTCTCGCCGCGCTTCCCACGCCTGCGCAGCGCGCGGGTGACATTGCCTTCCTCGAACGGCTCGATGCGCAAAACCTCGTGGCGGTCGCGAACATGATCCGGATCGCCTCCAGCGTGCGGCGTGAGTCCCGCGGTAGCCATTATCGCAGTGACTGCCCGGAGACCGATCCCGACAGCCTTTACAATATCGTCATAGAGCTTGAGGGCGACGGCACGCCGGTCTGGGACAAGAGACCGGTGAAGTTTACGCGCCGGCTGCCCGAAGATCTGCTGGGCGATACGGCCATTCCGACCACGCCGCCGAAGATGGAAGCGCGGACGGAGGCCTGAGCATGTGGCGCATCTACTCGCTCGACAGCGTGCTGTTCCTGCTGCACCGCATTACGGGCATCGGGCTGTTCGTCTACCTGCTCGCGCACATCTACACGATCTCGACCGCCATGCTGTTCGGGCGGGAAAGCTTCAACGCGGCGATGCAGTTTTTCGCGCAGCCGGAGATGTTTCTCGTCGACGTGCTGCTCTTCGGCAGCCTGGTTTTTCATGCCGTCAACGGCACGCGGCTGATAGCCCATGAGCGAGGCTGGTGGCTTGAGCAGGCGGACATGCTCTCGCGCGCGACCGTGTTCGGCTGGCTCGGGCTGTGGGGCGGCGTGGTCGCGGCGGCCGTGGCCGTGTAAGGCACTGGGAGAAGGGCGGGAACCACAATGAGAACATCCACCACGGTCTGGCGCTGGCAAAGAAACAGCGCGCTCGCGGCTGTCCCTCTGCTCGGGTTTCATGTGATCTACCAGTATTTCGTGATCGGTGTCGACGGCATCAATTTCCAAACCGTAAGCGGGAATCTCAGCGTTGCCGGGCTCCTGGCGATCGACCTTCTGTTGTTGCTGACGGTCACCTTTCACGGGTTTGCGGGCCTTTACAACATCTCGCGCGATTACACGGCCTCGGCGAGGACAGCGTCGCTGATTGCCGTGGGACTCGCAATCGCCTTCGTGGTGACGATCGTCTACGCGATCGCCGCGCTGATCGCATTCATGTAGGAGGAGCGCCAATGGCCGCGGGCAAAGCTATCGACACGCAAAACCAGGAGTACCGCGTCACCATCAAACGCGGCGACGCGAATACCGGCGTCAGTTCGGTGGAATACACCGTCTCGGTCACCAATCCTCATGCCCGCGTGCTCGACCTGATGCTGCGTATCCGCCAGGAGCAGGACCCCAGCCTCGCCTTCCGGTATTCCTGCCGCGTGGGGATGTGCGGGTCTTGCGCGGTGGTCATCAACGGGCGGGAAGGGCTGGCTTGCCAGACACCCCTCTCCAGCCTTGGCACGCGGGATATCGAAGTTGCGCCGCTTCGTTCGCTGCCCGTCAAGCGCGATCTCGTGCCTGACATGGAGCCGTTTTTCAACGCGATGAAACGCGGGCATACCGCGCTGGTCCCCAAGGAACCGGAGCGCCGGGACATCCGCACGATGCCGCCGGGCGACCCGAAGCGCGCCGTCATCGAGCAGCATAACGGCTGCATCACTTGTGGAGCTTGCTTCTCGGCCTGCGAGTGGACACGCACACACGACGGCTATCTCGGCCCCTCCGCGCTGGCGCGAATGTTCATGCTGGCGCAGGACGAGCGCGATGCACGGGGCGAGGAGCGGCTTGAGCGTGTCGGGGAGGCCGACGGGGTCATGCGCTGTCACTCGATGGGGAATTGCGCGGTGGTCTGCCCCGTGGGCATACCGCTGAAGACGGGCATGATGCGGCTCAAAGCCCTGCTGGCGCGCCGCGGCTGAGGAGGGGTTGGCTTGAGCGGAGCGCCTTCGCCTGCATTCAGCGATCTGCATGTCGGTCGCGTCGGCCGCTACATGGCGCAGACCAATGGGGATCGGGTTGCGCTGGATGACGGGGCCACGCGGCTGACCTATGCCGAGCTTGACCGGCAGGTGGACGCGGTTGCCGGGGCCTTGCGCCGCCTGGGCGTAGCGCGTGGCGACGTGGTCTGCGCCTACCTCCCGAACTGCATCGAATACGTGCTCACTGTCATCGCGGTCGCCCGGGTGGGCGGGATATTCTCACCGCTTAATCCGCGGTTCCGCTCGGGCGAACTCACGCCCATTCTCACTCAGGCGCGCCCGGAGGTCGTGATCGTGGATGCCGAACGGCTTGCCCCGCTCCGGCGCGCGCGGCAGGACCTTGGCCAGGACAGCCGGATCGTGCTGCGCGAGGATGCGCCGGCTGGCGACTGGCTGCACTGGTGCGAGCTGCTCAGCGCACCGCCCCTCAAGCCGGAGGCGCTAAGCGAGACGGAACATTTCAGCCTGCTGTTCACCTCCGGGACCACCGGCGTCCCGAAAGGCGCGCTGGCGACCCATCGCGCCCGGATGCTCTGGGTCCTGCATGGATGCATTCTTTACGGCCTGTCGGACGCGGATATCTACGCTGGGACCATGCCGCTCGTGCACTCCGCCGGGCTGAGTTTCACGCTCATGCATCTGTATGTCGGTGGGCGCATCCACATCATGGGCCACTTCTCGCCCGAAGCCTATCTGGACCTGATCGAGGACCAGCGCGTCACGTCCAGCCTTGTCGTGCCGACGATGCTGACAATGGTTCTCGACACCATGCGCCAGGAGAACCGGCAACGTGATCTCTCGTCGCTCGCGCGGCTGCTGACCTGTGGTTCGCCGCTGCAGGAAAGCACGAAGATGCAGGTCCTTGATCAGATCACGCCGCATCTGTGGGACTATTACGGCTCGACCGAGTCCAACAGCATGACGGTGCTGAAGCCGGAGGATCAGCGGCGCAAGCCGAAATCGGTGGGCCAGCCCTTCGTCAATGTCGAGATCAGCATAGCCGATAAAGCGGGGAACCCGCTTCCGCCGATGGAACAGGGCGAGGTGTGCTGCCGGAACCCTTCGCTGATGAGCGGATATCTCGATAATGCGGAGGCCACGGAAGCAGCCTTCTTCAATGATTGGTTCCGCACGGGTGATATCGGCTATCTTGATGAGGACGGTTATCTCTACCTGGTCGGCCGCAAGGGCGACATCATCATCAGCGGCGGCATGAACGTCTATCCGGCCGAGATCGAGAATGCGATCATCAGCCACCCCGACGTGGTCGATTGCGCCGTTGTCGGCGCGCCGCACCCGAAATGGGGGCAGTGCGTGGCGGCCTTCGTCGTTCCGCGAGACGGCCGGGAGATCGCACTGGAGGCGCTCCAGGCACATTGCGCTCACCGCCTCGCTGATTTCAAGAAACCGCGCGTGCTGAAGCTCGTCGACTCGATCCCGAAAAATGCTGGCGGCAAGACCGTGAAGTCCCAGCTCCCGCAACTGACCTGACCACAAGGGAGGTCCATGATGGATACCAAACCCGATCGCCGCGCCGATACGCAGTACCGCTATGACATGTTCATTGGCGGCGAATTCACGCCCTCTGAGAGCGGGTCCTACTTCGAGGTCCGCAACCCCGCGACCGAGGAGGTGATCGCCGAGGTTGCCGAGGGCACGCCCGACGACGTCGACCGCGCGGTCAGGGCCGCTGAAAAGGGGTATGAGACGTGGCAGCGTTTCACGGCCTACCAGCGCTCGCGCCTGCTGATCGATCTGGCTCGCGCCCTGGAAGATCGCTTCGATGAATTCGCCGAACTCGAATGCCGCAATCAGGGCAAGCCGATCCGCCATGTGCGCGGCTTCGACATCCCCAACGCGATCGAGACCTTCCACTATTACGGCGGTATCGCCACGCGCTGCGAGGGCTCCACGGTCGATAACACGCCGACCATGCACAACTATGTCCGGCGGGAGCCATATGGGGTGGTTGGCCAGATCGTCCCTTGGAATTACCCGGTCATGATGGCGAGCTGGAAGATCGCGCCCGCGCTCGCCGCCGGCAATACAGTCGTCATCAAGCCCTCGCCGAACACGCCGCTGACGCTCCTGCGGCTCATGGAGGTCGCGCGCGAGGTCGGTATCCCCGACGGCGTCATCAACGTGGTCACCGGCATGGGCCCGGTCGTCGGCCGTGCACTGACGGGCCATCCGGGCATCAAGAAGATCGCCTTTACCGGCAGCACCGCGACGGGCCGTGATGTCGTCCTCAACGCCAGCAAGCGCCACACGCCAGTCATCCTGGAACTGGGCGGCAAGTCGGCCAACATCTTCTTCGACGATATTGCTCTCGATGGCGCGCTCAAGCGCGGCGTGCTGGGTATCTTCCATAATGCCGGGCAGATGTGCATCGCCGGCTCGCGCCTCCTCGTGCACGAAAACATCTATGACGATTTCGTGGAGCGCATGGCCAGCTACGTGAGCACAATGCGCATCGGTGATCCGGCCGAGAAGAGCACGCAACTCGGCCCGCTGGTGTCCAAGGATCAGCGCGACCGGGTCCTCGGCTATATCGAGCGCGCCAAGGCCGACGGCGCGAAGCTCGTCACGGGCGGCAAGGCGCCCGAGGAACCGGGCAAGGGCTATTACATCGAGCCGACCATCTTCACCGATGTGGACCCACAATCCGAGCTGGCACAGGAAGAAGTGTTCGGCCCGGTCGCCGCGATCTTCAAGTTCTCCAGCGACGAAGAGGCGCTGGCGCTCGCCAACAGTACCGAATATGGCCTCGCCGCTGGCGTGCACACGAATGACCTTGCCCGCGCGCATGACTTCGCCGCGAAGTTGCAAGCCGGGACGATCTGGATCAACACGTTTGCCTATCTGACACCGTCGTCGCCTTATGGCGGCTACAAGCAGAGCGGCTACGGGCGCGAACTCGGGCCGTCCGGGCTGGAGAACTACACCCAGCTCAAGACGGTGTTCATCAGCGCGAACAAGGGGTGAGCTGATGGATTTCAACCGCATCTCCGTAACGATCACCGAGCGCATCGCCACGCTGGTGATCGATCACCCTGATCGGCTCAACGCCATGAGCCTGGAGATCCGCCAGGAGATGATCGCCGTGCTCCAGCAGCTTGAAGAGTCCGGCGAGGCGGATGCGATCATCATCACCGGGGCCGGCGAAAAGGCGTTCTCCGCCGGGGCAGACATTAACGAGGTGAAGACGCGCAGCGTCACCGGCGAGCTGTCGACCGCCGCGCAGCTTCGCCGCGAACTGCCCTTCCTGCTGGAGCGGCTACGCTTGCCGACACTCGCCTGCATCAACGGTTACTGCCTCGGGGCCGGACTGGAAATGGCGTTGGCCTGCACCCTGCGGGTCGCCTCGGAGACGGCCAAGATCGGCCTGCCGGAGATCAACCTGGGGGTTTTGCCGGGCAGCGGCGGGACCCAGCGCCTCACGCGGATGGTCGGTGTCGGCCGCGCCATGGAGATGGTCACGCTGGGCGAGCCGGTCAGCGCTCAGCGCGCCTATGACATGGGTCTCGTTAACGCCGTTCATCAGCCGGACCAGCTCATGGACGCGGCCAAAGGGATCGCCCGGAAATGGCAGAGCAAGGGGCCCGTGTCGTTGATGTGCGCGCGCGATGCGGTGCTGCGTAGCGCCGATGTCGATATCGCAACCGGGCTCGACTATGAGAACAAGCTGTTCGCCCTGTGCCTTGCAAGCGGCGAGCGCGACGAAGGCGTCAGCGCCTTCCTCGAAAAGCGCAAGGCGGATTTCCGCAAGCCGAAGGGCGATTAGGCTGCGAACGCTCTGGCTCGCGCGTTCAGACGGTTCGCCGCGTCAGTAACCGCATTGCGCTTCTGGCCGAGCCGTTCGTTGAGCCCCTCCAGCCGGGTCCTCAACATCTCCGCGTCCTCGATCACCGAAGCCGGCGCCGGCCCGCCATTGGTGCGGCTCATCACGATGCTGTCCACATCGAGCACGCGGCGCAAGGCGTCCGGGTCGATGGTGACACGAAGATCGGCGACGTCCGCCACGTGGGCCTGGACCATCTCCGGGCGTACATCCTCGGGGCGCAGTCCGTCAGCCATTGCTTGCCGGACCACCTGCCCGCCGACCTCATGCGCCAGGCGGAACGGCACACCGTGGTCTTGCACGAGATGAAAGACGAGCTGGGGGATGCCGGACCACCCGCGCACGGCAGCCTCGCGCATCCGATCCTTGTCGAATTCCAGGGTTGGCAGAGCGGCGGCCAGGAGGCTCAGCACCGGTCGCATGTTCGCAATAAGGTCGAGCACACGGTTTGGCAGATGAATCACAGCATTGCCGACGATCTGAAGCGAGCCCGAATACAGCGAAACCGCTTCATTCCACGCTGCGCTCGCCTGCGCCGCGACGGGGCGCACCTGCCGGAGCGCGTAGGGGTTCTGTTTCTGCGGCATCGCGTAGCTGGTCCCCGTAAACGCCGGCGCGAAGCGGAGAAATCCGAACTCCGGCGACGCCCAGACGAACAGCGTCTCCGACAGCCGGGCCAGGTGATTAAAAAACAGGGCGCTCGCAGCAAGGATTTCTATTTCGATGTCGCTCGATCCATAGGCATAGAGCGAATTGGGAATGACGTCTGAAAAGCCGAGCAGCGAAGCGATGGCGCGCCGGTCGATCGCGAAGGGCGGCGGCACGACCTGTCCGGCCCCCGCCCGCGACTGATCAACGCGCCCCAGCGCCTGTTCGAGCCGGAGGCAGTCTGCGTCGAGCGCATAGGCGTTCGCGGCGGCAAAATAGCCGAAGGTGATCGGTTCGGCGTGCTGCGCCCAGGTATAGTACGGCATGACGGTATGGGCCTCACGCTGCGCCAGAGCGATCAGCGTATCGAGAAGTTCCGCGGCCTGCCCCACGACGGCCAGGAAGTCGTCGCGGATCGCGATCTGCCGTGCCACCAGCTCACACTCCTGACGCGCGCGCCCGATGCTGAGCCAGCCCCCGCGATCAGCGCCGATCCGACGCGTGACCTCGGCCTCGACATTTGGCTGAAGGCCATCTTGTTCCGCCTCGAACACCAACCCGGCAAGGCCTTCGCTGCGTAGCTCCAATAACATCCTGATCAAGGATTTCGCGGCGTTTTCGGGAACATGGCCCTGCTCATGGGCGTTCAGCAGGTAAGCCATGTTGTAGTCGATGAGCGGGCCGAGGATCCGCTCGTTGTGGCGCCATTCCAGAGCGTGTGTTTCGATGAGTCGCGGATCCGTAGTCATGGCGTCTCCTGAAGCGTGATATGATCAGTTGTTCCACATTCCGGGACAGGCCGCGATTCCGGGGTGCCGATTGTATGCAATTCACTGGCAAGCGGATACGGCGATCCCTATCTCCCGGTCAGCGCGCACAGAAGGAAAAGGGTTGATGGAAAAAACGCTCGCGAAAAGAAAGCGTTCAGCCGAAGATCCGGCAGCCCCTCGTCCGGGCATGACGGGCTCGATACTAAAGACCTTTGAGGTTCTGGAAGTTTTCGGCCGCAAGTGGAAGTCCCTCACACTGTCTGAACTCTGCCGGGAAACAGGACGGCCGAAAAGCTCATTGCACAGAATTCTCGCCACGCTCGTCGAAGCGGGGGTGGTCGAGCAGACCGAGGATGGCCGCTATCGTCTGACCCTGAAGCTGTGGCGGATCGGCGTGCTGGCCCTCACCGAAATCGACGTCATGCAGGTTGCGCGGCCGCATCTGGAACGGCTCTCGCGCGCGGCGGACGAGACCGTCCACCTTGCCGTGCTCGAAGAGGGCGGCGGTGTTGTTTACCTCGCCAAGGTGGAGAGCCCCCGCTCGATCCGCGTGCAGACCCAGGTGGGCAAGGTGTCGGCATCCTGGTGTACCGCCACGGGCCGGGCGATCCTCGCCTTTTCCCCGGATATCCGCGAGATGGTTCTCGCCCAGCCGAAACAGGCGTTCGCGCCGAGCACGGTCACGGAGACAGACCGCCTCCGCGAAATTCTCGAGGAGGTTCGCCAGCAGGGTTATTCCGTTACGCAGGGCGAGAATCATCCGGAAATGGGCGGCATCGCCGCGCCGATCCGCAATCACGCCAGCAAGGTGGTGGCGTCGTGCGGCATCGCGATCCCGATCTTCCGCATGGATGACAAGTTGATCGAGCGCACCACGCCGCTGGTCCTCGACGCCGCCGCACAGATCTCCCGCGAACTCGGATACATGCCCTTCGCCAGCCAGGACCAGGCCGACCGCATTATCCGAGCGCATGGTTAGGCCGTCGCGATCGAGGCGGCTCAATCGGCGAACAGCATGCCCGCCGCAACGATAATGAGCAGGCTCAACACCACGCGCATGAAGAACTTGTCGCTGCTGCGTCCGAAGAAGTGCTGGCCCACCCATGCGCCGAGCAGGAAGGGCGGCGTGAGCAGGATCGTCTGCACCAGCATCGTCGCATTCAAGAGCCCGCCGATCAGGAAAGCCAGTGTCGTCAGCACATTGATGATGGCAAAGGACAGGATGATGTTGGCCCTGAGGGCCGCCGCTGTTTTCTTCTGCGCGATCCAGTAGACGATGATGGGCGGTCCCCCGATGCCGGCAAAGCCGTGGAGCAGGCCGCCAAGCCCTCCCGCGAAGGCGTCCAGCGCGGGCGTGGACCGGACGTCCAGGTATTCGCGGTAGGGCAGCGCGATCAGCACACACGCGATAATCACGAGGATCGAGATCAGATCCCGCACGAATTCGGGATCCAGGCTGCCGAGCGCCCAGACGCCGACGGGCATGGCTGCGCAAGCGCCGGCGGTCAGCCAGCCTACACCGGCGAAACTGCTGACCCGCCGCGCCGCGGCGATCAGCTGAACCGAGACGATCATGTTGAGCAGGATGATGATCGCCACGCCGTTGGTTGCGCCGAACAGGTAGGCCAGCACCGGCGCCAGCAGCAGCGCCGCACCAAAGCCGGTGAAACCACGCACGATGCCCGCGCCGAACAGGAGCACGGCTGCGACCAACAGGTCCAGGCTCAGAATGTCCGGGGACAAGGCCGAAAATTGTTCCTCCCGTCAGGTCTTGTTGTTGCGCCCCGGGGCGATCGCGGTTGCCCAGATGCGGGCCGCTTGATCCGAGCCAGTCACGCGACGCCGGCTGCGTGCGCCGCGTGCGCTCGGGCCGCCGCGTTGCGCCCGGCGATCTGACCGCCAACGAAGCATTCCGCGAGATTGCCCCCCGACAGGTATAAATGCCCGAAGACGCTACCCAGTTCACCCGCCGCGTACAGCCCCTCAATGACTTCGGAAAACGGATTCAAAAGACGCTGCTCGGCGTCGTGGACCGGCCCGCCCTGGGTGTTCGCCACGATCGGCCAGGTCTGCGCGGCGTAATAGGGCGGCTCGTCAAGCGGCATGGAGGTCGCACGGTTGCGCCCAAGGGGGTCGTCCGCCTCGCCACGGCAAAAGGCGTTCCAGCGGGTCAGCGTTTCGCGGATCGTGTCGGGCGCGCATCCGAGAATCCCGGCAAGCTGCGCCGGCGTTTCCGCCTTGCGGATCAGGCCCATCTCCACTTCCGCGTGATTGTCTTCGCTCCAGGCGAAATTCATGCGCGGATCGTTGTAGGTCGGGAAGCCGATGGCGTCGCGCTCGAACCCTCTCTGGTCCACGATCAGGTAGGACGGGATCCGCGGAAAGCTCTGGGTGACCGGGTCGTAGTGGGCCATGTGGCGATGGCCGGTGTCGCCGGGGTAGGGCGGGTACTCGTTCATGTAGCGCCGGCCATTCTGGTCGACCACGATCCAGGGCATCCGCGCATTCTCGGTCGCGAGCAGGAAGGCGGGAACGTCCTCGTCGTCCTGGACGAGGCCCGGCGTCCAGTCGCGGAATCGGGTCAGCCGGATACCATAGGGATAGGATTGCGTATCAGGATGCCTCAGGCCGTAGGTTCCATGGTAGTGCCACATATGCCAGAGATCGGCCCCGACCGCCTGGGCCATGCGGATCCCGTCGCCCGTGTTGCCGGGAAAGGCGGCGGACGGCACGGGCTTTTCCTGCCAGTATTGCCGTTTCATCGCATCATCGGCCTCGAAGCCGCCGCAGGCGAGGATCACGCCGCCCGGGGCACGGATATGCCGTGTCCGGCCGTCTTGCTCGACCGCGATACCCGTCACGACCCCTGCATCGTCGTGCACCAGCCGCTGCGCACGGCAGGCCAGGCGAACCTCGATGTCACGCTGTGCGACGTTGCGCTGGATCACGTTGAACAGGCGCGCGCCGCCGCGAAGGCCGCGCACATGGGGGTAGCCCTGCCGGGGATCGAAGCCGCGCACCTCCGCGACCGAGAGGAAGCCGAACGTCTCAAAGCCGTCGAAGGGATAGTTGCCGGGCGCCTGAACCTTGGTGAGCTTGGCGTCATGGGGCTCGCAGAGCGCGCGGACAAACCCTTCGACATTTGCCATGCCGTGAGCGAGGGCGTGCAGGTTGGCCTCCGGCGCCGTGCCGGCATTCGTGTCACGCAGGTACCGGAAAGCGTCCTCGGCATTTCGCGCGATCCGGATGCCGCCCGCCGAGCAGATCGAAATGCCGCCAGGGTGGGCCATTTTTTCGATGAGCAGAACGCGCGCGCCGGCATCGGCTGCCGTAATGGCGCTCGCGCCGCCGGCGAAGCCAAAGCCGACGACAACCACGTCGAACGCCTCGTCCCAAGCTGTGATGTCCAGGGTCGTCTCCCTTGCCAAGCGCCGCGAGGTATCAATCGAGAGGGCCCGGCACCGGGCCGGGCCTCGTTTGCTCAGCCGTCAGGCGGCGGCACGGAGGCAGAGCCGAATGAACGCTCCCGCAACTCGGCTTCCGCGTTGCGCCGCCCCTTGCCGACCGTCTCCCAGACCAGGAACGGCGCGGCCAGCGCAAACCCGGTGAAGCTCACCCAGGGAATCGGCCAGATCAGCAGCACGCCGGCGAGGATGAAGGCGCCCCGCGTCACGGCGCGCAGGCTGCGTTTGAAATAGCCTTCCAGCCCGAATGCCCAGAGCGAAATCCCGAGCACCGCGGTGATGATGTGAATGACGATTGCGCCGGTGGTCCCGATCATCAGAAGCGAGGGATTGTAGACGAACGCGTACGGGATCATGAACACGACCAGGCCAAGCTTGATGGCGACTAGCCCCGTTTTCAGCGGGTTGGCGTTGGCTATGCCCGCCGCCACGTAAGCGCCGGTGCACACTGGCGGCGTGATGGCCGAGAGGATCGCGAAGTAGAAGATGAACAGGTGCGCGGCCACCGGCGGCACGCCCAGATTGATCAGTGCCGAGGGCACGAGCGTGGCCAGCACCACATAGGCGGCGACTGTCGGCAGCCCCATGCCGAGCACGATGCACGCGACCATTGTGAGCAACAGCGTTATGAACAAGTCGCCCTGGGCCACATACTCGATCAGGAAGGTGATCTTCAGATTGAGGCCGGTGCTGGTGAGCACGCCGATGAGAATGCCGGCGCCCGCACAAATAGCCGTGAGCGGCGCCATGGCCTTCATGGCGTTTTCGAAACCGTAATAGTAGCCGCGCAGGGTCAGCCGGCTCTCCGGGCGCACAAGCGCAAGCAGCATGGCGGCGACTACCGCGAAGAAGGCGGCATACATGAGGCTGAGCCTCTGGGACATGAGCCCCACGAGCAGCACGATCGGCAGCAGCATGTGGCCCCGGAGCTTCATCTCCTCCAGGAAACTGGGGAGTTGATCGGTGGAAACGCCACCCAGCCCGATCTTGACCGAGCGCATATGGACGATGGTCAGCACCGCCACGAAGTACAGCAGCGCGGGGGTAATGGCGTAGCCGACCAGCTGCAGATAGCCGATGTTGAGATACTCGATCATGACGAAGGCCGCGGCCCCCATGATCGGCGGCATCAACTGCCCGCCGGATGACGCGAGCGCCTCGACCGCGCCGGCGAAGTGCTTGTCGTAGCCCGCGCGCTTCATCATGGGAATTGTCATGGCGCCGGTTGTCGCGACGTTGGCAACCGTGGCGCCGGTGACCATCCCCATCATCGCGGAACCGACGACCGCGATCTTCGCCGGACCGCCCGTGAGACGGCCGGCAACGGACTTGGCAAGGTTCATGAACAGCTCGATCCCGCCTGCCGCCGTCAGGATGGAGCCGAGCATGATAACCATCACCACGAAGGTGGCGCAGACCCCGACCGGCGTGCCGAACACACCGTCGGTGCCGTAAAAGATCATGGACACCATGGTCTCGACGTCGAGACCGCCGTGGCGCAGTTGGGATACGGGAATGGACGGTCCGAAATAGGCAAAGACGATAAACGCGACGATGAACAGGGTAATGATGATGCCGACAGTACGGCGCACGGCCTCCAGAACGAGGATCATGCCGGCGGCACCCAGCCAGATATCGAGCGGATTGAGAAACGGATCGGAGTAAAGCCGGGCAAAATTGAGAACATTCCAGGTGAACACGGCGACGGAGACGAGTGTCAGGACAATCCCGAGGATGGCTTCGAGGGTGTCGCCGAGCCGAAAGCCCGAAGGGATCATCAGGAAGATCAGCGGCATCATGAAGAGGAGGAACAGCCCGCGCTGCAGAGGGGCCTCGAAGGGGCCGCTACCACCAGTGTAAAGTGCGAAACCTGCCGTGATCAGCACGAGGGTGCCGACCATCGCCATTTTGATTTGTTCAATGACGGGTTGCATCGCGTTATCCCGAGGATGCGCCAGGTCAAGGAGACGGATAGGAAGGGCCCAGGCAGGCCCTTCCCTGTCGGCCCCATGCCATCTTGGCCAGGGTTAGTCCCTATGCTGGTCCCACAGCCCGGCTTCTTCGTAGTATTTTTTCGCGCCGGGGTGGTAAGCGGCGGCGGTGAAGGAAGCGGCGATGTCAGGTCCTGCAGCGCCTTTCTCCTTCCACCACGGGGCAGACTCCGTCACTTCGTCCCAGTTCTCGAAGACCGTCTTGGTCATCCGGTAGACGAGGTCCTCGGGCATGTCCTTGCTGATCATGAAGCCCGTGCGGACAGCAAGGCCGATGATGTCGGGGTGTTTGAAGACCGGCTCACCCAGACGATCAATGTAGAAGGCCGGGTTCTCCTTGACGATTTCCTTTGCCTTGGACTCGTCCAGCTCGATGAAATCGACATCGCTTCCCAGGTCACGCGCGGCAAAAACCGGCCCCAGATGGCCCCGGTTGTTCCGCGAATATGAGATCAGCAGGGCGTCGATCTGGCGGTTGATCAGCGCGTTCTGCGCGTCGGTCCGGGCGAGATAGACGAGGTCGGCGTTTTCATCGGTGATGCCGTGGGCGGCCAGGATCTGCTTTGCCCGGGCGTCGTCACCACTGTTGCGCGCGCCAACGGCGACGGTCTTGCCCTCCAGATCGGCGTAGCTTTCGATATCGGCGTCACCGATGAGGCGGTAGATCAGCGGATTCACGGTGATCCACACGACCGCATCGCCGTATTTTCGGCCGTCGTCAAATGGCGGCTGGTTGTTATAGGCCAGAACCAGGTCGGCCAGGAAACCGCGCCCACCCTCGATGCGATCGGCGGCGATCCGCTTGATGTTGCCGACAGACACACCCTTGCCGATAACGCCATTCACCTGCACGTCGGGCAGCTGTTCGGTCAGCAGCTTGCCGACCAGCGAGGCCTCCTTGAACCAGCGGCCCTGCGGCCCGGCCCCGGCAATCGTAACGATGGTTTCCTGGGCCAAGACCGGACGCTCCGGTTGCATGGCAAATAGCGTCGCGCCGACAAGGGCAAGGCACGCCAAAAGTCGTTTCATGGATTTCCTCCCAGTTTATTTTATCTGTTCCCGCATTACCGGCAGTTTTTTCGCCGCCGGTTACGGTCACGCTTATGTGGCTGACCCGACCTCGACGGTTGGACCGACCACGGACAAGCCAAGGCGCAGTGCCTCGGTCTCCAGAACGTCGTCCGGCATCACGTTCGCCAGATTGACGTTCATTCCGAATTCTCCGATGAGGAATTTCTTGAGCTGGTACACGTCGCAAAGGGCGTTGCCCTTGATCCAGGGCCCCGTGAGTTCAAACAGAATCTTGTCGAGGTCCAGCTTGTTCCGGAGGCTGTCGATCAACTCGCGCTGGGGTTCGCCCTCGCTGTCGACCAGTTCGGCACCCTCGACCAGCACGATGTGACAGCCGGCCTCGTAGCACACTTGCGCCTGTGCCATGAGATCGTCTGCGGTCTGCTGTGCGACCTTGGAGCCGACCTCTCCGTGGACCTCCAGCCCGGCGTCCATGGCCACCCCGATCAGCTTGCGGCGTTCGTCATCACTCAGCGGCACGCAATTGTCCGAGATTTCGATGGCCTCGAAGCCGACGTCACGGGCTTCGTTGAAGAAGGCCTCCATGCCGGTCACGCCCTGAGTAGCGTAGACGTACTCGGCGAACTGCCCCCCGAGGAAGGGCAGGACATCATAGGACTTGTACATCTCCAGCTTGGCGATGAGGTCGGCGCGCGGGTAGAGCCGCGCGGTTCCCACCACGATTTTCACCAGATCGACATACGGTCCGACCAGCTTGAGGTGATCGGCCATTCGCACACGGCCGACCCCCCAGTCCATCATCATCGTCAGGCCCCGTGTCCGCGGCTTCTCCTGGCGCTCCCGGGGAAGCGGTACGGACTCGAATGCGAACGGCGTTCCTCTCTGTTCCATAATACGGAATGACCTCTTGTTATCATTTCTTGATTGCGTGGAACATCTGCGTTTGAGGATGTAATATATGGCCCAACGTGTCGAGCAAAAAGTTCCATATAACGGAACGATGTTTTCCGAGAGGGGGTAACGGCCTTGACACGGGGCGTGGCGGTCTTCGATCGTATCGCCTTATGGGGCCCGCCCACGGCCATGGGCGGTGCGCAGAGTGGCGGCCTCGAGCCCGGTCATGGTGGCCGTTCAGGGGCCGCCACCTTGCGTTCGCTCGCGGCGTCGCGGGAGGGTTGAAAGCTCGGCGGAGATGGTACGAGGGCGGACGCGGGGCGGTCTCAGTCCTGTTTGCGGGTGACTGTGACCCGGCCCTCCTCCGGTTCCACGACGAGATGGTCGCCAGTCTTGAGAAGCTGGGTGATATCGCCGGCCTCAAAGCGGTCGCACATGCTCAGGCCGGCCAGCGCCGCGCCTTGGGCAAGGATCGTATTCGCCCGGTTGAAAAGGATCGCAGCCGGCGCCATTCCTTGCGTTTTCATCTCGTGCAGCATCCACGCCGAAGCCACACCGCCCTTGGCCGTGTTCACCACAAGGATTCGCCCGACATAGCTCTGGCCGGCAAGTTTGTGGTCGGGGCGGGAGAATACACCGTGCTTGCGGTCGAGATCATAGCGCGCGGAGAAATTGTCACTGGAGACGAGCGCGGTGCCTTCGACCCGCCTGCCGATCCCCGGATGGCACTTGTAAACGGTCATTAAACAATCTCCCCCGCGCAGGCCGACTCCACGCATTCCTCCATGCTGGCAAGCGCCGGCGCGTACCCGTAGCCGCCAAGGATGTTCACGATCTTTGCCGAGTTGCTCAAGAGGCGGCGCCAGCCATTGGCCTCTCCGATTTCCCGGGCGTACTGGTTGTAAAAGCAGGTGCCTTGCAGGACCTTCGCGCCTGACGCCTCGATTGTCGCGACGTAGCCGAGGCGCACCGCGTCGGCATACACCGAGGGTGAGGTGCAGACCAGCAGCGCTGTCTCGGGATGGCGGTGGCGTCCATCAAGCAGGCCGGCCACCGTCTGCATCTCGACAAGCGAAAGCTGCGGCGCCGCGAACACCACCACGTCCACCTTGTCGCCGCGCCCGCCGAAATTCGAGCGCAGCGCGCGCATGTCATCCGACGTGATCTCCGCGCGACAGAGGTTTTCCCCGCCGACCGATGCAAGGCTCGGGGCTTCCGGCGTGATGCCGACAATGTGGAAAATCGGGGAGGAGCCGTAGCTCGCCATCGCCGCGCCGAAATGCTTGATCTCGTCGGAGGTCGG
>CAYFTI010000046.1:0-16720 GCA_964346065.1 uncultured Hyphomicrobiaceae bacterium
CGGGGCTGAAGCTGCATTACGTCGTCAGCGAGGAAGACCCGTACGACGTCTGGACTGGCTATCGCGGACGCTTCAATCAGCTCATGCTCAGCATCATGGCGCCGGATTACCTGGAGCGGGAGGTCTATTGCTGCGGGCCGGAAGGCTTCATGCAGTCGGTGCGCGAGATGCTCCATTCGCTTGGCTACGACATGGAGCACTATCGTCAGGAGAGCTTCCATGCGCCGGTCGAGAGCGAGGCCGAAGCGCCGGAAATCGACGATGTGGTGCCGCAGGAGACCGCCACGGCCGAGGTCGTCTTCTCAAATTCCGGCCACACTGCGACCTGCCTCGAGACGGACACGGTTCTCGGGGTCGCGCGTAATTCCGGCCTTGTCATCCCGTCGGGCTGCACCTTCGGGGTCTGCGGCACCTGCAAGGTGAAGAAGCGCGCAGGTGATGTGCACATGGTCCATAACGGCGGGATCAGCGAGGAGGACATCGAGGCGGGCTACATCCTCGCTTGCTGTTCAAACCCGATCGGCCGCGTGGAGGTCGACGCCTGAGCAGGGTCGCTCTTATCAGCTCCGGCCTAGGTGGCGTTCGGCCGCACGCAGCAGACGGCATAACCCAGAAAATGGCTCAGGCGGGCCGTCTTCATGCTCGGATCCTTGCCAAGATCGTCCCAGCGGCGCAGGCGCACGGCGTGGTCTGCATACGGCCCCGACTCGAATTCGACGACCTCGTCTTCGCCCATCGGACCGCCCTGGAGCATGAGCGAGTGCTTCGACATGGGGGACAGCGAGTCGAAATATCCCGGCTCGACCGCGCAGAGGTAGCGCTTCGCGGCGACGTGAAGGCGAACAGGCTCTGTCACATCGGGGCCGAACCAACGGCTGAGGAAGCTGTTCGCGAGGTCTTCGTGGCGGCGGTCGGTGCCGTGCGCGCGCGCGTCATCGAAGTCGTCCTCCAGCATATGGCCGACGTCATGCAGCAGCGCAGCGGTAATGAGTGCGGGCCCTGCGCCGTCGTCTTCAGCGAGCTGAGCGCATTGCAGCGCATGGTGGAGCTGGGTGACCGCCTCGCCGCCGTAAAGGTCGCTGCCATGCTTTTCCACCATGTTGCTCAGAACACCGCCGATGCCATTGTCGCTGGCAATGGTTGCTTCCGTCATCGTCTTTCCTCCTGGCTTTGTCTTTCAAAGGTCTCGTCATCCATGGCTGTTTCCGCGCACGCGTCAAAAAATGCATCGACCAGCGGCAAGCCCTTGGTTTCGCTCAGCCCCACTGCGTAAACGCTACCGGCGCTCGTGCAGTCGGAAATCTCGATTGCCGCGAGCCGCGTGTCGCTGCCCATCTCCCCGGACAGCACGACGCCGACGCCAAGCCCGGCCGCAGCGGCTTCCTTGACCGCCTCGCGGCTCGGCATCACCAGCGGCGGCTGTAACACGAGTGCGGCCGTCTCGCACGCTGTCTCAATCACGTGGCGGGTAAGCGAACCGTCTTCGCGCAGGATCAATGTATAGCTGGTCAGCTCGGTGAGCGGCACGGTCCGGCGTTTTGCAAGCGGCGCGTCGGCGGCGACACAGAGCAACGGACGCTGGCTCGCAATCAGCCGGGCGCGAATGCCGTCCGGCACCTCCAGGAGCGTCGTCACGCCGACATCGATCTCGCAAGCCGCGATCATGCGCAGCAGCTCAGGCGTGTTGCCGGCGCGCGCGGTGATGTCGATGGCATGATGCTCGGCCTTCAACCGTGATATAACCCGCATTGCCACGGAAGGCGTGGAAAAGCCCACCTTCAGGCGACCGCGCGCCATGGCCCCCAGTTCACGCGCCGTCGACTCGATATCGCGCGCGCCGGTGAGCACGGCCCGCGCCTTGTTGTAGATTTCGCGCCCGGATGCTGTCAGGCGAACGCCCTGGCCGCGATCCAGCAGGCGAAGCCCGCACCCCGACTCCAGGGTCTGAACGCGCTGGGAGACCGTCGGCTGGCTGAGCCCCAGCCAGAGCGCCGCGCGCGAGAAGCTGCCTTGCTCGACCACGGCGACAAAGGCTTCGAGCTCGTTGAGCGACAGTTTCAGCCGCGAATGCGCTGTCCCAAGAGTATCCGTCATCAGTATCGTCAATAAGCTTCCATCTGCCGTCTTCATACATATGTCATGCGAAAATGCAATAAGTGCACGTAAAAATATTGGTTAAAACAATTCGGGTCCCCGTCGCGCGCATGTCGGGTGTGAGCAACTTGCCATATGCTTGTTTCTCGACCGGGGAGAGCGCGGAGCACAGCCGCGGCGTGGTTTCGCCACGATGCCGGCAGGTTGGCCAGAGCGGCGGCAAGAAGGGGGATGTGGCGCCGGCTGGCGCGTGTTGGACGTGATCGGAGCCGGCGTGTTGCACCACGCGCAATTCAGCCAGCTAGAAGCGCAGCACGCGCATCCAACGTGCGATGTTGATGAGGCTGATCAGCGCGCCGGCCACGTAAGTCAGGGCGGCAGCGCGAAGTATGCCGCGTGCTGCGGGCATATCGCGTTCGGGGATGTATTGCCCCGCCCGTAACACCGGCAGCGCCCGCTTGAAGCTGGCATCGAATTCGACGGGCAAGGTGGTGAGATGCACCAGCACCGTGAATGCGATCAGCGCCAGTCCGGCGCCAATCTGCAGCAGCATGCCGGCGGGGTGCTTGACGATGACCGCCATGATCGGCGCGGCGATCATCACGAATGCGCCGACGCGCTCGACGATCGCCCCGGTCTTGGCAAGCCGTGTGCGCGCCACGAGGGGTGGATAGTTGGTCGCGTCCTGCATGGCGTGGCCGACCTCGTGCGCGGCTACGGTGACCGCCGTCAGGGATCTGCCGGCATAATTGTCCTGGCTTAGACGGACGGCCCTGGCATCGGGATCGTAGTGATCGCCCGTGTCGGTCTGTTCCACGCGGATCTCGCGAAGATTCATTTCATCGAGCAGGTGGCGCGCCAGTTGCCCCCCCGTGCCCGGAAAATCCGGACGATCAACACTGTGGCGGGCCAAGACCGCGCGCACCCATAGCTGGGGAAGAGTCGCCAAGCCCAAGAGCAGGATTAACGCGAAGATGCCGATGATCACCGCTTTTCTGGCTCCACGGTCTCTGTCAATCCATCAAGTCGTTTGGCGTTTGTCTGGAAGGGCGTGCCGCCGGGGGCAGCCCCATCGCATCGGGCGCGATGGCGAGGGGCGGAGCCGACGCTCCGCCCGTCTTGATTAGTGGAGGCTCACGACGTCCAGCTCTTGCTCCCGGGCATTTGCCATGGCGCCCGGATGGCTGTCCGCCAGCGCGATCGGCGTGCCATCGGCAGCGTGCAGCGCATAAAGGTCCACGCCTTCCGGCACTTCCTCAAGCTGGGGGAAGAGCTTTTTCATTTCCTTGGCCTTCACCGACTTGATGTAGCCGATTTCACCACCGCCGAGGACCGCGAATTCCTGCGCGCTCATCGCCCGATCGGTCGTGTCGCTTGCCTTGACAAGATGGTCTGCCATAATCGCTATCCTCCTTCGTAGCCGGAGCGCATGATCCTCGTGTCGTCGCGGCTGTCAGCCGCCGAGGCGCGTGAGCCGTCCTCGACACCGACAAGTGTAGCCGGTTGAAGGCATCCACGCACATCCACCCGTTTGCAGGGTGCAGAACCATTACAGCTCCTGTCCCGGCGTCTCGATGGCAATACGTTGGGCCGCTGCCTGAATATTGGGCCGGATCAACTCGATTGCCAGCAGGCCGTTTTCAAGCCGCGCCCGCCGGACCTCAATCCCGGCCGCCAGGACGAAATTGCGCTGGAACTGGCGAGCCGCGATGCCCCGATGCAGGAACGTCTTGTCCGGTTCCTCGCTCTGGGCACCCTCGACAGTCAGCCGGTTGCCCCGCAGCGTGACTTCGAGCTGTTCGGGCGTGAAGCCGGCAACAGCAAGAGTTATGCGGATTATATCATCGCCGCTGGTTCCGCTTTTTCTATGCTCGACGTTGTAGGGTGGGTAACCTTCGTTGCCCCCCTTTGGCTGCCGGCTGATGACCTGATCCAGTTCATCGAAGCCCAGGTAGAGTGCGCTGCCGAAAACCGACATACGCGACATATCCAAGCCTTTCGAACTCTCAGCGACCATGCACTTCGGTCGCCAGAACGCCGCCTTTTGCGCGCGTTCCGCCGGCCCAACATGGCGCCGGCTTCATTTCGAGATATGGGCCATACGAGAAGGGTTTCAAGCTGGCCCGAAACCTGCCAATTCGCTGCCGAAACGCGTTGCGAAGCGCCGGTCGCCCCCCTATTGTCCAGACGTGACGAACGCACTTGTCAGTTATGTGGGGGTTGGAACGATGGCTTATGGACCGGCACCACGGCACAAAACCGTCCCCGTCAAGGTCGGCGGGGTTGCCGTGGGCGGCGACGCGCCCGTTGTCGTGCAATCCATGACAAACACGGATACCGCCGATGTGCCGAGCACCGTGAGGCAGGTGGCGGAGCTGGCGCGGGCTGGCTCGGAAATCGTGCGCATCACGGTCGATCGCGACGAGGCGGCGGCCGCAGTGCCGCATGTCCGTGATGAGCTGTCGCGCCAGGGGGTGGCCGTGCCGCTGGTCGGCGACTTTCATTACAACGGGCACAAGCTCCTGGCCGACCATCCCGGATGCGCCGAGGCGCTGGACAAATACCGGATCAACCCCGGCAATGTCGGTTTCAAGGACAAGCGCGACAAGCAGTTTTCCCAGATCATCGAGATGGCGCTGCGCTATGACAAGCCGGTGCGTATCGGCGTGAACTGGGGCAGCCTCGACCAGGAACTGCTCACCCGGCTGATGGACGAAAACGCCGAGGCCGGTTCACCGCTGACGGCGCAGGGCGTCTTGCACGAGGCGATAGTGCAATCTGGCCTGCTGTCGGCCGAGCGCGCGCAGGACCTCGGCATGAGCGCGGACAGGATCGTGCTGTCCGCCAAGGTCAGCCAGGTACAGGACCTTGTCGCCGTGTACACGATGCTCGCTGAGCGCAGCAATTACGCCCTGCATCTGGGCCTGACTGAAGCGGGCATGGGCTCGAAGGGCATTGTCGCCTCCACAGCCGGGATCGGCGTCCTGCTGCAGCAGGGCATCGGAGATACGATCCGCGTCTCGCTGACGCCGGCGCCGGGTGAGGCGCGCACGCGCGAGGTCGAGGTCGGACAGCAGATCCTGCAGGTGATGGGGCTTCGCACCTTCGTGCCGGTGGTTGCGGCGTGTCCCGGCTGCGGACGAACGACCAGCACGCTGTTTCAGGAACTGGCGCGCGACATTCAGGACCATCTGAACGCGTCGATGCCCGAATGGCGCGAGAAGTATCCCGGCGTGGAGACGCTGAACGTGGCCGTGATGGGCTGCATTGTGAACGGTCCGGGCGAATCGAAGCACGCCGATATCGGGATCAGCCTGCCGGGGACGGGTGAAAGCCCGGCCGCGCCGGTGTTCATCGACGGCAGGAAAGCCGCGACGCTGCGCGGTCCGAACATCGCGGATGACTTCAAGGCGATGGTGGCCGATTATATCGAGCAGCGCTTTGGCAATGGCGCGCGGGACGAGACGAAGCGCTCCGCCTGAGCCGTGCCGGCTGCGCGCCCGGCCTATTGGAAGCTGACGCTCGGCAGCCACGTCACGATACTCGGAAACTCGAATACCAGCGCCAGCCCGATCAACTGCAGAATGATGAAGGGCACTACGCCCTTGTAGATGTCCGTCACCTTGATCTCGGGCGGCGCCACCCCCTTGATGTAGAACAGCGCGAAGCCCACTGGCGGTGTCAGGAAAGACGTCTGCAGGCACACCGCGAAGAGGATCGTGAACCAAACGAGGTCAAAGCCAAGGCTCTGCACCACCGGCGCCACCAGTGGCAGGATGATCAGCGTGATCTCAACCCAGTCGAGGAAGAAGCCGAGAAAGAAGACGACCAGCAGGATGATCGCGAGAATGCCTGTCGGTTCGAAAGGCAAGCCGAGCAGGGCATCCTCGATCACCCGGTCGCCACCGAGCCCGCGTAGCACCACGGCAAACGCGGTCGCGCCGACGAAGATTGCGAAGATGAAGGCCGTGGTGCGCGTGGTCTGCTTGAGCGAGTCCCTGAGGACCTTTAACGTCAGGCGCCGATTCATCGCTGCGAGCAGCATCGCGCCCGCCGCGCCAACGCCGGAGGCTTCGGTGGGGGTGGCGAAGCCGAAGAAGATCGAGCCCAGCACCGCCAGGATGAGCGCAGCGGTCGGCACAACCGCCTTCACGACGCTCCATACGACGCTCCAGGTGATCTTCGGCAAGTCTTCGGGAAGCGGCGCACTGCGCGGACTTACATACGCAAGCCCCAGCACATAGGCCACGTACATAGCCCCGAGCATCAGGCCGGGGAACAGTGCGCCAAGGAACAGATCGCCGACCGAGGCTTCGGGTGTGGCCAGGCGGTCCGCCATCAAGACCAGCATGATCGACGGCGGGATGAGAATGCCGAGCGTGCCCGTCGCGCAGGAGGTGCCGACCGCAAGCGCCTTGGAGTAATTGTGCTTCATCATGACAGGCAGCGACAGCATACCCAGAAGCACAACGGACGCGCCGATGATCCCGGTGGTGGCTGCCAGCAGCACGCCGATCACGATCACCGTCACCGCGAAGCCGCCGCGCACCGCGCCGAACAGCTTGACCATGTTGGTCATAAGCTTTTCGGCCACGCCCGATTGGTCGAGCATGATGCCCATGAAGATGAACATGGGCAGCGCCACCAGCGTGATGTTCTCGACCAGCGACCAGATACGCCCTGCGAGCAGGCCCAGCGAGCTGCCGTAGTCGAACCAGAGATCCGCCCCGAAGTATTCAACGGATATGATACCGACCGCCGTCCAGATGACGGAGGTTCCAGCGAGGACCCAGGCCACGGGAAAGCCGGTGAACAGCAGAACGCCGAAGGTGGCGAACATGCCGATGACGAAATATTCCTCCAACCCCAACGCCGGGTTCCTCCCTCAAGCCGAGCTTTTATTGCCGTCTGGTCACCGAGTATCTTGTTGTGATCTTGGCCTCGGCACTCCGAACAGCAACGATGTGCATTTTAGAAGGCGAGACAGTGCTGCGAGAAGCAGCAGTCCGAAGGCGAGCGGCAGGAAGAACTTGAGCGCCCAGCGCGCCGGCAGGCCGGCGGGCGCCTGAGACTCCTCGCCCTGCAGGTAGGAGCTCCAGAAATACGGGATCATGCTGTCTTGGGCGACGATCAGGAACGGAATGAGAAGCAATAACAGCCCGAAGGTCTCGATCCAGGCCTGCGTGCGCAGCGAAAATCGCTCATGCAGCACGTCGACGCGGACGTGATCATCGCTGACGAGCGTGTAGGACAGGCCGATGAGCCAGGCCGCGCCGGCGAGATGCCATGTGATTTCTTCCAGCAATATCGTGCCCTGGTCGAAGGCGTAGCGGCCGATAACCGCGTAAAGGATCACGCCGACGACCACGACCCAGAGCCAGGAAAACACAAATCCAATGCGGTCGATGACGGTGTCGATCGCATTGGAAATCGCGTTGCTCGGGAATTCGGTGTGGTGGGCCGGGACACCACCGTGCGGCGGCGGACTGGACGGATTCTGTTGTGCAGACATCACGACCTCCCTGTCCGCCGCCGCTATAGGGTCGGGCGGCGTTGCCGCTTATTCTTCCTCGCCGAGATCAGCCGGCAGGTAAGCCCGCTTATCCCAGACCTTGTAGGATTCCTGGAATTCGCGCTGGGATTCGTAGACCCGCTTGAAGTCGGCGTCGTTCGCGGCTTCTTCATCCAGCACCTCGCGGGTGACTTCCTGCAGTTCGACAAGAATGTCGCGCGGGATCTGGTCTGCCTGAACGCCCTTCTCCTGGAATTCCTGCAGGACAGTACCGTTCTTGTACTCGCCCTCGGTGAGGCCCATCATCGTGGCGGCCGTGCAGGTGGTGTTGATCAGGGCTTTTTGCTGATCGGTTGCCGCGTTCCACTCATCCTTGTTGATGAGCATGTACTGCGCCGTGAACGGCTGGTGCCAGCCCGGGAACAGGTTGTATTTCACGACATCGTTGAAGCCCAGGATCTGGTCGATCGCCGGCATGGAGAACTCGGTGGCATCAATCGTGCCGGTCTGCAGCGCCTGATAGAGCTCGCCGCCCGGCATCATTGTTACCGAGGCGCCCAGCTTCTCAAGCACCTTGCCGCCCAATCCCGCGAAGCGAATGTTCAGACCCTTGTAGTCTTCCAGGGTGGTTATCGGCTCGGAATACCATCCAGCCGTTTCCGGGCCAATCACACCGCACAGTCGGGCATACACATTGAAGCCCTTGTTCGCGTAGACTTCCTGCAGCATGTCGTGACCGCCGCCCCAGTAGTACCAGGCGGCGAACGCCCACGGCTTCAGGCCGAATGGCACCGCGGCGAAGAGCGGAACGGCGGGCACCTTCCCCTGATCATAGCCAATCCACGTATAACCGGCGGCAACCTTGCCATCCGAAACCGACTGAAGAATATCGAAAGGCGGGACCAGCTTGCCCGGCTCGAAAACGCGCACCTGCACGTTTCCACCGCTGGCGGCGTCAAGTTGCTTTGCCACATACTGCGACGGCGAACCAAGACCCGGCAGCTTGGACGCAAAGGCGATCGGCATCTTCCAGCGGATCTGATCGGCGCTGGCCTGATCCACTGCCGCGCCGGATGCGATCACGCCGCCGAGCGCCAAAGCGCCCGCAGCATTTCTCAAGTGTCTCGCAAGACTCATCAACGAACCTCCCAAAGCATTGCCACGGCTTTTCCGTAGACGAAAATCTAGTTCACGGTTGCGGATACAAAGACCCACAGACCCATGGATTTCACAGGCGCCGCGAGGCTATGTCACCCAAGGACAAATCGCAAGCTGCGCGTAAGGTCGAGTCGGGGCCGGCGGCGCTGGGCGGTGCCATGTTGCAGTGCCCGATAATGTTGCGGCGCAGCACGAATTTTCTCTGGAAAGCCAGAAATCCTTTCTACTAAAGTTGAAGGCCATGTCGCTGTGACTTTCTGCGACCCACGTAGAGTGGCTAGTTACCCTGGGAGGGTTGCATGACTTTCACCCACCAACTGAGGATCGTCGCCGTGATGGCGGCGTTCGGATTTGTCGCAGCAGTTCTGATCGGCATGATTTAGCGATTTTCGGCAACAGAAGCCGGAGATCAGCCGATCGCAATGAAGATCAAACACGGCGCCGCGGCGGTTTCATCCTCCGCGGCGCTTCAGTGTCTGGATCTTTTCGGCGCCGAAAGGAGATGGGCGGCGCGAATGGCACGGAACTACTTGCGTACCGTGACCTCGGCAACCGGAACATGCCGGCCTTTGGCCGGGTCGAACTGGGAGATGGTCACGGAATGACGGCTCCGGCTTACAAAATCCACGGCCAGGCGGCCCTTGAAATTCGGCCCTTCGAAGGAGGCCCGCAGCCGCCGATCGGCGAGCTTGCCCTGGACCCTTCCGGTGTTGCTGGCAGTCTGCTCGGTCCAGCGACCGCTTATGCGCGCGCCGTTACATCTCACGTCAGCACTGGCGCGGATGCGGTAGTCGGTTCCGGCACAATTGATGTTCTGTCTCACGCCGTGGCCGCCGCGCGTCTTGGTATAGCTGATCCGGCACAGGATCCGTTCGGGCTGGCCCCCGAGCGGCGTAACCGTGCCCGTGCCCTTCCAGCGCCCTTCCAGCCGGTCGATGAGTTGCACACCAGCCGAATTGCATGATGCCTGCGCCGCGGGCGCGCCGATCAACGCCATCACGGCCGCAGCGAACACCACCTGCGCCGCTCTAGAAAGAAACCGCGTCATCATCCTCAACACGCCTCCCCACAGGTCGTAACTTGCGCAGCGTCAGAATGATCGCTGGCAGTAACAAAAGATCCGCGATCAGCGCGGCGCCCAGCATCGTCATTGCCAGACGACCGAACATTTGTGTTGGCGGGACCGCGGAGAAAACAGTGACGGCAAGCCCCAGGACCAGCACGATGGTGGTCAGCACAAGAACCGGCCCAACCATGATCAGAGTCTGGCGGACCGCCTTCTCGGGTGAGCGTGTGCGATCCTCTTCCACCGCGAGCCGGTTCAGAAAGTGGATCGTGTCGTCCACCGCGAGGCCGAATGCGACCGTGAAGGCGATCACGCTGGAATACTCCAGCCCGCCGCCGAAGGCATATAACATGCTGCCCGAGGCGACCAGAGGAAAAAGGTTGGGTGCGACGCTTATCGCGGTCATGGAGAGTGAGCGGAACGCAAGCCCGATCATGACGACGACAAGGGCGATCGCGAGCAGCAGGCCGCTATTGAGCTGACGGATCATGTTGTCGGACTGCAGCGCTGCCACCACCGGCAGGCCCGTGACCTCGAAGCTCATTTCCGGATATGCCGAGCGCAGGCGGTCCAGCTTGTCATCCAGCGAGCGCACGATGGGCACGGTATCGGAGGCATCGAGGTTGACAATGCGGCCCGTGACGAGGGCGGCGTTCTCGTCAGGCGCGATGAAGCGGTTGGTGAGATGGGCAGGCAGCATGTCCATGTACGGTTCGAGGTACTGGCGGGCCTCTTCACCGCCACGCATCAGCCACCTGTTCAACGTGTCGAGTGACCAGACATTGCCCACCTTCTGCTGGCGCATCATGATGCCGTGTGCGCCGCCGATCGCGCTGAGAACCTTGCGGTCGAACAGCCGGTGGCCGTCCTCCCAGCGGACCATGATGTGGATTGGCTGAGCCCCCGTCAGTTTCTCATCGAGGCGCTCGGTGCCGGCCATGGCTTCCTTGTTCTGCGGGATCTGGTCGCTGAGGCGATAGCTCGGTTCCAGTTGCAGATGTGTCGCGAGCAGCGCGATCAGCAGAACGCCCGCCACGGCAGTGAGCTTGATGTGCCCGGCTTCGACCCGCCGCGCCAGCCACATGCATACCTGATCCATGCGCCGCATCATGCCGAGACGGCTGGCATCCGTGGAGCGAAAGCGTGCCGCGTCTCCAATGAGCAGATAGCTCAAGGCTGGGACCACCGACATCACAATGAAGAAGGCCGTGATCGTTCCCAGTGCCGCGGAAATCGCGAAGGTCCGGATCAGCGCAGAGTCCGTGATCGTCAGGCTGAGCATGGCGATCGCGGTCGTGATCGAGGTGAGCGCGCAAGCGGGACCGATGGTAAGCACCGCATGACGGATCGCGCCGTATTTGGTGTCGCCGTCGTCGAGCCGTCTTCGGATCGAGAAAATCATGTGCATCGCGTCGGAGAACGCGATCACCATGACGAGCGGCGGGATGGTGTTGATCAGGCTGTCGAGATCGACCTGCAAGTGCCCGATCAAGCCGAGTGTCGCGACTGATGCGATCACGGGGCAGAGTGTCGCGATGATGATGAGCGTCGCCCGCTGGAAGAACAGGATCGCGATGATCATGCCCATCAGGACGCCGCCGGTATTGAACAATAACCGGTCCGACTCGATCGCCGAACGCAAGTCGGCCTGCATCACCGGAACACCGGCCATGGTCACCTGCAGGCCCGAGCCTTCCAGCGTGTCCGTGGCCAGCGTCTTGACCTGATTTATCGCGGCGTTCAAGCCGTCGCCGGCGATCGCAGCCTTGTCCAGCGACACGATCAGAACGGTCAAAGGCGCCTTGCCTTCCGGCGCTGCAAGCAATTTCCCGTTCAAGAGAGGGTGTTGCGTGACCTTCTTCTTGAGGGTGTCGAATTCCTCGCCCCGCGGCATGGTCGCCGGGAACATCGGCGGAGGATAGCCCTCGGCATCCGGGGCCTGGCGCATGGAGAAGATCGACAACACGCCCGTGACCGGCTGAACGAACTGCAGCTCCAGATGAAGGGTGCGCACGTCTTCCAGGCGATCCGGGGTCAGCAGATTCTCGCCTTCGACGATCAGGAACACGTCGAATTCGCTCGTTGGGAAGCGCTCGCTCATCTCCTGGTAGTTACGATAGGCCTCGTTATCGCCGCGGAAGAAGTCGCTGAGGATGCCGGAGGCCTCGATGCGCCATACGCCGAGGGCGCAGAAAACGGTCAGCAGGACGAGCGCAACTGCTGTGAGCCGCGGACGGGCCAGTGTCACCAGACCGAATCGTTCCAGGCCAAAACCCAGACGTGCCATGCCTGCCCCCAATGGCAGCTGCAGTGTTTCCGACGCGCCGCCGACCTGGCGCAAAAAATAGAAGCGAACACCGGCGCCCCCGGATGTAAATGTGCCGGGGTGGCCAAGCGCAATAAAAAAAGCGCACTATTCACGCTCTTGCGAGCGATTATGATCATTGTGCGGCGCGCAGGGGCCTGTCGACACGGGCCGTCGGTCCGCCCATCTGTACGTAAAGGCGTGACCGTGCCAGAGATGACTCAAGCACAACAATAAACATGCACAATTCGCAGTTTCGGAACGCTCTCCAGCGCTTATCATTTTCCCGGACGTCAGCGAGGCTACGGGCACGGCGCCCCGCATCCGGACCCCCTATGACAGAGCGTTTTCTGTACAAGCTGGCCTGGGCATTCGCCTTCGTTTGCGTGCTGCCAATCGTCGCGGCGGGGCTTTCCGCTCTGACAGGGGACCTCGACACCTGGCGCAATGTCCTGTCCACGGTCCTGCCGACCTACACGCGGACCACGCTGATCCTCGTGGTGATTGTTGGCCTGTCCACGGCGGCGATCGGCAGTGTGACAGCCTGGCTCGTGACAGCCTACCGGTTCCCCGGACGCCAGTGGCTCGAAATCGCCCTCGCGTTGCCACTGGCGTTTCCGGCCTACGTGCTTGCTTATGCCTACACGCACATGCTCGACCACCCCGGTCCGGTGCAGTCGCTGCTGCGCGATGTGACAGGGTGGGGGCCGCGCGAGTACTGGTTTCCCGAGGTGCGCAGCCTGGAGGGTGCGGCCGCGATGCTGACCATCGTGCTGTACCCTTATGTCTATCTGCTGGCCCGCGCCTCGTTCCGTCAGCAGTCGGCCAATGCTTACATGGTCGCGCGGACGCTGAGCTGCTCGCCAACATCCGCCTTCTTGCGGGTCGCGCTGCCCATGGCCCGTCCGGCGATTGCCGGCGGAGCCTTGCTGGCGATCATGGAGACGATCGCGGATTTTGGGACTGTCGCGTTCTTCAACGTTCAGACCTTCGCCACCGGCATCTATCAGGCCTGGTTCTCGATCGGCGACCGTGCTGCTGCGGCGCAGTTGTCGCTGTGTCTGCTCATGTTCGCGCTGTTGATCGCCGGATTGGAGCGGGCGCAGCGCGGCAAGGGACGCACAGCGGGCCAGGGCGCCAGCTTCGAGGCGATGGAGCGCGCGCATCTGACCGGCTTTCGCGGATGGGCCGCCACGCTGGTTTGCCTCACCCCGGTGCTGCTCGGCTTCGTCATTCCCATCGTCATGCTGGGCGTGATGGCCTCGGATTCGGGTCAAAGCATTCTGGATCCGCGCTATATCGGCTTTTTCTCCAACTCCGTGACCGTCGCCAGCATCGCCGCGCTTCTGACCGTTGCCGGAGCGGTCCTGATTGTCTTCCGGGCACGGATGAACCCAGGCCGGCCGTCGCGCTGGCTGGTGATCATCTCCGGGCTCGGCTACGCGGTGCCCGGCGGCGTGATCGCTGTGGGGCTGATGGTGCCCGTCGCGGCCTTCGACAACGCCGTCGATGCGTTCATGGAGACCAGATTCGGGATCGATACGGGACTGCTTCTCACCGGTTCGATCTGGCTGATGGTCGCGGCCTACATGACCCGCTTCATGGCGGTGGCACTGAACGCGTATGACAGCGGGATGGCGACGATGCCCGCCAATCTCGACGCCGTGGCGCGTTCGCTTGGGCACACGGCACCCGGTGTGCTGAGGCGGATCCATCTGCCAGTCGCGCGCAACAGCGCCTTCACCGCGCTGCTGATCGTCTTCGTGGACGTGATGAAGGAACTGCCAGCGACAATGATCCTGCATCCGTTCAATTTCCAGACGCTGGCGGTGCAGGCGCATCGGCTGGCCGCGGATGAGAGGCTCGCAGAGGCGGCCGTCCCGTCGCTCGCCCTGGTGGCGGTGAGCCTGATCCCCGTCGTGCTCTTGTGCCGCACGCTGGGACGCGAGCAGCGGGCGGATGTGCCATCGCCCGCCCGGTATGGAACGGCCATCAAAGCAGGTTAGCGCGCGATCCGTGGCGTATCCGGCCAGCCTGGAAGCGGATGCGTCTCTCAGCGGGTTTAACGTGCGACTTATCCCAGAACCAGCACCCAGTCCGGATCGGGTCCGGGACAGTTTCCTGGATCACGCGCAAAAAAAGCTGCGCCCGAAGGCGCAGCTTTAAGGCAGGGGCAAGTCGGGGTGTTAGCTTATGGCCAGCCGACTTCGTTGAAAATCGCCTGTGCCTCGGGTGCATTCTCGCCGTAGGTCACCGCTCCGGTCGAGGTGTCGGGGATGAAATAGCCCAACTGCGCGACGCCCTGATCAAGCGGAACGCCGGGCACCGCCGGAAACTCGTTGTTCTGCTCGGCGAAGTGCGCTTGCGCGAAATCGCTGGTCAGGAACTCCAGGAATTTCACAGCATTCTCGCGATTTGGCGCGTTCGCCGTAACCGCACCGGCTGCCAGGTTCACATGTGCGCCACGTCCGCTCTGGTTCGGCCAAACCCAGCCGATCTTGTCAGTGCTGCCGCTCAGGCCATCGACGTCGCCAACCAGCCCGCGCACGAAATAGTAGTGGTTCGAAACCGCGATCCCGCACTCTCCGGAGACGATGCCGCGAAGCTGGTCGGTATCGCCGCCCTGCGGTTCACGGGCCATGTTCTCGCGTACGCCGGCGGCCCATTCCTTCGCCGTTTCGCGGCCATGCACCTCTATGATGGAGGCAAGCAGGGAGAGATTGTAGATATTCGATGACGAACGGATGCAGACCATGTCGTCGTATTCGTCAGTCGCGAGCGCCTCATACGTCTGGGGCGGGTCATCCACGCGGCTCTTGTCATAGAAGATGATGCGCGCGCGCTGCGACAGGCCGAACCAGTGACTATCCGGGTGGCGCAGATGCGGCGGAATGCGTTCGTTCAGCACCTCGGAGTCGACCGGCGACAGGAGGCCGGCCTGGTCCGCGCGCCAGACGCGTCCGGCATCCACCGTCAGGAAGACGTCGGCGGGGCTGTTCTCGCCCTCGGCTTTCATCCGCGCGATAAGCTCGTCGCTCTTGCCCTCGATCCGGTTGACGGTGATCCCCGTCTCCTCCTTGAACCGGTTGAACAGGACGTCGTCGGTGTCGTAATGGCGCGCGGAATAGATGTTCACTTCGCCATCCGCCTTGGCGACGGTGGCGAATGATGCCGCCAAGACCACGGCACCAAGCGCGCCAACCATCACGCGCCCGGTCAGGAAATGCTTCATCTGGTGTCCTCCCAAGGATCGGGCTTCACAGCCCCTCGAAATCGGATTGAGCTTGCTGGTCTGGCGGGAGGCTGCGCGAACGAGAGCAGCGCATTAACCGACCCGCGCGCTCAGGTAAGGACAGCCGCCAGACCCTGTCAATCAAAAAAGCATTAAAACCAATAACTTAGAAGTCCTCTTATTCTAATTCCAAACTGTACAAGTCAGGAATTCTCATGAGCTTCGGCAAAAGATGGCTGTGGTCAAGTGGTTGGGCGCGTTGGGCGCACCAGGCCGAATCACCTACCATCAGAAAAATTGCTCGGCGGGCATCAGAGTGGCGAATTTCTCGACACATATCGGCGTGGGCGCGGTGGCCAGCGGGTTGGCGGCGACGCTGACACTGGCGGCTGGCGCGATCCAGACCGGCGACCTCGCTACGTTGACCGCCGCCGGCATCGTCGGGAGCATCCTGCCCGATATCGACCTGCAGAAGTCCCATCCCTCTAGGATGCTGTTCGGCGCGCTCGGTATCCTGTTCGCCTTTATCGCGCTGTTCCAGTACTACCATGCCTATTCCGTCGCCGAACTCTGGGCGATCTGGCTCGGGGTTTATGCTCTGATAAGACTGGGCTTATGGCGCTTCTTTCACCGGCACGCGGTGCATCGCGGCATCTTTCACTCGGTATTGGCCGGGCTGGTGTTCATGGCACTCGCAGCGATCGTCGTGACGCATCTGCTCGGGCGCGATCCGCTGATCGGCTGGCTGGCCGGCGTGTTCGTGTTCCTGGGCTACATGGTCCATCTGACGCTCGACGAGATTTACTCCGTCGATTTCGAGGGCGCCTACATCAAGCGGTCCTTTGGCAGTGCCCTGAAAATCTGGGAATATGACGCGCCGCGCGCCTCGCTGATGATGACTGTCGCGCTGCTGCTCGCGATCACGTTCGCGCCGAGCGTGACGCCGTTCGTGAAGAAGATGGCCTCGCTTGAGTTGGAGACGTTTTTCGAGCAGCGCATGTGGCCGGAAGATGAGTGGTTCGCGCCGCCCTCGGCGAGTGCGACCGAAACGCTCGCGGCTTCCGAGCGCGCAGTTGCTCCTTGACGAGGAGCCTAGTCGTGCAGCGGCGTGCTGAGTTCGCCCGCCAAGTCCTGAATGAACTGCCACGCCACCCGGCCTGACCGCCCGCCGCGCGTCATCGCCCATTCCTTGGCCCGTGCCTCCAGCTGCTCCGGCGTTATCGGCAGCCGGTAATAGTCGGCATAGCCCTGGACCATCTCCAGGAAGTCGTCCTGCGAGCAGTGGTGGAAGCCGATCCACAGCCCGAAACGGTCCGAGAGCGACACCTTCTCCTCCACCGCCTCGCCGGGATT
>CAYFTI010000047.1:0-16453 GCA_964346065.1 uncultured Hyphomicrobiaceae bacterium
TGGTTGCACGAGGCGCGCGGCAACGCGCGTCCCAGATGAATGGCCATCACGCGGGCGAGCCCCGCGCACAGAACCCGGCTTACAGGCCGGCTGACATTTTTCTTCAAGCACGTGACTCTGAGGATTGAGAGTGTGCCGCCCCCTGAACAAATCCTGTCGCCGCAATTCAGGCCGCGTTCATGTCCGCGCTGGCATCCTCTTAACTGTTAATCCCTGTGATCAACCATACCTTTCCTCGGCACGGTTGGAGGCGGCGCGGAATGCAGGGGTTCCGGGCCGTCTCCGCTCTCCACATCGCGCCTCGCCCCGCTTGCCTAACCCTCCGCTTGTGATTAGCTAGACCATAGACTTCTCGCAACGCCAAACGCTTGGAGGGTTTTATGACTTTTACACTTCCCGAACTTCCCTACGCCTATGACGCGCTCGCGCCGTATATGTCGGCCGAAACGCTCGAATATCATCACGACAAGCACCACAACACCTACGTCGAGAAATCCAACGACCTCATCCAGGGCTCCGGCCTCGAAGGCAAGAGCATCGAGGAGGTGGTGACAGGCGCCCACGGCACCCATCAGGGCCTGTTCAACAACATCGCCCAGCACTACAATCACATGCATTTCTGGCAGTGGATGAAGCCCGGCGGCGGCGGCACGAACCTGCCCGGCGCGCTGGCCGCGAAAGTCGACGAAGACCTCGGCGGCTTCGACAAGTTCCGCGCCGACTTCATTGATGCCGGGGTGACGCAGTTCGGCTCCGGCTGGTGCTGGCTGGCCATGAAAGACGGCAAGCTCCAGGTGATGAAGACGCCGAACGGCGAAAACCCGCTGGTCCACGGCGCAACGCCGCTGCTCGGCTGCGACGTGTGGGAGCACTCCTATTACATCGACTATCGCAACGCGCGGCCGAAATATCTCGAGGCGTTCTTCGACAACCTCGTGAACTGGGATTACGTCGAACATCTGTTCAACCAGGCGGCGTAACCGCCCTCACCGCACGCGCCGCCCGGCCGCGCGTCGGGCGGCCATTGCGTTTCTACTGCACAAGCGTTGTCGAGGTTTCCATCAGGCAAGGCGCGGCTCCAAAGGCCGCGCCTTTTTGTTGTCGCCGGCTCGAAATCGCTGACGGACCGCCCGGCAGCCATCCCGACCACGCCCTTCCGATCGTAAAGATTTACTGAATATTAAGGCCCTCGCCCTGAAGATCGGGGGATGAGTTCGGCTCGCCAGGAGCCGGCGCGCGACATTTCGGGCAACCGTGATGCGCCCGTTCTGATTGTGGAGTACATCGTTTGCAATCCTGGATTGATGGCGCGAGTCGGTCTAGCGTTACGGCGGATGGCGCATGGCGCGGGCGCCCCAGGCGGTCCGTTGAACGCGCCACGCGCGGTAGCGGGCTCTGGGCACGCCTTGAGCGGAATGCTGACGCCGCCTCGCGAGTGGGGGCTTACGGCGTGGCAGTATTCCTGGCTGCTGTCGGCCTGTACGGCGCCGCGCTCGGCGGGCACCTGGCGAATTGGCAGGAAACCCTCACGGCGCGCGCGCAAACGGCGCTCGTCACTGGGGGGTTCGGGATTAACGCGGTCATCGTGAAGGGACGCCAGCACCTGACGCAAGCCCGGTTGACACAGGCGCTGGACACGTCGCGCGCGCAGACGATCTTCGGGTTCGATACGCGCGCGGCAAAGGCGCGGCTCGAGCGGGTCGGCTGGGTCAAGAGCGCCCGGGTGATGCGGCTCTGGCCGTCGACCCTCGTTGTTGAACTGAAGGAGCGGCAACCGTTCGCGCGATGGGAGATTCGTGGGCACAAGGTGTTGATCGACAAGCACGGGGCGCTTCTCGGCCCGGTGACACCGGAATTCGGGGACTTGCCGCGTGTGGCTGGCGAAGGTGCCGACCGTAAAGCCGCAAGCCTGCTGGCAGCACTCGAGCGCCACGACGCAGTGGGCCAGCGCGTTCTGGTCGCGCGGCGGATCGAGCGGCGGCGCTGGGACTTGCGGCTGGAGACCGGCATGCGCGTTCAGCTTCCCGCCCGCCGGGCCGAGGGAGCGCTCCCGACGGTGGCGCGGTTGCTGGACGGGCGCATCCCCGAGCATGTGAGCATTATCGATCTTCGGGTGGACGGGCGCATCGCGCTTCGTCGCGGGGAACCTGAAAGCGATGCCCCCGGCGCGACGGCCCAGCTTCCCAGCCCGAGCGGACGCGAGCAGGCGCGGCCACTTTGACAACCGGTTCGCGGAGCAAGCGATGTGGGACAACCGCAGCACGGTCATAACAAGGGAACGCACGGTTGGCGTCCTGGATCTCGGGACGCGCAATGTCTCCTGCATGATCGCCCGCTTGCTCCCGCCGCCGAAATGGCTCGCCCCCAAGGTGGAGCACGCCCGCGTCAATATCCTCGGCTTCGGCCAAGTTGCCTCGCGCGGCATCAACGGCGGCTACATCGACGATCTGGACGAGGCCGAGGAGGCGGTTCGCGGCGCGGTCGGCCGTGCGGAGCACAATGCCGGCGTCACGCTGGATACCATTTACGTGGTCATCGGCGGCTCCGGTCTCACCAGTGAGAGCTTTACCGCGAGCGTCCCGATCGCTCAGCGTAACGTCGATGAACTCGATATCCGGCGAGCCTTGCTGGCGGCGGAGCAGTACGCCAAACGCAACGGCCAGTCCATCCTGCATACGGTCGTGGCGGGCTACGGCCTCGACGACATTCCACGCATCAAGGAGCCCTGCGGACTGATCGGGGACACGCTAAAGGTCAATGTGCTGACGGCAAGCGTTGCCCCGCTGAGCGCCAAGAATATCGGATTGTGCGTGGAGCGGTGTCATTTGCGCCTTGCCGGCCTGATCGCCGCCCCCCTGGCGAGTGCTCTGTCGGTGGCGTCCGAAGAGGAGCGCGACCTCGGTGTGACCTGCATCGACATGGGCGCGGGGACGACCTCCGTAGCGGCGTTCTGCGACGGCCAGGTGGTGCAAATTGATTCGCTTTCGTCAGGCGGCGAACAACTCACGCGCGATCTGGCGCGCATATTGTCCACACCCCGCGCCGAGGCCGAACGGCTAAAGACCTTGTATGCCAGCGTTTTTTCTGACAGCTCGCTCGACGGCGATCACGTTGTGTGTCCTTTGATTGGTGAAGATGGCGAAGAACGTTACATCTATCCGACACGGGCAGAGTTCGGGGCGATCGTGCGCACGCGGCTGGAGGACATGTTTTCGCAACTGCAGGAGCGGCTTGAACAAGCCGGCTGCGATCCGGCCGTTTTCGAGCGGGTCGTGCTGGCCGGCGGCGGGGCGCAACTGGTTGGGGCCAGCGAACTTGCCGAGCGGATCTTTGGCGGTGTGGCGCGGGTCGGGCGGCCCGAAGCGATCAGCGGCTTGCCGCCGAATGCGGACCCCTCGCTCGCGGCTTGTGTCGGTGCGCTCAGCTATCTCTTGCGGGCGCCCGAGGAAAGGCAGGTGGATGCGTCAACGCCGCCAAGCCGGATGACGTCGGCGCATGTCCCGTCGGGCGGATATTTTGCCAAGGTCGGGCAATGGTTGCGCGAGAACTTCTAAGGGCTGACGACACGATGCAGAAGATCGTGTGGGTCGGAGCTGCGATGATCTGGCACGCGAGTCCGGGCGTCCCGCATGCGCCATCACGAGCGCCAGGCCAAAACGGGAATGAACGAGGCTGAAATGAGCATTCATCTGAAGCCGGCGGAGTTGACCGAACTGCGCCCCCGCATCACGGTCATCGGCATCGGCGGTGCTGGCGGCAATGCGGTCAACAACATGATCCAGGCTGGCATCGAGGGTGTGGAATTCGTCGCAGCGAATACCGATGCGCAGGCGCTTTCAATGTCCAGCGCGGGCGTACGCATCCAGATGGGTGTGAACGTGACCGAAGGCCTCGGCGCAGGCTCGAAACCGGAGATCGGCGCGGCGGCCGCGGAAGAAGCCCTCGAAGACATCCGCGGTTATCTCGAAGGCGTGCACATGCTGTTCATCACCGCCGGCATGGGCGGCGGCACGGGGACAGGCGCGGCGCCAATCATCGCCCGGGCGGCCAAGGATATGGGTATCCTGACGGTTGGCGTTGTCACCAAGCCATTCGAGTTCGAAGGACAGCGGCGGATGCAATATGCCGAGAAGGGCATTGCGGATCTGGCCGCGCATGTCGACACGATCCTCGTAATCCCCAACCAGAACCTGTTTCGCGTCGCCAACGAAAAGACGACGTTCGCAGATGCGTTTCAGCGGGCCGACGATGTGCTGCGCTCCGGCGTTTCGTGCATAACCGACCTGATGATCAAGGAAGGTTTGATCAATCTCGACTTCGCCGACGTCAAGGCCGTGATGAAAGACATGGGCACGGCGATGATGGGGACCGGCGAATCGACGGGTGACAGCCGGGCGCTGGAAGCTGCCGAACTCGCCATCTCCAACCCGCTGCTCGACAACGGCTCGATGCGTGGGGCGCAGGGCCTGCTCATCAGCATTACCGGCAGCCACGACTACCTGACGCTTTATGAGGTCCAGGAAGCGGCGGAACGCGTCCGCCGGGAAGTCGCAGCGGACAACAATCCGGACATCAACATCATCGTCGGTGCGATTTTCGATCCGGCTCTGGAGGACATTCTGCGCGTGTCGGTGGTCGCCACCGGGATCGATATCGAGCAAGCGGCAACAAGTGTCCGCCCAGAGGCCGGCCCACGGCGTGCGGCGCCGGAGTCCGACTCCCTCAACAATCGTCTGCGTACGGCCGAAAAGCCGGAGAGCAGCCGGGAAGCGCCACCCGAGAAAGGCGGACGCGTCTGGGAGGGCCCAGGCAGCGTGACGATCGAGCAGCGCCCACCACGCCGGACAGCCGCGCCGGACAAACCGCGCAACGGACCAAGCGAACCCCGGCCTCCCCATTTCGAGCCGGCCGCGCCGAGCGCCCCACGGCGACGTCCCCGCCGTCCGCTGACCGATGAGGATTTCCCGGAGCTGAGCGGGCAGGACGGGGACTCTGAGCCCGCGCAGAGCGGCGAGCGGCGCAAGGGTGGGCTCTTCTCCTGGATGGCCGGGCGCAGCGGCCGCGGGCGCGAAGACCGTGGACCGCAGGGCAGCGCGCAGGGAAGCGCCCCCGAGCCCCCGCGCGAGGAGCCGCGTATGCCCCAGAACGAGCCCAAGTTCGACAGCGAGCGGAGCGCCGAACACCACGCCAGCGAAAATGGCAAAAAGGCGGCAAGACCGAAGATCAATCGCAACTCCGCGAACGGAAGCTCGAATTCCGAAGAGCCCTTTGATATCCCGGATTTTTTCAAGCGGCCACTGAACTGATTCGGATGGCGAAGGTCGCCATTGCGCGGCCAACTTTCGATATGTCAAGACCGAGTCAACACATCCGTTGAATCCAGCGATTTAAGTTGCTGATTTGGCACATTTATCCGTAACAGAATGTAAACATCCGTGATTTGCTGCCAGCGCGCCGGCTGGCTATTGTCCTCGCAGATCACGGGCGTGAGGCGTCGGACCTAGAACGGACGCTGAGGGCCCCGGCCAGAAGAGGTCTAAGGGATGAGACCTACCGGCATTCGATTTCCTGGCCGGGATTTGTAATAGAGCGTCGTGTTCGGACGTTGAGCGTTATGCTGACAACCTAACCGGAGTATTCCGGTGCATAAATAACAGTCAGCAACGCTTTGTGAACACGCCGGCAAGTCTTGCATCCGTGATCGATGGGGGGACAGACCGAGCTGCGTATCATGCCCGTTCTGTCCTTGAAGGGACAATGATAACGGCGCGAGACAATAATGATCGCAGACCTTTCGGGGGCACGCCAGACGACGCTGGGCTCCAGCGTGGTCATCTCCGGCACCGGCGTCCATAGCGGCAAACCCGCGTCGCTCATTCTTCATCCGGCTGAGGCCGGGAACGGCATCATGTTCGTCGTCAGGAACGACGCTCGCCGCGATGTCAGGATCCCGGCCGATTTTCGCGCAATTTCCGATGTGATGCTCTGCACGGTCCTCAGCGGCGACGATGGCGCCTGCGTGGCGACCGTCGAGCATCTCATGGCCGCGCTTCGCGGCTTCGGCGTCGACAACGTCGATGTCGAAGTGGATGCGGGGGAAATTCCCATCATGGATGGCAGCGCGGAGCCGTTCGTCGACGCAATTCTCGAGGCCGGGATCCGTCCATTGGCCAGGCCGCGCCGTTTCATTCGTGTTCTGAAACCGGTCCACATCGAACACGGTGACGCTTGGGCATCGCTCGAGCCGTATGACGGCTTCCACCTTGATGTCGAGATCGATTTCGATACGCCCGTGATCGGGCGGCAGCGCTGGCGCGGGGACCTGACCCCGACAGTTTTTCTCCGCGCACTTTCCCGCGCGCGCACTTTCGGCTTCATGAAGGATGTGAAACAGCTCTGGCAGGCAGGCCGCGCCTTGGGGTCATCGCTGGAAAACACCATCGCAATCGCGGACAGCGGAGTCATGAACCCTGAAGGCTTGCGGTACGAGGATGAATTCGTCCGGCACAAAGCACTGGATGCCGTCGGTGATCTGTCGCTGGCGGGGTCGCCATTGCTCGGGAAGTTCCGCTCTTACCGTGGCGGGCACCGGGTCAATGCGATGGTGCTGGAAGCACTTCACGCCGATCCGGCGGCATGGACGGTGGTGGAGCCCGAGATCGAGCGTCCGCGTCACCGCGAGGTTCCGCGCGGGGATGTCGCTTGGGGCACCCCAATGCCGGCGTTTGCAGCCGACCGCAGTTGAAAGCCTGAGAACACTCTTGCCATTATAAGCGGAGGGGTATGGCGTGCCCGGCTGATTTCGACAGCGGCGCTTTTACCCTTAAGCCAGTCCGCCGCGTTTCAATCCCGATTATCGTTCCCTCGTTCGCGGTCGCTTTCTTCCATACACGAGGCTCCCCCAGCGGCGCTCACACGCGCTAAAGCCGCAGCCGTTCTGATTGACCCGGGATGTGGCTCTACCCGTCTGATTTGCCGCGCAATTCATCCGAAAACCTGTTCCCACGTTTCGGATTGCGCTCTATTGCGCGTTCGTACGCCACCTAACTTCAGAGAAAGAGTGCTTCCCCGCCGATGGGGGCTCAGTGCTTGAGGAAAGTGGTGCGGTCGAGAGGAATCGAACCTCCACGGGCAAAGCCCACAGCGCCCTCAACGCTGCGCGTCTACCAGTTCCGCCACGACCGCCCATGAATGCAGCGCCTGCAGCGCGACTTGCCAATCTCGCCTCTAGGACGTAGCAAAGCCGGTCCGTCGGTGCAAGTGCGCTGCATCATGTCATAGATTATCATGTATGCGACACACTTCGCTCTCACCGACCTCACCACCGTACCAGACATGAGCAACGCAACCTTGAGCGACCAAGACGCCAAGACATTGAGCGGCGACGTTGGCTGGGCTGTCAGCATCGGGCACGTCGGCTACCCGGAAGCCATGTCCGCGATGGATGCCCATGTCCGCGCGATCCGCGAAACCGGGGCCGGCGATCTGGTCTGGCTCCTGGAGCATCCTCCGCTTTATACCGCCGGCACCAGTGCTCGCGCGGAGGACTTGTTGGCGCCGGATCGTTTTCCTGTCTTTCAGACAGGCCGGGGCGGGCAGTTCACCTATCACGGCCCGGGCCAGCGCGTCGCCTATGTGATGCTGGATCTTACGCGCCAGCGCCAGGATGTCCGCTGGTTCGTCGACAATCTCGAAGAGTGGCTCATCACCACACTTTCCGCGTTTGGCGTGGACGGCCACAGGCGACGGGATCAGCCCGGTGTATGGGTCTCCGGCGCCCGCGGTGAGGCCGCCACGCAGGCCAAGATCGCCGCGCTCGGGGTGCGGCTGCGCCGATGGGTCTCGTCCCACGGGATCAGCCTCAATGTCGCGCCGGATCTCAGCCATTTTTCCGGCATCGTGCCATGCGGCGTTTCGGACGCGGGCGTGACCAGCCTCGCCGCCCTGGGGGTCACAGCCGATATGGCGGAGTTCGACGCGGCCCTGCGCACGGCGTTTGAAAAACAGTTCTCCTGCCGGACCTTCGATGCGCAAGCACCGATCGCACCTAGGCAAGAGCCTCTTTCACGGCAGATGCCAGATCCTTGAGAGAAAACGGCTTTGGCAGGAACACGAAGCTCTCGTCTTCGGCCAGTTCGCGGCGCAGCGCCTCCTCGGCATAGCCGGAGATGAAGATCACCTTCATGTCGGGGAGCGTCTTGCGCAACTGCTGGAGAAGCTTCGGCCCGTCCATCTCCGGCATCATCACGTCGGAAATAACGAGGTCGATCTCGTTTCCATTCGATGCAATGACGTCCAGCGCCTCCACACCTGTAGTCGCCTTGAGAACATTGTATCCGCGCGACTCCAGTGCCCGTGCGGCGAAGCGGCGGACGGCCTCCTCGTCCTCGACAAGCAGCACGGTCCCCTGCCCGGTGAGATCCTTGCCCTGTTTTTCGCCGTCATCGACCTTCTCCTCGAGAACCTCTTCGCCAGCCTCTTCAACATGACGGGGCAAATAGATGCTGAAGGTGGTGCCTTCGCCCGCGGCGCTGTCAACGAAGATGAATCCGCCGGTCTGTTTGACGATGCCGTGCACCACGGAGAGGCCGAAACCCGTCCCCTCCCCGATCGCCTTGGTCGAGAAGAACGGCTCGAAGATCTTCTGCTGGACGTCGGGCGGCATCCCGCAGCCGGTGTCGCTGACTTCGAGCAGCACATACTCGCCGACCGGCATACCCGGGCGCACCAGCTTTGCCGAGTCCCGCTCGGTGATATTCGCGGTGCGCACCGTCAGTTCACCGCCATTTGGGCTCATGGCATCGCGCGCATTGACCGCCAGATTCATCAGCACCTGCTCAAGCTGGTTGGCGTCCGCCTTTACGAGCCACAGGTCCCGCGCGTGGAAGATATTGGCTGAAACCTTCTCGCCCATGAGCCGGTTCAACAACAGGCCGAAATCCTCGATCACGTCAGTCAGGGAGAGGACCTTGGGGCGAAGCGTCTGCCGGCGCGAATAAGCCAGCAGGTGCCTGACCAACGCGGCGGCGCGATTCGCGTTGTTGCGCACCTCCATGATGTCCTTGAACGCCGGATCGCCCGGGCGGTGGCTGGACAGAAGCAGGTCGGTGTAACCGAGGATGCCCGTCAGCAGATTATTGAAGTCGTGAGCGATCCCCCCGGCAAGTTGGCCGACCTCCTGCATTTTCTGCTTCTGGGCGATCTGCTCTTCCAGCGCGCGCTGCTCGGTGGTGTCGATTGCGTAGATCATCGCCGCATCCGCCCCCCTGCGCCGCCGTTTTCCCGGCGTGGGCACAACATAAAGCCGGCCGGCCCGCTTCTCGTCGCGTGCGAAAGCAATGTCGAGCGGCATTGCGGCAGGTTTGCGCTCGGCAGCATCGGCGATCATCTGGCCGAGCGAATCGCGCGCATTTTCATCCACGAGATCGAGGATGTTCAGCCGTCCATTGCCGCGCTGTGCGGGAATGGCAAAGGTGTGGGAAAATGCATGGTTGCGGCTGGCGATCTTGCCCTTGGCGTTAACCGTGGCGATCGCAATCGGGGCAGCATGGAACAGCTCCTCCGCGTCGATCGAGTCGCGCGCCCGGTAGCCGGGCTCTTCGGCGCCGGTCCCGTTCAGGGCGGTAATCTGCAGCTTTGCGCGCGCGCCAGGTTTTCCCGGAACCGTCCGGAACGCTGCCCAGACGGGGCGCACACTCCCGGCTTCCTCGGTGATTTCCAGCATGGCCGTCCGGCTCGCGCCGCCATTGCGCGGGGCGGCGAGACGCGCCATCAGCATACTTACGCTCGCCTCGGAGAAAATCTGGGCGAGATGGAGGTCGGCAGTCTCCTCCAGCAGGCTCGGCGGGAGCCATTCGCGCATCGTGCCGTTCATCTCCAGGATGCGCCCGGTACTGTCGGCCAGAAGATGTGCCGCGGGCGCGGCGTCGAGAAGCCCCCGCAGACGTTCAAGCCGCGAATCGCGTTCGGCAAGGCGCTTCTGCTCGGCCGTGACGTCGCGAAACTGCCACAGCATCAGGCGTCCAGCGGGGCCGGCCGGCGGATTCAGCGGCTCAATCCGCGCTTTCACGAAGCGGGTATACGCCGTGCCGTCCTTGCCCTGCTCCAGCCAGCGAACGGTCTCCCCGTGCGATCCGCCAGCCGCGGCTGCCTGTGAGAACCGAAAGGCCGCCGCACCCTCATCGCCGTTGGCCGCCAGCAGGTGATGGGGGTCCCGCGGCGATTGTCCGGCGCGTTCGAAGAACCTCTGATAAGCGCGGTTGGCCTCGATAAGGTCGCCGCGCGACGTGCTGGCCGCTGCGCCGATGCAACCAGACTGGATCAGCCCCTGGGCGAGCACCCCGGTCCTCGGGCGCGACGCGGTCAACAAGTGCACGCCGCCTGCGGCGAGGAGGCCAGCCAGGAATGCGCCGGCCGGAACCTGCCATGCAGCCGCCTGTGACGGGTCACTCGTGTGGACTGCAAAAACGACGATCGCAGTCGCCATTGCCGCCAGCATCAGGACCATCACGCCCAGCGTTTCGCTCCGCGCGATCCACCCGCCACGCCGCCGATCCGCCGATGCCTGCGCATCGCTCATGACCGCATGGGCCTCGCTCATGATGCGTTTTCCCCCTGTTTGTCGTCGTTCGGTGCGCTGTCCGTGCCGTGCCTTGCCCGCCGCTCTCACTCCGGCGCCATCGCCATTTGGCGATGAAGCGAATCTCACTGAAATGCAACCATGACGTTCAGGAAGGCGATAGTGAGACACCCGGCAAAAATTGCCGACCACGGGGTTAAAAACCCGTTAATCTCCCGATATACACAGGCGCGGCAGGGCCTATTATCCCCAGCCGTGCTGTTGACGGCGGCGGTGGGACTTGGCGCGCTGCGCCTGCCGGGCCGAACCAGGAATGCGGAGCTGCATTGTGAAGATTGATCCGAGCCTTCTTGATCCTTTCATGGTACGGAGGAACCGGTATGCGCCTGGGCGTGACCGTCGTGGGGTCTCATCGCGGCGTCGGAGCGTCGGCCAGCGTTTTGACGGGGACGTCCGCAATTGCTGACAGTGCGCTCGATCGAGCTCCGCGTCGACGGCGTCGGTGGCTTGTCCTGCTGCTTTCGGATAGAGCGCTTGGGGGTATCGCAACCAGCGGGCCGGCTACCGTGGTCGAGGATACGGCGATCGATGCCGACAGCGCGAGGGGCTTTGCGGAGACCGGGCGCGCGCGGTGGTTGCTGTCAGAACATGATCACATGCCAATCGCGGCAGCAGAAACCGGGCATTCATCCGCAGTCGGTTATAAGGTCGGCCAGACACTGTTGAAAAAGAGCAAGATATGCGCCCGCGCTTATACCTGATGCTTTCGCTGCTGCTGTGCTTGCTGCTTGGCCTGTCCGGTCCAGCGGTCGCGCAGGAGCAAGCACCGGCCGACGCGGCTTCACAACCGGCAGCGACAGGCCAGCAACAAACACCCCAGCAGAGCCAGCCGCAGGCACAAGGGACGGCGCAGTCTCCCGGCTTGAGCCAGTCGCCCCGGCCGCATGATTCGGACAAGCTCCCCCAGCGCATCGCCGAGATCATCCAGAAGCTCGATAGCGTCGAGGAGACGCTGACCCGCGACAACCTCTCGGCCGAGCAACTCGACACGCTGCGCCAGGAAATCAACGCGGCGCTCAGCGAACTTGCCACGATAATCACGGAGACTCAGCCCAAGCTCAAAGCCCTCAACAGCCAGCTGGAAAAGCTGGGCGAGCCACCGCCCGAGGGGGGACCTCCCGAACCCCGCGCGATCGCGGCCGAGCGCGCCTCGCTACAAGGTCAAGTCAACGAGCTTGAATCCACGCTCAAGGCGGCGCAAGCCTCGCAGGTCCGCGCCAACCAGCTCAGCGAGCGTGTCCAGAATCGCCGCCGGGATCTTTTCACGAGCCAGCTTTTCGAAAGAACGACAACGCCGCTGTCAATTTCGCTCTGGCAGAGCGCCCTGGACGAAACCGAAACCGGCTGGCGCCGCTTCAAGCTTCTCGTGGAGGACTCGGCGCGCCGCGTGGAAAGCAACACGACGCTATACGCGATCCTCTTCGGGGCTCTCGCGCTTTTCCTGGCGCTGCAAACCGCGGGTTGGTACGGGGTCAATCACTTCCGGGAATGGCACGAGGACACGGTGCCGCCTTTCTGGCAGCGGGCGGCTTCCGGCGCGTGGGTCATCATCCTGCGCGCGCTGCCCCTCATGGGCACTGCCGCGGCTCTCTACGGGATGCTTGCCGCCACCGACCTGCTGTCGCCGCGCAGCGCTGAAATTGCCTGGGCCGTCGCGCTCGCCCTGATCACGGTCGCGATTGTCAGTGCGCTGAGCACGACGATTCTCGCGCCCAATCGGCCGCATTGGCGTATCCTTCCGATCACCGATCGGGCCGCGACACGGGTCAATCGGCTGATCCTGGCGATCGCGGCGGTGTTCGGCATCGATCAGGTGTTGAGCACGGTCAACGAAGTCCTTTACATGCCGCTCGCGACCACCATCGCGCAGAGTTCGGCCACAAACGTCTTGTTCGCCCTCCTGCTCTCAGCCGTGCTGATGACGCGCATGGGCTCGGGCGACGAGGAAGAGCGGCAGATCGACTGGTTGCGCTGGCTGCGCGTGCCCGGTTACGCGCTTGCATTGGTCATCCTCATTTCCACAGCCGCCGGCTATGTGGCGTTTGGCCGGTTCCTTGCCGCCCAGGTCGTCGTTACGGGCAGCATTCTGATTGTCGTCTATCTCATGCTGGTCTGGGTGAACGCGGTCGGCGATCGGATCAGGTCGGCCAAGACGCGCACGCGCGGCATGCCTGCCCTGCCCAGTGATAATCGGCGCCGCGATCAGATCGCTCTGGTCCTGACGCTGGTCCTGAAGGCAGCGATCTTCCTCGTGGCTTTCCCGATCATCCTCCTGCAGTGGGGCTTCGACAGAAAGGACCTCACCGCCTGGGCCCAGAAGGGGTTCTTTGGCTTCCAGGTGGGCGGCCTGAACATTTCCATCGCCACGCTGGTTGGCGCGGTTATGGTTTTCGGGCTCGCCTACGGGATTGCGCGGGTGCTGCTGAACTGGATGGATAACCAGGTCATGGAGCCAGCGGGCCTGTCCGGCGGCGTGCGCGACTCCGTGCGCACCGGGCTTGGCTATGTGGGTTTCATCGCCGCGGTGCTGGTGGCCGCGTCCTACGCCGGCCTCGACTTCTCCAACCTTGCCATCGTCGCCGGCGCGCTGTCGGTCGGCATCGGCTTCGGCCTGCAGAGTATCGTCAACAACTTCGTCTCGGGCCTGATCCTGCTTGCCGAGCGCCCGATCAAGGTGGGTGACTGGGTCGTGGTCGGCCAGGATCAGGGTTTCGTGCGCAAGATCAGCGTGCGCGCCACCGAAATCGAAACCTTCGACCGGGCCAATGTCGTTGTCCCCAATTCGGTTCTGATCTCCGAGAAGGTGCAGAACTGGACGCTGCATAACAATGTCGGACGCATCTCGATCGATGTCGGCGTGTCCTATGACAGCGATCCGGAGCGCGTGAAGGACATCCTGCTGGAAGCCGCACGAGAACATCCGCAGATCCTCACCCACCCCGAACCCTACGTCTGGTTCAACAACTTCGGCGACAGTAAGCTGGATTTCCGGCTATTTAGTTATGCACTCAACATCACGCGCCAGCTCGGCATCCAGACCGACTTGCGCATCGCGATCTTCAAGAAGTTCCGCGAAGAGGGTGTCCAGATCCCGTTCCCGCAGTCAGACGTCCACTTCCGCGATCTCGACTGGCTCAAGACAGCGCTGGCCGAGCAGATGGCACGCATCCGCGAGGAGCGGTCAGACGACACATCCGTGGACGGGTCACATTATCCAGCCGGCGGCGGCGAGGCGAGCACCGCGCCGAAGAGCTGAGCCCCGTCCTGATTGATATGTGTTATATGGCACGTTGTGATCCGCCCTTAGGCTGATGGGTCCAGTCAAACAAAGCTGAAGGGCCGAAGGGAGGATCCAAATGTCCATGCTGAAAGTGATCGAGGTACTCGCCGAATCCGACAAGAGTTTCGAGGACGCGGCTCAGGTTGCCGTGACCAACGCCTCCAAGTCGGTGCGCAACATTAAATCGATTTATTTCAAGAATATGGAAGCAGTCGTGGAAAACGATCAAGTCACCAAGTACCGGATCAATGCCAAGATCAGCTTCATGATCGACGGCAACTGATCCGCGCCGGCGCTCAGTCATCTGGTATTTCGACCAGCGAATCGGTGTCCCGCGCATGATCGGGGCTTTGCGAACGCGCCCGCTCCAGGTGGTGCAGGATACGCCAGACATGATAGGCGACCCGGTGTAGCCAGCGCACGCTGTCCATCCGGTGCAAGGCCTCGTCCGCGCCCGCGGGAACCAGCACACTGAACTCGACGATTTGCTGGCGGTAACCTTCGCGCTGGTCCCGCAGGATATTCCGGAGCCGGTCCATTCGATCCCGCGAAATGGACAGTTCATCTTCGGGAATGCGCCTGAGCGCCTCTTCAAGAACGCGCGACAGGCGACGCAAGCGATGATCCGATGCCATTTCTGCGACACGCTCGGTCTGCCGACAGCGGTTGGCCAGCCGCCGGAGGTGATCCAGCGCATGGATGGCCGAGATTCGCCGCTGATGCGGCTGCGCGGGCAGCGGGCCGGACGGGATTTGGTCGATAAAGCCACGCGTCACCTGAAGCGCCTCTTCAAGGGATCGAAGGCGGCTGATGTCGAAGCGCTGTCCCTTGCACGCGAGCAGGTCGGCGACGACGTTCGCTGCGGCCTGTGCGATGTCGCCGATTGTGGCAGCCGCGGCATCGGCGGCGCTTGCCGGTTCATCCAGCAGGCTGTCATCCAGATGCCGAAGCAATGGCGGGCCGCGCTCTGGGACCATCTCGGAAACGAGGCGCGCGAACGGCGCGGCGACCGGCAGGATGAGCAGCACCCCCGCCAGGTTAAAAAGGGTATGGAACGCGACAAGGGCAATTTGCGCCGCGCCCGCTCCCTCACCCAAGGCCGGCGCGATCATCCGGGTATATGGCCCGAGCAGCAACAGCGCGACCGCCGCGGCGAACAGGTTGAACAGAACGTTGGCATACCCCGTCCGCCGCGTGGCCGTTGAGCCGCCGATCGTGGCCAGCACGGCTGTGAAGGTCGTGCCGACGTTCATCCCGATCACCATCGCGCCGGCCTGCGTAAGCGAAATCGCCCCCGCGCCCAGGGCCACAAGCGCCGCGGCGACGCCGCCGCTCGATGATTGGGTGACCAGCGTGATGGCCGCGCCAATGATTACCAGTTGGATCCAGCCGAGCAGCGTGTCGCCGGGAAAGTCGCGGGGCGTGACGCTACCCTGGAACGGTGCCATGCCCTGTTTCATGGCATCCAGCCCGACGAACAGCAGGCCGAATCCCACCAGTGCCCAGCCGACATTCTGGAAGCGCCCGCGGGCGAACAGCCGAAGCAGCGCGCCGATCAGCACGAGCGGCAGAACGAATGTACCAAAATCCAGCTTGAACCCGACAATGGCGACGAGCCACCCGGTCAATGTCGTGCCGACATTGGCTCCGAAGATGATCCCCAGGGCCTGGGTGAAGGTCAGCAGACCGGCACCGACAAACCCGATCGCGGTTACGGTCGTCGCACTGGAGGACTGCACGAGCGCCGTACTGATCGCGCCAAACAGCGCTCCCGACGCGGGCGTGCGCGTAAAGCGCGCCAAAACATGCCGCAGGGATCCCCCGATCAGCTTGCGCAGCCCCTCGGTCAGCACGATCATGCCGACCAGAAACAGGCCGAGCCCGCCGAGCGCCAGGAAGATGTCGAGGATCATGGCCACTTGCCTTGATGCGTGACCGCGACGGTTTGCGCGGTCTTGAGGCGGCCATTCAATGCGCGAAAGTCAGGGCGCTTTCAACCACTGTCGCCAGTACGGACGACACTCAGGCGGTGCGGCGCTCCCGCAAACGCGAGCCAGGTTCGGCGGCGGCCTCCGTTTTCGCCCACTCCAGCAGAACCTCCCGAAGGGCCACCGCATGGTTATGGTCGGGGTCTTTCGCGGCGTAAATCAACGTTAGCGGACCCCGTTCCAGATGGCCGAGAAGACGGTCGAGCGCCTCTGGCCTCCCGTTGAGTTCGGCGCGGTAGCGGGCGCGGAACTCGTCCCAGCGCGCCGGGTCGTGGCCGAACCACTTGTGCAGCTCCGTCGATGGCGCGGCGTCCTTCGCCCAATCGTCGATCCTGGCGTCGTCTTTTTTGATGCCGCGCGGCCAGACCCGATCGACCAGCACGCGGGTTCCGTCGCCGGGTTCAACAGGCTCTTGCGCGCGCTTAACGAAAATGTCCGGCTCGGCCAGCGGCGCGACCTCGGCGTTGAAATCTGTGCCGTGATGGACGCGCGCGACATAGCCCTTGCGGATGACGAAATCGCCGAACGGCTCGCCATTGCGGCGCT
>CAYFTI010000048.1:0-16329 GCA_964346065.1 uncultured Hyphomicrobiaceae bacterium
TACGGCATCGCGGGTTTGAAGCCAACCACCAATCATGGGGCGCGACACCCCTCGCACCTCCAGCGTGAACAGCAGACGTTATGTTCCTGATCTTTTTCATCATCTTCCTCGTCACGCCGATCCTGGAGATCGTGCTGTTCATCCAGATCGGCGGGATTATCGGCGTGGTGCCGACGATCCTTATCGTTATCATCACGGCGATTCTCGGCTCGATTCTGCTGCGGTTGCAGGGCGGGGCGGTGATAAGGCGCACCCAGATGGCACTGCGCGCGGGCGAATTGCCGGTTGATCCGGTTATCGACGGGATCAGCCTGCTGATGGCGGGCGCGCTGCTGCTGACGCCCGGCTTCTTCACCGATGCGGTCGGCTTCCTGTTGTTCATACCGCCTTTCCGCAGAACCCTGGCGCGATGGATCTTTCAGCAGATGGTGCGATCGGGCAACGTTTTCGTGGTCGGCGGCGACGCGGGTAATGGCGGCGAGCCGCGCGGTGGGCGGCGCGGTCCTGACGAGCCCCGCGACAGACGCCGGCGCGACGAAACGATCATCGACGTCGAATATGAACCCGTGGACGAAGAGTCGCGCGATCACGGGCCCGCCCACGACCAGGACGATGAGCGCGAAGACCAACCTGGCCCGAGACGCGGCTCCTCCCCCTGGCGCCAGTGACGGTCATCCGTTTGCCGCCGCCTGATAGGGGGCTGGGCTCCGGCTGCGCCAATCCCAGGCGCGGCGATCCGCGTGAGCGCAGTGCGGCCCGTATCCCATGACCACGATCTTCAGCACCATCGCTCCGGTGTTTCTGGTGATCCTCGCCGGCTTCGCGTTCGCGCGCGGCGGGCTCATATCGCGTTCGGCAGAAGCCGGGCTCATGGAGTTCGTTCTGCGCGTAGGCGTGCCGGCCTTGCTGTTCCGAACCATGGTGGATGCCCGGCCGCCGGGCGGCGAAACGCTGAGGCTTTGGGGTATTTACTTCGGCGCGCTCGCGGTGATGTGGATCGTCTCAGCGCTCGTGACGCAGTTCGCTCTGCGACGGCCGAAGGAAGACCAGCCGATGGTGGCGATGAGCGCCTGTTTCGGCAATGTCGTGCTCCTTGGCATTCCCATCGTGCTGGCGATTTACGGACGGGAGGCGGCCACCCCGGTGGCGGTTATCACCTCGATCCACACGGCGCTATTATGGCTTGCCGCGACGCTGCATGTCGAAGCGGTTTCCGAACACGGGCAGACCTCGGCGCGCGCGCTGGTCACGGAACTCGGCCAGAACCTGCTGGCCAACCCCATCATTCTTGCGGTTCTGGCGGGCACGCTGTGGCGCCAGACCGGTATCGGGCTGGGGGAGTCGCCACGGGCCATGCTCGATCTGCTGGCGCAGGCAGGCGTGCCATGCGCCTTGTTCACGCTCGGGCTCAGCTTGCGCGATTTCTCGATCCGCGGTCAGGTTCCGACCCTCACCGCGCTCTTGCTCATCAAGCTCGTGGGGCTGCCGCTGCTGGTCTGGGCCCTGGCCTTCCATGTGGTACGGCTCGATCCGGTATGGGCCGGCGTGGCCGTCCTGTTCGCGGCCTGCCCCACCGGGGTCAACGCATTCGTGCTCGCCAAGCAATATGGACGCGTCATAAACTCGACATCGGGCGCGGTTGCGCTTGGCACCGCGCTGTCAGTCGGGAGCATGACGGCAATACTCGTGGTGTTATCGCCGTCATGATGCCTTTTCGGCTTACGCCATCGCCGATTGCTGCGGCGTGGCCTGCGCGTTTTCCTCGGCGCCGGCGAGATAATCCATCGCGGCTTGCGTGCCGCCCGCGCTGTGCGGGATCCCGGCAACCTTCAGACCCATCTCGACCCCGCTGATCGCGCCAAGCAGCGTCAGGTCATTGAGATCACCCAGATGGCCGATGCGGAACACGCGGTCTGCCCAGCGGCCCAGCCCGGTGCCGAGCGACAGGTCGAACTGGTCGAGAATCTGAGCACGCAGGGCGTTGGCGCTGTAGCCCTCTGGCACGAAGATCGCCGTCAGGGAGCTGGAATACTCCCGCGGATCGGCGCAGACCAGTTCCAGGCCCCATGCGGCCACCGCGCGCCGGGTCGCCTCGGCGTGGCGGTCATGCCGTGCAAAGATGTTGTCGAGACCCTGCTCATCCATGATGTTGAGCGCCTCATCCAGCGCGTAGAGCAGGTTGGTCGCCGGCGTGTATGGGAAAAAGCCGTTCTGGTTGGTCGACAGCATGTCGTTCCAGTCCCAGTAACACTTCGCCAGCCGCGCGGTCTTCGAGGCGTCCAGGGCCTTTTGGCTGATGGCGTTGAAGCTCATGCCGGGCGGCAGCATCATGCCTTTCTGCGACCCGCCGACACTGACATCGACTTTCCAATCGTCATGGCGATAGTCCATGGAGCCGAGCGAGGAGATCGTGTCGACCATGAACAGGGCCGGGTGTCCCGCATCGTCGATCGCCTTGCGGATCTCGGGGATGCGCGCGGCGCAGGCTGTCGAGGTCTCGTTATGAACAACGCATACGGCTTTGATTTCGTGTGCCGTGTCCGCCGCCAGCCGTTCGCCGATCGCCACCGGATCGGCGGCGCGGCGCCAGTCGCTCGGGAGGAATTCCGGCACCAGCCCGAGACGATCCGCCATGTCTTTCCAAAGCGAGGCGAAATGACCGATATCGGCCATCAGAACGCGGTCGCCAGGCGAGAGGGTGTTCACCAGGCCCGCCTCCCATGCGCCGGTTCCCGAGGCCGGATAAATCACCACGGGCCCGGAGCACTTGAACAGCTTTTGCAGGCGCGGCAGAAGCCGCAATGTCCGCTGTGCGAAACCCGGACCGCGATGATCCTCGACCGCCTGATCCATCGCGCGCAGCACGCGATCGGGAATATTGGTCGGCCCCGGAATGTGCAAGAAATGTCGACCAGGCTTACCCATGATCCTCCCCATGCTATTCTCAAGAGTTGAAGGCAGCACACTACGGATTGCAGCATTGCTTTTGCGGTATCACAACCGTCATCTAACCGAAAAAACGCGACTTCCGAAATAAAAAAAATGATCAGGCCAGACAAACGATGCTAGCAATGCCGGAGATTGGCGCGATCCTCGCGTGGGGGCCGGGGATTGCGCTGTTCGCGGCGCTGCTGCAAGCGGCGACCGGGTTCGGCTTCTCTCTCATGGCCACGCCCTTGTTCTTGCTCGTTTACGAGCCGGAGACCGCCATTCAGCTCAATATCGTGCTGGGCGCGGCGATATCGCTCGTCATGCTGCCTTACGCAATCCGCGACGCCGACGCCATGCTTCTCCGGCGGCTGCTGGTGGGGGCGCTGGCAGGCGCTCCGGTGGGGCTGGTGATCTATCTGTACGGAAATGCCGGCCTCCTGAAAGGTCTTGTTGCGACCGTTGCACTGGCGCTTGCACTGCTTCTTGCCGTGAAGATGCGTTTCACGCGAACATCGGCGCGGGACTACGGGATCGGTGCGGCATCCGGGCTTCTGGCCACGAGCATCGGGGTGCCGGGACCGCCGCTCATGCTCTATTTCTCCGGGACTGTCATCGCCAAGGAGTCGGCGCGCGCCACGACGCTGACCTTTTTCCTGTTCGTTTATACCGCCGTTTTCGCCATGCAGGTGGCCGGCGACGGGTTGGCCGATGGCGTTGGCTCGGCGGCCTTGATCTGTCTTCCGCTGACGCTGGTTGGCGTCGTTATCGGGCAGAGCGTATTCCGTTTTATAAGCCAGCAGATTTTTGTCATCCTGATATGGCTGCTGCTCGTGGCCACCGGCCTTTATTTGCTGCGCACGACGTTGTGATCGCGTCATCGACGGGCATGACGCTTGCGCGACGCGCGATGGCGGATTTGGACGAGCGCTTGGGCCATCAAGCGCCTAGCTTGAGCGGCGATACGATGGCTACCGGGCCGCTCGCGAGACATAGGCTAAGGGCGTGGGAAAATTGACGGTTATCGATCTCAAACGCGCCGGTTTTCCGAAGGGCCGCCCCGTGGACGAGGGCGCTCTGGCGGAGGTGCGCACGGCTCTCGAAGGCCGCCCGATCGAGCAGCGAGATCTGCTGATCGAGCATCTTCACGTGTTGCAGGATCGCTTCGGCTGTCTGCATGAGCGGCATCTGCGCGCGCTGGCTGACCTGATGCGCCTGTCCCAGGCCGAAGTCTGGGAAGTCGCTTCGTTCTATCATCATTTCGATCTCGTCAAGGAGGGCGAGGCCGCGCCCCCGCCGGTGACGATCCGCGTGTGTGACACGCAGTCCTGTGCGATGGCCGGTGCCGAACAGTTGATCGAGACGGCTGCGCGCGGCTGCGATCCGAGCCGCGTTCGCGTGGTGCGCGCGCCATGCATGGGGCGTTGCGCTCAGGCGCCGGCGGCGCGCTGCGGCAATGTCGAGGTTGGCAACGCCACGGCGGAAGGGCTGCTCGGACTCGCCTCGGGCGACGTCTCGACTCCGGCGATCCCGTATTACAAGGACTTCGAAGCCTACCGCGCCGAAGGCGGCTATCATGTGCTGACTGAGTGCCGCTCCGGCAGGCGCAGTGCGGATGACATCATCGCCGAAATGTCGGATGCCGGCCTCGCGGGCCTCGGTGGCGCAGGCTTCCCGGCCGGGCGGAAATGGGGCATCGTACGCGGTTTCCCGGGTCCGCGCTACGTCACGATCAACGGCGACGAAGGCGAGCCAGGAACTTTCAAGGACCGCTATCATCTGGAGCGCGACCCGCACCGCATGTTCGAGGGCGCACTGATCGCCGCCTGGGCCGTCGGCGCGGAGCGTATTTACTTGTACATGCGCGATGAATACCCGGCCGTGCTGGAAATCCTTCGCCGCGAAATCGCCGCGCTCGACGCGGCCGGGCTCACCGCAGACTGCCCCATCGAGCTGCGCCGCGGCGCGGGCGCTTACATTTGCGGCGAAGAATCCGCGATGCTTGAAAGCATCGAAGGCAAGCGCGGTCTGCCGCGTCACAAGCCGCCCTATATCGCGGAGGTCGGGCTCTTCGGGCGTCCCACGCTCAACCACAACGTCGAAACCCTGTGGTGGGTGCGCGATATCATCGAGCGCGGCGCGCCGTGGTTCGCGGGTCAGGGCAAGGACGGCCACAAGGGGCTGCGCTCTTATTCCGTCTCTGGCCGTGTCCGCGAGCCGGGCGTCAAGCTGGCCCCGGCGGGCATCACCCTGCGCGAACTGGTCGAGGACTACTGCGGCGGTATGGCCGATGGTCACCGGCTCAAGGCCTATCTGCCAGGCGGCGCCTCCGGCGGCATCTTTCCGGCGTCACTCGCCGATATCCCGCTCGATTTCGGCGGGCCGCTCAACGAGCATGGCGGGTTTATCGGCTCGCACGCGGTGATCGTACTCTCGCAGCACGACAGCGTGAAGGACGCGGTGATCAACCTGATGCATTTCTTCGCCGACGAGAGCTGCGGGCAGTGCACGCCTTGCCGCGCCGGCACCGAAAAGATGACGCGCCTGCTGCAACAGACACGGCTGGACGAGGACACGATCGCCGATCTGGAGGCGGTGATGCGCGACGCCTCGATCTGCGGTCTCGGGCAGGCCGCGCCCAACGTTGTCAATCATCTGCTCAAATGGTTCCGCGAGGATCTGGTAGAGCCTCAGGCCCAACGCTTCATTGCCGAGAGAGTCATGCATGACTGAGGAGATTCGCTTCACGCTGGATGGCCGTGACGTTGCCGCCGCGCCGGAGGAGACGATCTGGCAGGCGGCCAAGCGCGCGGGCGTCGAGATTCCGCATCTTTGCTGGCTCGACGCGCCTGGCTATCGCGCCGACGGCAATTGCCGCGCCTGCATGGTGGAAGTCGAGGGCGAGCGTGTCCTCGCCGCTTCGTGCGTCCGGAAGCCGAAAGACGGCATGGCCGTCAAAACCGCTAGCGAGCGCGCGGCCAAGGCGCGCAAGATGGTGTTTGAGCTTCTCGCCGCCGACCAGCCGCCGCAGGTCCGCCACCCCGACCCGGACTCGAAATTCTGGCGCTGGGCGCGCGAACTGGGCGTCGAAGGCAGCCGGCTGCCCGCGCGCGAAGGCTTCACGCCCGATCCATCGCACGCGGCGATCGCGGTCAATCTGGATGCGTGCATTCAGTGCAATCTGTGCGTGCGCGCCTGCCGCGAGGTGCAGGTCAACGACGTGATCGGCATGGCGCTGCGCGGGCACGAAGCCAAGCCGGTCTTCGACTTCGATGATCCGATGGGCAATTCGACCTGCGTGGCCTGCGGGGAATGCGTGCAGGCCTGCCCGACCGGCGCGCTCTACGAGAAGTCGCTCATGGACGAGCAGGCGCAAACGCGCACGGTCTGGCCGGACAAGACGGTCGATTCGGTCTGCCCCTATTGCGGCGTCGGCTGCCAGACGCAGGTGAGCGTCAAGGACAACGAGATCGTGCAGGTGGATGGCCGCGAAGGCCCGGCGAACGAGAACCGGCTGTGCGTCAAGGGCCGCTTCGGCTTCGACTATATCAACCATCCCGAGCGCCTGACCAAGCCGCTGGTCCGCCGCGAGGACGCGCCCAAGCGCGGCGACATGCGCGTCGACCCCATGAACCCGTGGGAGGTATTCCGCGAGGCGAGCTGGGACGAAGCGCTTGAGCGCGCAGCCGGCGGCCTGCGCGAGATCCGCGACACCCATGGTGGCGATGCGCTCGCCGGGTTCGGCTCCGCCAAGGGGTCGAACGAGGAAGCCTATCTGTTCCAGAAGCTGATCCGCCAGGGCTTCGGCACCAACAACGTTGATCACTGCACGCGGCTTTGCCACGCCTCCTCAGTGGCCGCGCTGATCGAGGGTATAGGCTCTGGCGGTGTGACCGCGCCGTTCACGGCGGTGGAAGATGCCGACTGCTTCGTGGTTATCGGCGCGCGGCCCGAGCATAACCATCCCGTCGCAGCGACCTACCTGAAGCAGGCTGCCAAGCGCGGCGCCAAGGTTATCGTCATTGACCCGCGCGGGCAGGAGCTGATGCGCCATGCGAGCCATCCGGTGCGCTTCAAGCCGGGCACGGACGTCGCGCTCTTGAACGCGATGCTGCACGTCATCGTCGAGGAAAAGCTCTACGATGAGCAATACATCCAGGCCCATGCCAGCGGTTTCGAGGCGCTGAAGGAGAAGGTCGCGGAGTTCTCGCCCGAGGCAATGGCGCCGGTTTGCGGCGTCGAGGCTGACTATATCCGCGAGATCGCGCGCACCTATGCGCAGGCCGAGCGCTCGGTGATCTTCTGGGGGATGGGCATTTCCCAGCATGTCCACGGCACGGACAATTCGCGCTGCCTGATCGCGCTGGCGCTTACGACAGGCCATGTGGGCCGTCCCGGCACCGGACTGCATCCGCTGCGCGGGCAGAACAACGTGCAGGGCGCATCGGACGCGGGACTTATTCCGATGGTGTTCCCGGATTACCAGTCCGTTGAAGACCCGGATGTGCGCCGGCGCTACGAGGACGCCTGGGGTCAGCCCCTCGACCCGAACCGGGGGCTGACCGTCGTTGAGATCATGAACGCGATCCACGAGGATGAAATCCGCGGAATGTACATCATGGGCGAGAACCCGGCCATGTCAGACCCGGATCAGACCCATGCCCGCGCCGCGCTTGCCAAGCTCGATACCCTCGTGGTGCAGGACCTCTTCCTCACCGAGACGGCCTGGCACGCGGACGTGGTCCTCCCGGCCTCGGCCCACGCGGAGAAGCTCGGGACTTACACGAATACCAACCGGCAGGTGCAGCTTGGCCGTCCGGCCGTGTCGCCCCCGGGCGAGGCGAGGCAGGACTGGGAACTGATCTGCGAACTCGCCCAGCGCGTCGGGCTGGACTGGCGCTATGACAGCGTTGCCGATGTCTACACCGAGATGCAGTCGCTGATGCCCTCGCTGACCAATATTCCGTGGTCGCGGATCGAGCGCGAGGAGTCGGTGGTCTACCCGGCAGATGCGGAGGATCAACCGGGCCGCGAGATCCTGTTTGGCGAGGGATTCCCGACGAAGGACGGACGCGCGAAAATTGTTCCGGCCGACCTGATTGCCCCGGACGAACTTCCCGACCAGGAGTACCCGATGGTGCTGACCACGGGCCGGATGCTGGAGCACTGGCACACAGGCGCGATGACCCGGCGTGCGGGCAGGCTCAACGACCTTGAGCCGGAACCGGTGGCGTCCATGCATCCGCGCGAGATCGAGCGGCTAGGGGCATCGCCGGGCGAGTCGATCCGTGTGGAGACGCGGCGCGGCACGATCGACCTGACGCTGCGCGCGGACCGTGACGTCTCGGCGGGCATGGTGTTCATCCCGTTCTGTTTCGGCGAGGCGCCGGCCAACGTGTTGACCAACCCGCAGCTTGACCCTTATGGCAAGATCCCGGAGTTCAAGTTCTGCGCGGCGCGGGTCTCCCGAGTGCCGCAGGCGCAGGCAGCAGAGTAACAGCTCCATCTTGCCTTTCGCGGCTGAGGACGCAACACTACGTCTCGGTGAGGGGCGGGGTCCAGCCCTAGGTAACGAGGCATCGGTTGAGTTTTTCGTCGGACGAAATCGAGCGCTACAAGCGGCATCTGGTACTGCATCAGGTCGGTGGGCCGGGCCAGCAGAAGCTGAAGGCCGCCAGCGTGCTGGTGATCGGCGCGGGCGGGCTCGGCTCGGCGGTGCTGCCCTATCTGGCGGCTGCGGGGGTCGGCCGGCTCGGCATTATCGATCATGACTGCGTCACCCTGAGCAATCTGCAGCGCCAGGTGATCCATGACACCGATCAGGTCGGTGAGTTGAAGACGGCCAGCGCGGCCCGGCGCATCCGCGCGCTCAACCCGCATGTCACCGTCGATGAAATCCCCGACCGGCTGAGCGCTGACAACGCGCTGGAGATTATCGGCGATTACGACATCGTCGCCGACGGCTCGGACAACTTCGCTACGCGCTATCTCGTCAACGATGCCTGCTATTTCGCGCAGGCGCCGCTGGTGTTCGCCGCGCTTGGCCAGTTCGACGGGTACCTGTCGACGTTCCGCGCCTTCGAGACCGATGCGGACGGCAAGCCGCGGCCCAGCTATCGCTGCCTGTTCCCCGAAGCGCCGCCGCCCGGCACCGTGCGCTCCTGCGAGGAGGCTGGCATCCTTGGGGCGCTGGCGGGCGTGCTCGGGACGTTGCAGGCGATGGAGGTGCTGAAGGAACTGCTCGGCATTGGCGAAACGATGGCCGGCAGGCTCCTGATCGTCGATGCCCTCGGCACGCGCTTCGAGACCATGCGCATCCCGTGGGACCCGGCCAACCCGCTCAACGGCAAGACCCCGTCGATCCGCGACTTGAGCGTGCACGCGAAAGCGGCGTGAGGCTCAGTCCAGGGTCTTGAGCAGCAGCAGGCACGGATTCCCCGGCCAAATATCCTGTATTTCCTCGATCGGTAGGAAGCCCATCGCTCGATAAAAGCGACGCGAGGCTTCGTAGGCCGGATCAGGGTGCGACGGCCCCAGTGTCTTCACGGTCAGGAATTTAAGCCGCCTCGCCCGCGCCCACGCCTCCGCCGCGCTCACGAGGGCGCGTCCCAGCCCACTTCCATGCCAGCGCGGCCGCGCTGCCAGGAGGTAAATCTCCCCGGTTGTGCCGAAGTGCTGCTGCAGGCTCGCGAACCCGGCGGCCTCATGGTCCGCGTAACACCCGAGCATATCCAGCTCGGCGGCTGCTTCGGCGTAGATCCTGTTGGCCTGTGGGCGCGCGAACCATTGGGGCAAATCGGCGATGATGCTGGCGCAGATCGCACTCTTGTCGCCTGCAATGAACTGCGGCTCCCAACCTGCTACCGGCGGAGCATCATTCCGCAGCGCTGGACGACTTGCTTCGCTCGCCATTGGCATTGCCGTTTTCGGGCGCCGTGCCTTCGCCTGTCTCCTGGATGCGCTCGGGCTGCGGCATCGAGATGATGTTGTAGCCGGAATCGACGAAGTGAACTTCGCCGGTCACCGCCGTCGAAAGGTCGGACAAGAGATAAAGCGCAGCACCGCCAACCTCGTCCTGCGTCGGGGTCCGGCCCAGCGGGGAATGCAGCTTCTGATAATTGAACAGAACACGCGCATCTGAGATACCCGCGCCCGCCAGCGTACGCATGGGCCCTGCGGACAGCGCGTTAACCCGCACGTTCTGCGGGCCCATGTCCGCGGCCAGATAGCGTACTGACGCCTCCAGCGCGGCCTTGGCAACACCCATGACGTTATAGCGTGGGACGACGCGCGTCGAGCCGGCATAAGTCAGGGTCAGCATTGCGCCGCCATTCGGCATGAGGTCGGAGGCGCGCTGTGCGACCTCGGTGAACGAGAAGCAGGAAATCACCATGGAATTGATGAAGTTTTCCCGGCTCGTGTCGGCATAGCGCCCCTTCAGTTCATTACGGTCCGAAAACGCCAGCGCATGGACCAGAAAGTCCATCTGGCCCCATTCCTGCCTGAGAGTCTCGAACACCTGATCCACGGATGAGATATCCATGACATCGCAGGGCAGGATGATCTTTGCGCCCAGCGATTCTGCCAGCGGCACGGCGCGACGCCCGAATGCCTCGCCCTGATAGGTAAACGCCAGTTCTGCCCCTTGCGCGGCAAGCAGCCGCGCGATGCCGTAAGCGATCGAGCGTTCGTTGGCGACGCCCATGATCAGCCCGCGCTTTCCCGCCATGAGCGGTCCCGGCTTCGTGATATCAGTCCCCGTCATTGTCTCACCTGCGCGTGGCTGGCTTCGGCACGCGGCCCGTCCGATTGGCGGCGGATCGCGGCGTTGCGCTCTTCGTGGTTGCAGTTTCGGACCGGTAGCCACCGTCTGCACCGGAAACTGCGCGGCATTCCCTCATAGCCAATGTCTGACACGTCCCGATCCCGGGCTCGAGGACGCGCGCCACAGGTCTTAAAACCGAAATAAAAAAATCGAAAGGATGCGACCCAATTTCCCGCATCAACTTTTGTATCGTTTGAATACAAGGCAGGCGTTCGTGCCGCCAAAACCGAAACTGTTGGACATGACGCAATTCAGCTGCACGTCGTCCTGCCGTTCGCGAACGATCGGCATGTCCTTCGTTTCGGGGTCCTGTTCCTCGATATGTGCGGAAGTGCAGATGAAGTCATTGTTCAACATCAGCAGCGAATAGATCGCCTCGTGGACGCCCGCCGCCCCAAGGCTGTGTCCTGTCAGAGACTTTGTTGCCGACAGCGGTGGGCAATTATCGCCGAACACTTCGCGAAGGGCATCAAGCTCACGCAGATCACCGATGGGGGTCGAGGTAGCGTGCGGATTGATGTAGTCGATCTCGCAGTCCAATCCCTCCATTGCAAGGTTCATGCAGCGAACCGCGCCCTCGCCGGACGGCTGAACCATGTCGAAACCATCGGAATTCGCGCCGTAGCCGACCAGTTCGCCGTAAATCCTGGCGCCGCGTGCCTTCGCGCGCTCCAATTCCTCCAGGACCACAACGCCTGCACCGCCCGCAATGACAAAGCCGTCACGATTGATGTCATAAGCCCGGCTGGCGACCTCCGGAGTATCGTTGAAATCCGACGACAGGGCATTCATACCGTCGAACAGCACCGTCAGCGTCCAGTGCAGTTCCTCGCTGCCGCCGGCGAACATGATGTCCTGCTTGCCCCACTGGATCATTTCCGCCGCGTTGCCGATGCAATGCGCGGAGGTCGAGCAGGCCGAGGATATCGAGTAGTTCACGCCGCGGATCTGGAACGGCGTGGCAAGCGTGGCGGATGCCGTGCTGGACATCGCCTTGGGGACTTCGAACGGTCCGACCTTCTTGGGACCCTTCTCGCGTGTCGTGTCTGCTGCGCGCACAATCGCTTCGGTTGACGGGCCGCCAGACCCCATTACGAGCCCCGTCCGGTCGTGCGAGATCTCGTTCTTTTCGAGCCCGGCATCCGCGATTGCCTGCTGCATCGAGATGTAGTTCCAGGCCGAGCCAGCCCCCATGAAACGGCGCGTCTTGCGGTCAAGCGCTTCCTGCCAGTCGAGCGTGGGGGCGCCGTGAACATGGGAGCGGAAGCCCAGTTCAGCGTATTCATCGGCGCGGACGATGCCGGAGCGCCCCTCGCGCAGGGACTCCAGGACCTCTTCCGTGTTGCTGCCGATCGAGGATACGATCCCCATTCCTGTGACGACGACGCGTCTCATTATTGCCGGAACCCTTTATGCCACGTTTGTTCGCGCATGCGTGCTGCAGTCATGCCGGGATGGGGGCGCTTGCTTGCCGTCCTGCCATCGTGCGTGTTGCGGGAGCCGTACCAGCCGGCGCCGAAGCGGTTTCAGGCTTTCGCGGGTTCCGCCGAGAACAAGCCAACCCGGAGGTCCTGTGCGCTGTAGATCGGCTCGCCATCGGCCTTTAATGTCCCGTCAGCGATGCCCAGCGTGAACTTGCGCATCATGGTGCGCTTCAGATTGACGATATATTCCACTTTCTGAACGGTCGGAACGACCATTCCGGAGAACTTGACTTCGCCGACGCTCAGTGCGCGTCCCTTGCCCTGGCCGCCGACCCATCCGAGGAAGAAGCCGAGAAGCTGCCACATGGCGTCAAGCCCCAGACACCCGGGCATGACCGGATCGCCCTTGAAATGGCAGTCGAAAAACCACAGCCCCGGTTTGACATCAAGTTCGGCGACGATCTCGCCCTTGCCATGCTCGCCGCCGTTGTCGGCGATCCGCGTGATGCGGTCGAACATGAGCATGGGCGGAAGCGGCAGTTGTGGATTGCCTGGTCCGAACAATTCACCCCGCGCACAGGCCAGTAAGTCGTCGAAGCCGTAGCTATCCCGGCGAGGGGCCTCATCCGGCTGTTCATGCTTGTTTTTCAGCAACCGTTATCCTCTTCAGTCCGCTGGCACGCTTCTATCTCAACCAGATAGCGCATACTGTTGTTTTATCACACCCGTACAGCGAAAAAAAACCCGCTTGCAAGACACGCGGTGGCCGGCAGGCTATGGTTGCGAAAGACCCCATGTGTCACTATACTTTCCAATAGATCATTGTGCATGATCCGTATGCGAATCGCTGCCAGTTAGGGAACCATGACGAATTCGGCCGCCACTCAGGAAATTCATCAGAAGCTGGCCTCGGCCGGGCTGCGCCCGACGCGCCAGCGACTCGCGCTGGGCGGCATCCTGTTCGGATCCGGGGATCGCCACGTCACTGCCGAGGACTTGCACGCCGAAGCCGAGCGTGCCGGGGTTCGCGTGTCGCTCGCGACGGTCTACAATACCCTTCACCAGTTCACGTCGGCCGGACTTCTGCGTGAAGTGGCGATCGAGGGGTCGAAGACGTATTTCGACACGAACACCTCTGATCATTACCATTTCTATATCGAGAGCGATGGCGAATTGATCGACATCGATGAACAGTTGAGCATCGGTGAGTTGCCTGAGGTTCCGGCGGGAAAGCGAGTATCCCGCGTCGATGTTCTGATCCGGCTGGTCGACAGCGACTGACAGGCCGCCTTACTCAGCGGCCGCCGGCGACGTCCAATAGCGACCCGGTGCAATACCGCGCTTCTTCCGACATCAGCCACATTATCGCCAGCGCGACCTCCTCCGCAGTCCCGCCACGCTTCATGGGGACCGTGGAGCCAAGGCGGTCGACACGCCCCGGCTCGCCACCCGCAGAGTGGATGTCCGTATAAATGAGGCCGGGGCGTACAGCGTTCACACGAACGCCTTCGGCCGCGACTTCCTTCGACAGACCAAGGGTCAGCGTATCCAGCGCGCCTTTCGAGGCGGCATAGTCAATGTATTCGAACGGTGAGCCCAGCCGCGATGCGGCCGAAGAAACATTCACGATCGCGCCGCCGTGTCCGCCGTGAGCGGTTGACATTCGCCGTACCGCCTCGCGCGCGCTCAGGAAAGCGCCGGTGATATTCGTGGCGAAGACCCTTGAGAGCCGGTCCGCCGACATCTGATCCAGCCTTGTCTGTTCTTCGAGGATGCCCGCATTGTTGGCCAGCCCGTCCAGCCGGCCGTATTCACGATCGACTGTCTCGAACAACCGCAGGACATCCGCCTCATGCGCAACATCGCCTTGAACGACGAGCGCCTGGCCGCCAGCCTCGGTGATCTCGCGGGCGACGGCGCGCGCCCCGGCCTCGTCCGAACGGTAATTCACGCAAACCGACCAGCCTCTCTGCCCGGCGATCCGCGCAGTGGCGGCGCCAATACCTCTGCTGGCGCCGGTGATGATCAAGACCTGGGTCATGGCTGGGGTCCTCGCTCGGCGTCACTATTCGATCGTCTCGCGCGGGTAGACGCCCCACAACACATCCTGCGCGATCCAGCCGTCGAGGTCACGGGTCACGACCTCACACCACGTCCCGGTGCAGGAGATAATGTTGACCAAGACTTTCGGCCCGAGGCGCGAGACGATACGCGCCGTCTTTTCCGTATCGGCGCGCAAGGAGAAGGTCCGGCTTTCCTTGGCTTTGGTCCACGGCGCGACGAGCGCTGTTCGGCGTCCACTCAGGAGCGACCCGAGCACCCATCCCTCCGCGCCCTCGCTGTCCCTGATTTTCCGCCATGTGTCGAACTCCGCGATCACTTCAACGGGCAGCCCGGCACGAAGAAACACCCAGTCGATTTCATGATCGAAACCGGGGCCGCGGCGCACGTTCACCCGGTCGGCTTTCAGGCTCACGAAACGCGGCAGCGGCAGGCCGCTTTCGCCCGTTTCGCGCTCCATCTGCGCCGCCGCCGGCTGCGGATTGTGCAAGCAGGCAACCAGAAGCACACACACGAATGCCAGCCCAAGCGCTGAAAGGTTCCCCCGACCTCCTCCCGTCATGACCTTGTGGACACCTTCACGCCAAGCCCTTGCTTCTGGTGCTCTATCTGCAACCGGAGATCGACACGGTGCCGCCATGCATAGTCCACTCTGCTGCCGGCGGGCAAGTGCGATCGCGCGGCCTTCCGCAGCTATGGCGCCGCCACGCCTTTCCGGGACATAATGCTTGCGATAAACAGGCCGTCATGCTCCTGTCGCGGAGATGGCCCCTGCGGTCCCGAACCAGAAACGGAAACGCCCAACGCCACAGCACAGCCTGAGAGTCCCCCATGAATGCTTCCAAACCGCTGGTCATCGTGACGCGAAAGCTCCCCCAGATGGTCGAAGTCCGCATGCGCGAATTGTGCGACGCGCGGCTTAACGCGAACGATCATCCCATGACCAAGGCCGAGCTGATCGAAGCGGTCGAGACGGCGGAAGTGCTGGTGCCGACGGTGACGGACAAGATCGACCGCGAAGTGCTCAGCCGCGCGGGCGAGAACCTGAAGCTCATCGCCAACTTCGGCACGGGCGTGGACAATATCGACATCGAGACGGCGCGGAACCGCGGCATAACCATCACCAACACGCCCGGCGTTCTCACCGAAGATACCGCCGATATGACAATGGCGCTGATTCTCGCCGTGCCGCGCCGGCTGCTGGAAGGCGCGACGCTGCTGAAGACCAATCAGGACTGGCCGGGCTGGTCGCCGACCTGGATGCTCGGCCATCGCATCTACGGCAAGCGGCTGGGCATCATTGGCATGGGACGGATCGGCCAGGCGGTGGCGCGTCGGGCCAGGGCCTTCGGCCTGTCGATCCATTACCACAACCGCCGCCCGGCGCCGGAGGCGATCGAGCAGGAACTGGAGGCGACCTACTGGGAGAGCCTCGACCAGATGCTCGCGCACATGGACATCATCTCGGTCAACTGCCCGCACACCCCGGCGACCTATCACCTGCTGTCTGCGCGGCGGCTGAAGCTCATCAAGCCGGACGCCTATATCGTCAACACCGCACGCGGCGAGGTCATCGACGAGAACGCGCTCGCCCGGCTGATCGACAACGGCGAGATCGCCGGGGCGGGGCTGGACGTGTTCGAACATGAGCCGGCCATCAATCCGCGCCTGCTGAACAATCGTCGTGTCGTCGCGCTGCCGCATATGGGCTCGGCCACCATCGAGGGCCGGATCGACATGGGCGAGAAGGTCATCATCAACATCAAGACGTTCATGGACGGGCACGCGCCGCCCGACCGGGTATTTCCGGCAATGTTATAGAGCGCATTCACGAAAAAGCCTGTCCCGGACCTGATCCGGGATCAGAGCCGGTTTTCGGATAAAATGCGCGTCAAATCAGAACAGTAATGCGGGGGGAGAGATGGATTTCGCGGAGCATTTCCAGACGCTGGTGATGGTCAGCAACAAGGTCGACGGCCTTTGGCAGATGTATATCGGCGTGCATCTGGGCATCTTCTGGCTCCTGTTTTTCATGCACCGGCCGCTACTGGCCATCGAGCGTTTCATTGCGCTGATCGCCTACACGTTTTT